>CAIQKV010000001.1 GCA_903872505.1 uncultured Opitutia bacterium
CGACCACTCGCTCACGCTCGTGGCTACCAGATCATGACCGGCAGAGCCCCTGCGAGCGCACGGCGGCGGTGCCGTAGTCGAGGCGGACCTTCAGGCGGTGATGGTCTCCAGCGAGCAGCCGTCGCGCAACACGGAGGGCGTCTCGCAGTTGGGCCGGGCGATCACCCCCGGATAGGGCTCGGTGGCAAACTCACGGTCCCCGTCCGCCAGCAGGTGCCGGTCGCAGACGGCGAAGAGCGCGGCCTCGCTCTCGGTGCGCCGCATGTCGTGCAGGAAGGCCCCGGCGGGATCCACGCCCTGGCCGACGAAATTGAGATATTTCTTCATCTTGTTGACGTGCAGCCGCTCGGGCAGCCCGTCGATCAGGGTCGCGCGGTAGAGCCGGCCGATGTACTCGTGAACGTCACCCAGGGTCACCCGCGTGATGGGATCGCCGACGAACTGCTCGCGGCACTGGCGGAAGATCCACGGGTTGCGGATGGCATGGCGGCCGATCATCACGCCGGCGGCGTGCGTCTCGCCCAGGACGGCCGCGGCGCGGACCGCAGAGGAAATGTTGCCATTGGCGAGGACGGGGCACCGGACGCGGGTGACGGCGCGGGCGATGGCGTCGTAATGCACCTCGCCCCGGTACATCTCCTTCACGGTGCGGCCATGAATGGTGATGAGGTCGACCCGGTGCTCGTTGATCAGGTCGAGAATCGGCTCAAAGTTCCCGAGGTCGTCGAACCCGATGCGCATCTTGACGGTGAGCAGGCCGGGCACGGCGGCGCGCAGGACGCGGAGAATCTCGGCGATCCGGGCCGGCTCGCGGAGCAGGCCGCCGCCGACGTTCTTCTTGTAAACCTTGGGCGCGGGGCAGCCGAGGTTGAGGTCGATCCCGGCGACGGGGTGCCGCAGCAGCTCCGCCACGGTGCGGGCGAGGTGCGCGAGATCCTCGCCGATGAGCTGGGCGAAGACGGGCCGCCCGGTGGTGTTCTCGTCGATCGAGCGGAGGATGTGCTTCTCCGGGTGCGACTGGGCGTGGACGCGGAAAAACTCGGTGAAGAAAAAATCGGGTGCGCCGTAGTGCGCGATGACGCGCATGAACGCGAGGTCGGTCACATCCTGCATCGGCGCCAAGGCGGTCAACGGGCGGCCGGGCTGGTGGCCGGCGGGAAGGCGGGAGGCGGCGTCCACCGGATCAGTCTTCCGTCTCGGGCGGTTCATCCGCCTTCTGCTGGCGCATCTGCCGGAGCACCTCGGTGTAGTCCTCGGCGGCGTCGAACACGGCGCGGGCGACATACAACGGGCGCTTCTGCTGGAGGGCCAGCACGATGGAATCGCTGGGCCGGGCGTCGATCTCGATGATTTTCTTCCCCAGTTCGTTTTCCATCCGGAGGAGGATGCGGGCGAAAAAGGTCCCTTCCTTGGCGTCGTTGATCACGATGTGGTCGAGCTGGGTGTCGAGGCCGAGCATGATGCTGCCGATGAGGTCGTGGGTGAGCGGGCGCTCCTTTTTCACGCCGTCGAGGGTCATCTGGATGGCGTTGCCCACCGAGTGGTCGACGTAGATGACGAACGTCTTGGCCTCGTTGCCGAGGAACACGGCGCAGCCGTTGGGCGTGGGCATCACGGCCTTGACGGTCACGGTAACGACCTCGGGTTTCATGCCCGAAACATGGGGGTGCCGCCGGCAAAGCGCAAGCGGCGGGGGAGGGCGCTCAGGTGAAACCGAGGAGGTCGATGCCCCAGGTTTTCGCCTGGGCCAGCACGGCGGGACGGTCGAGCATGATGACGCGCCCCGCCTCGAGGGCGGCGGCGGACAGGCCGGCCTCGCGCATGGTCTCGAGGGTGCGCCGGCCAAAGCAGGGCACGTCGAAGCGATAGTCCTGGCGCGCCTTGACGGTCTTGACGAAGAGGGCGCCGTCGGACTTGAGCGCGCCCGCGCGGCGGAGCATCTCGTCGGTGCCCTCGTAGGCCTCGACCGCGAGCACGGTGCCGTGGCGGACGACACAGCCCTGGCCGATGTCGAGCCGGGCGCACTCGCGGGCGATCAGGATGCCGTGGTCGATGTAGTCCTGCTCGATGGGGAATTTCCCGCCGGTCATGACGCCGGGCGTGGCGAGGTGTGCGTCGAGGAACGAGCGGGCGTCCAGCAGCGTGACGCCGAGGTCGGTGATCTCGGCGGCGATGGCCCCGAAGATGGTCTCGGCGTTCCGGCGCTTGAGGGAGAGGAGGATTTTCGTGGCCTTGAGGTCGGGATGGAGGCCCTTGAAGAGGCGGCGCGGGGTGATCTGGCCGGCCATCAGGGCATAGCCGGCGTCGAACTCCTTCAGGGCCTTCAGCATCTTGCCGAGCTGGCCCACGAGCAGCGTGCGGCGGTCGGACTCGGGAAACGAGGCGATCAGCTCGGGCGGCGTCTCCTCGTCAAAGGCGATGAGCCGGAGCGGCACGCCGGCCTGGCGGGCGGCCGAGGTGACGAGCACCGGATACAGGCCCTGGCCGGCGATGAGCGCCAGGGGACGCTGGGGATCGAACCCGGCGGGAAGGAACGCGGAGAGCGGGGGCACGGGGGAAAAGTTGAAAGTCGAAAGGGGAAAGTGGAAAGACCAATCCGGCGATCGGCGGGCGGGCTTTCCAACTCCAACCTGCAACTATCAACCCGCCGCGCAGCGGCGCCCGGCTCAGCCCTGGGTGCCGTAGTACTTCTTGTAGCTCCGGTAAAAACGGTAGTTCGAGTAGTACTCGATGCGCCGGGGCGACAGCCCGTTGAGCACGACGCCGAGCACCTCGTTTTTGCCGTTGTGCAGCGCCTTCATGTAGAGGCGGATGTGCTTCTTGTAGGCGCGGTTGAAGCGGCAGACGTAAATGACCTCATCCGTGCGCTCGGCGATGAGGAGACTGTCCGTGACGGCGCCGAGCGGGGGTGAGTCGATGACCACGAGGTCGTAATGCTTCTTCAACCGCTCGAGCAGCTGGCCGAACGCATGGCTTTCCAGCAGCTCGGTCGGGCTTTTCGACCGGCCGCCGGAGCAAAGGAGGGAGAGGTTCTCGCCCAGCTTGATGATGCCGAGGCTGGCGTTGGCCGTCAGGTCGCCCTCGAGGTTGGCGCCGGCCTCGTACCAGGTGATGAGCCCGGCGGTGTTCTCGTGCTTGAAGTTCCGGTGCAGCATCGGCCGGCGCAGGTCGCAGTCGACCAGCAAGGTCTTCCGGCCGTGGCGGGCGAAGCTGCCGGCAAGGTTGCAGGAGATGAGGGTCTTGCCCTCGCCGGGAATGGTGCTGGTGACGAGGATGGACTTGGGGAAATCGAGCTTCGAGTGGATCTTCACCGAGCTGTAGACGCTGAGGAAGGCCTCGACGCCCGGCACCTGCTGGCCGTTGAGGAGGAGCGAGTACTTGTCGTCCTCCTTGACGTCCGACAGGTCGGGGATGATGCCCAGCAAATGGGCGCCGATGAAGGACTCGACGTCCCACGCGCTCTTGATGCGGTCGTCGAGGAAGCTGAGCCCGAGGCCGACGCCGAAGAAGACGAGCAGGCCGGCGCCGAGGCTGGTGCGGATGATCCGGGGCAAGTCCGGCTCGTAGGGCGCGCCGGGGACGACGGCGGGGTCGAGCGGATGCAGCGGGATTTTTTCCAGGTTCCGGGTGGTGGTCGTCTCGTTGAGGCGGTTGAGGATCTGGAGGTAGTTGGACTTCGCGACCGCCGCCTGGTTCTCGAGCGACTTGTAGCCCACGCTGAGGTCGCCGAGGTGGAGCGATTCCTTCTCCGCTCGGGCGTATTCGGCCTCCAGGTCGGCCTCGCTCTGGCGGGACTCGCTGAGCCGGGTGGCGAGGTCCGCCACGGCCAGGTCGATGGCCTTGTCGAGCTGCTCCTGGACAATGGTGATCTGGTTGGCGAGGTCGATCATCCGGGGGTGGCGCTCGAGGTAGCGCTCGGCATAGACGGACTGGGTCTGCCGCAGGCCGGACAGCTGGTTCTTCAGCGTGGGCACGGTTGCATGCTCGGCGATGTAGGAAATCTCGACCAGGTTGCGGTGCTCCTTCCGGAACGCCTCCACCTGGTTGAATTGCGACTCGAGGGCGATGCGGGTGAGTCGGGCCTTGGTCAGGGCGTCGTTGACGGTGGTGAGGCGGGTGCCGACGATGTTGGTGCTGTTGTCGAGCGAGATGAGGTTGTGCTCTTTTTTGTACGCCATCAGCTTCTGCTCGGCCTCGGCGGCATCCTTGCCCATGCGCTCGGCCTGGGCGCGCAGGAACTCCACGCCGGTTTCATTCTTCCCGCCGTAGTAATCCACGAGGTAGTTGAAGAACTGGCTGACGTACTGGTTGGCCACCAGCGCGGCGGCAACGGGGTCGGGATGGCGGACGGTGATGCTGATCAGCAGGCTGTTGCGGGTCGAATCGATCGAGACCCAGCCGAGCGCCTCGCCGGCCGAGGGCAGGGCGGCACCGGGCTTGAGATTCTTGAGGTAGGGGCGCTGGAGGATCTTCACCTCATCGGGGGTGAAGGACTCGACCACCTTGGTGCGGAGGCGCTGGCTGTTGAGTTTCTCCAGGTTCGAGCGCAGCTCGACGTCGCTGCGTACCGAGGGGTCCACGACGCCCTGGGTCGTGACCACGGTGTCGGGTTTCTCAAACTGCATCGTGGCCGTGGCCTGGTACATCCGGGGCTGGCTGGCCTTCCAGTAGCCGAGGCCGAGGGCCACGAGGATGGCCAGCGGGAGGGCGATCCACATCTTCTCGCGCAGGATGATGTAGTAATCGCGCAGCGTCCGGCGCTCGATGGGCGTTTCCTCCCGGGCTTGGGGATGCGGGGAAGGTCGGGGGGGTAGATCAGGCATCGGGGAAGATCTCAGATGATGCGCTCCGGAACGTAGATGATGTCACCGGGCAGGAGGAGCAGGGAATTGTCCTCCGATTTCGCCCGGTCCTTGCCCTTGATGAGGCTGTCGATGTCGACGATGAAGACCTTGACCTTGCCGTCGGGACCGACGCGGGTGACGCGGACCTCCGTGCCCTTGGCGCTGTCGGTAAAACCGCCGCACCGGGTGACGGCCTCGAGGACGGTCATGGACGACTCGGCGGGCATCACGACGCGCTGCGGGTTCTTGACCTGCCCCTGGACCGAGATTTCCCGGACGGCATAGACCTCGACGGTGATGGTGACCTGGGGATTGCGCAGGTAGCGGCCATCGCGGTAGGCGGCGGCGATCACCTGCTCCGCTTCCCGCAGCGTCTGGCCGAACACCTTCACCTCGCCGATGAGCGGGAGGTTGACCATGCCCCGGGCGTCGACCCGGGTATTCCGGGACAAGTCATCCTCGCCAAAAACGGACACGCGCAGGCTGTCGGTGATGGCGATGGTGTAGAGCAGGGCGCGGCGGGAGTCGGGGTTGATGGGCGTGACCTGCGCCGGCGCGGGCAAGGCAACGAGGGCCAGGCCGGCGAGCAAACCCAGGCGAAGCACGGGCGCGGAAAATGAAAAAAGCGGGGATTTCATCAGGCTACCAGCGGGAGGAAAGCATCAGGGTGATCGTGTGCCGCGTAAAATCAGAAAAGCTGAGCGATGACCAGTTTTCGTGATAAGTATACGCCAGCGAGGTTTTAAGATGCCC
>CAIQKV010000002.1 GCA_903872505.1 uncultured Opitutia bacterium
ACCAAGGCGGTCGTCCTCGACCTCGAGTCGCGCCGGGTGATCGCCGAGGCCCGCGCCCCGCACACGCTGATCAGCGGCCTGCCGGTGGGCCACATGGAGCAGCATCCGGTGGACTGGACGACGGCGCTGGACACGGTGCTGCGGGAGGTGGCCGCCAAGATCAACGGGAGCCGCGTGCGCGGCATCGGCGTGTCGGGCCAGCAGCACGGCTTCGTGCCGCTCGACGCCCAGGGCGGGGTCATCCGCCCGGCCAAGCTCTGGTGCGACACCAGCACGACGGCGGAGTGCGCGCTCATCACCAAGAAACTCGGCGGCCCGAAGGCGGCGATCCGGAAGACGGGCAACCTGATCCTGCCCGGGTTCACCGCGCCGAAGATCCTTTGGTTGAAGCGTCACGAGCCGGAGAACTACCGGCGGCTCCGCCACGTGCTGCTGCCGCACGATTACCTTAATTTCTGGCTGACGGGGAATTACTGCATGGAGTTTGGCGACGCCTCGGGCACGGCGCTGCTGAACGTGCGCCGGCGGGTCTGGGCGAAGGACGCGATCAACGCGATCGACCGCAACCTCTCCGACTGGCTGCCGGCGTTGTCGGAGTCGCGCGACGCGGCGGGCGTGCTCACGCCGGACCTGGCCAAGCGGTACGGTTTCACGGGCGAGGTCGTGGTCAGCGCCGGCGGCGGCGACAACATGATGGGCGCGATCGGCACGGGGAACGTCTCCCCGGGCGTCGTGACGGCGAGCTTCGGCACGAGCGGGACGATCTACGCGTACGCCGCGAAGCCGGTGGTCGATCCGCAGGGCGAGATCGCGGCGTTCTGTTCCTCGACTGGCGGGTGGCTGCCGCTGCTCTGCACGATGAACGTGACGACGGTCACGGAGCAGGTGAGGGGGCTGTTCAATTACGACCACGCGACCCTCGACGCGGCAGTGCGGGCCACGCGCGCCGGGGCCGACGGTCTCGTGCTGCTGCCGTACCTGGCCGGCGAGCGCACGCCGAACGTGCCGGACGGGTCCGGTGTGCTGCTCGGGCTGAATCCGAAGAATTTCACGAGCGCGCATTTCGCCCGCGCGGCGATGGAAGGCGCGACGATGGGGATGAACTACGGGCTGCGCCGGCTGGCCAAGCTCGGCGTGAAGGCAAAGGAGATCCGCGTCACCGGCGGCGGCTCCAAGTCGGCCGTGTGGCGCCAGCTGATGGCGGATGTCTTCGGCGTGCCGGTGGTGGCGATGGTCGAGGACGAGGGCGCGGCGCTCGGCGGGGCGTTGCAGGCGGCGTGGTGCGTGGCGCTCCGCGGCGGCGACCGGAAGGCGCGGATCAGCGATTTCACGGCGGGCACGGTCGCACTCAACGAGGCGACGCGCTGCGTGCCGGACCCGGCCAACGCCGCGCGCTACCGCGAGTTGCAGGCCGTGCAGGACCAGCTGAGCCTGGCGGTGCGCGGGGTGTTCGCGGCGCAGCGGAAGCTGGCGGGGTGAACCCGGCGGCATCGGGGGCCCGGGCGAACATTCATCATTGCGCACTTGCCTTGCCGCGCCGGGCACTGGATTAAGTGCGCCGCCCTTTTCGTCCAGCCCCCCGACATTTTCATAAAAACCGTGAGCAAAACACCCAAGATCCAAGGTCACTCCGCCCATACCCAGGATGCCGCCGCGCGCGGCCTGCCCGGCAAAATCCTCCGCCCGATCAAGATCACGATGATGGGGGCCGGCAGCGGCTTCACCCCGCGCCTGATGAATGACGTGCTGCGCATCCCCGGCGACCAGGGCGGCACGATCGCCCTCGTGGACATCGACCGCGAGCGGCTGGCCACGATGGTGCAGCTCATCACCCGGCTCACGCAGCAGCTCGGCAAGTCGAACTGGAAGGTCATCGGCTCGACCGACCGCCGCAAGCTGCTCCCGGGCTCCGACTACCTGGTGAACTGCATCGAGGTGAGCGGGCTCGCCTGCGTGCGGTTCGACAACGACATCCCGGCGAAGTACGGCATCGACCAGTGCATCGGCGACACGATCGGGCCCGGCGGGCTCTTCAAGGCGATGCGGACGGTGCCGGTCTTCCTCGCGGTGCTGCGGGACGCCGAGGAGCTGTGCCCCGACGCGATCGTGCTCAATTACACCAACCCGATGGGGATGATGTGCACCGCGGCGGGCCGTTCCTCCTCGATGCAAATCGTCGGGCTCTGCCACTCGGTGCAGGGCACGAGCCACCTGCTGGCGCAGCGCGCCGGCGTGCCGGTGGCGGAAATGGACTGGGAATGCGCGGGCATCAACCACCTCGCGTGGTTCACCAAGCTCGAGCACCAGGGCCGCGACCTCTACCCGCGGCTCAAGCGCAAGGCGGCCGCCGAGGTCGCGCGGGCGCTGAAGGACGGCCGCAAAAAGAACCCGAAGAAGATCAACCACCACCAGTGGGAGGCCCCGGAGTGGCACAAGGACATCGTCCGGAAGGACATGATGCTGCATTTCGGCGCGTTCATCACCGAGTCGAGCGGCCACCTCTCGGAGTACCTGCCGTACTACCGCAAGCGGAAGGACCTCATCCAGCGCTACAGCCGCGAGGGGTACGACGGCGGCACGAGTTTCTACGCGAACAACTGGCCGACCTGGCGCAAGGGCGCCGACCGCGACCGCGCCAACATGCTCGCCGGCAAGGTGCCGATGGAGTGGGAGCGCAGCTGGGAGTACGCCAGCTGGATCATCGAGGCCCGCGAGAAGGACACGCCGTGGCGCATCCATGGCAACGTGATGAACAATGTCGCCGGCGCCGGCCAGCTGATCACCAATCTGCCGGCGGACGGCTGCGTCGAGGTGGCGTGCATGATCGACCGCAACGGCATCAGTCCCACGCGCTACGGCGCGCTGCCGCGCCAGCTGGCGGCGCTGTGCGACTCGAACATGAGGATGTTCGATCTCGGCGCGCAGGCCTGCATCGAGCGCAGCAAGGAACTCGCGATCTATGCCCTCATGCTCGATCCGCTCACGGCGGCCGTCTGCAGCCCCGAGGAGATCAAAAAGATGACGCTCGAGATGTTTGCCGCGGAGAAGGCGTATCTGCCGGGGTATCGGTAATTTCGATTTTCGATTTTCGACTTTCGAATACTGAGACGCGCCGTTTCCGCCGCATTCAGGACACCCGCTTGCCGAGGATGACGAGGTCGCGGGCGACGCCGTCGAGGCGGGCGACGCCCGGAAGGTGCGCCCAGCGCTCGAAGCCGAACGCGGCGAAGAACCGCAGGCTGGGCTCGTTGTGGGCGAAGATGTAGCCGAGCAGGGTGTGCAGCCCGAGCTGCGGTGCGTGCGCGATGGCGCGCGTCAGCAACTGGCGGCCGAGCCCGCTGCGCCGGTGGTTTTCCGCGACGTAGAGGGCGATCATCGCCGTGCCGTCGTAGGCGGGCCGCGGGTAGAACGGATCGAAGCTCAGCCAAGCGCAGACCGCGCCATGCTCCTCGGCCACCCAGACCGGCCGCCGGGCCGGGTCGTGGGACTGGAGCCAGGGAGCCCGGCCCGCCACGGTCGCCGGCTCGAGGTCCGCGGTGACCATGCGGCCCGGGATGATCGAGTTGTAGATGGCCACGATGGCCGGCAGATCGGCCTCGGTCGCGTCGCGGATGGTCATCGCCGGTTACTTTTTGATGAAGCTCAGCAGCCAGAGGAAGAGCAGCGCGCCGATCACGGCGAAGATCAGCTGCCCGATGAAACTGTGGGCGGAAATGCCGAGGAGGCCGAAGCCGAAGCCGCCGAGGAAGGCGCCGACGATGCCGACGATCACATTGCCCGCGAGCCCGAAGCCCCGGCCCTTCGCAATGAGGCCGCTGATCCACCCGGCCAGCGCCCCGAGGATGAGAAACAGCACGAAATTTTGCAGCGTCATGGCCGCAGCTTGGCCGGGCGCCATGGCGGCGCCAGCGAAAATCCGCCGCCGGCCCGCGGGTCAGGACCCGGCCGGGGGCGGGGTGAACTCGATCCGCCGGATGATGTCGGCCAGCCGCTGGCGCAGGATCTCGTTCTCCTGCTCAGGGGTCTTGTTAAACGTGCTGTGCTCGGTGACGCGCTCGGCCAGCTCCGTGCTGATGATGAAGATGCTGCCGGCGTGCACGAAGACCAGGTTGCCGCGCTTGGCCACGGGCGGGGACTTGTCGGCGCTCAGGAGGGCGCGCTTGTCCGCAAACATCGAGCCGCCGGGCAGCAGGGTGAAGGTGATGAGCGCCCCGCCCATGATGGTGGGCGCGTAGACACCGCTCTCGACCCGGGCCCCGGGAAACATCTGGGCGAAGTCGGACATCACGAAGTTGGTGAAAAAGAAGAGCAGGTAGTCCTGGGTGCCGCGCGTGGAGTGCTCCCAGCGCTGCGACGCGTCCTGCGGGAAAACGCCGATGCTGACGTGGACGTTGAAGTTGTCCTGGAAGGTCACGACGTTTGCCGTGTCGTTGATGCTGCCGCCGAGCTCGGGCAGCACCGGGATGGCGATACGGAACATGCCGGTGGGCGAGACGTAGACCCGGTTCTCCACGCGCCCGTGCAGGGCCGGCGGCGGACTGGCCGCGGGCTGGGCCGCCAGCGGCCCGGCCAGGACGGCCAGTGCGACGATCAGGGTGGAACGCGGCATGTTCGGGGAATTTAGACGATGCCGCCGGCCCTGACAAGCCGGGGCTGGATCCTCATACCTTCAGCGCGCGCCAAAGTTCCACCGGAATGGCCTCGGCCCGGGCCGACGGCGGCACGCCGGCGGCGGCGAGCTGCGCGAGCCAGGCGGCGCCGGCATCGGGCAGCAGGCCGCGCAGCAGCCCGCCGATCTGCTTGCGGCGCTGTTGGAAGCAGGCGCGGATGAGCGTCTTTACCGGCGGCGGGAAAACATGCGGCGCGGGCCGGCGGACGAGGTGCAGCAGCAGCGACTCGATCTCGGGCCGCGGGTAGAAGCAGCCGGCGTCCACCTTGTGGCCGGGCGCGAAGTCGTAGGCCGCCTGCAGGAAGACGGAGATGGCGCCGAACTGCTTCGTGCCGGGCCGGGCGGCGTAGCGTTGCGCCGCCTCCTGCTGGAGCATGAGCACCATGCGCTCGGGGAGCGGGCCGGACAGGACGGCGTCCATCCACGGCGTCGAGATGGCGTAGGGCAGGTTGGCGACGACTTTGAAGCCGGCCGACGCGCGCGCGGCGGGGAGCCCGGCCAGCGGCTGCTCCACGGCGTCGCCCTCGAGCAAGTGCAGTCGGCCCCCGGACGCGGGGAGCAGCGTCTCCTCGAGGTGCAGGTGCAGGTTGCGGTCCTTCTCGACGGCCCAGACCTCGGCGCCGGCGGCAAGCAGGGCGCTGGTCAGCGTGCCGAGCCCGGGTCCGATCTCGACCACGGCGTCACCGGGCTGGATGCCGGCGAGCTCGAGGGATTTCCGGACGATGTTGCCGTCGACGAGGAAATTCTGGCCGAGGAACCGCTTCGGCTGGTGGCCGAGCTGGGCGAGCAGCTCGCGGGTCGCGGTGGGCGAGAGGGGCATCAGGCGGACCGCAGCGCGCGGACGAGCGCGGCGGGATCGGGCGACTTCATCAGCGCCTCGCCCACGAGCACGGCCTGGGCGCCGGCGGCCCGGACGCGGGCGGCATCGGCCGCGGTGGCAATGCCGCTTTCGCTGACCGCGATGACGTCGCGGGGAAACTTCGGAATGAGGCGCTCGCTGAGGGCGAGGTCGGTCGTGAAGGTGGCGAGGTCGCGGTTGTTGACGCCGATGAGCTTCGCGCCGTGCTGGACCGCCCGGGCGAGGTCCGCCTCGTCGTGAATCTCGAACAGCGCGTCCAGACCGGCCGCGCTGGCGGCGGCGGCGAGGGCGTTGATTTCGTCGTCGTTGAGCGCCCGGACGATGATCAGGATGGCGCTGGCGCCGCCGGAGCGGGCCTGGGCCACCTGGAAGGGATGCACCATGAAGTCCTTGCGCAGGCACGGCCGGGCGGGCGGGGTGGCGCGGAAATGCGCCACGACCTCCCGGAGGTCGTCGAGGCTGCCGCCGAAAAACTTCTGGTCGGTCAGCACCGACAGGGCGTCCGCCCCGGCCGCCTGGTAGCGGCGGGCCTGCTCGAGGGCATCCGCCCCGGCCTTGATGTCGCCGGCCGAGGGCGAGCGGCGCTTGATCTCGGCGATGACGGCGAGCTTCCCGTCCGCCGGCCGCAGCGCGGCGGCGAACGACGGCACCGGCGGCAGGCTGGCATCGAGCAGCACCAGTTCGGTCACGGCGATGGTCCGGAGGAGCGGGGCGATCTCGCGCCGCTTCCAGGCCATGATCTCGGTGAGCTTGTCTTGCATCGGCTGGCACGACGTAGGACGCGAAGCGCGCGAAGGTAAACCTGTTTTTCCGCCAGTCGCCCACTTTGCCTTGTCATCGCGAGCCCGGCATCGCCGGGCGTGGCGATCCATCCGGATGGATTGCTTCGTCGTCCCGCCAGAGCGGGACTCCTCGCAATGACAAACTGTGCCCCAATCCTTTTTCTTCGTGCGCTTGGCGGGCTTCGTGGTTTGTTCGTCCCACGATGAGTGCGATCGAAGACCTGTGCCGGACGATGGCCCGGCTGCGCGGCCCCGGCGGGTGCCCGTGGGACCAGGAGCAGACCCATGCCACGCTCGTGCGCTGCCTGATCGACGAGGTGAGCGAGCTGATCGACACCATCGACCGCCACGACCTGCCGCACATGCAGGAGGAGCTGGGCGACGTGCTCATCCAGGTGGTGTTCCACGCCTGCCTCGCGGAGGAGGCCGGGCAGTTCAATTTCGACGACGTCGCCCGCGGCATCAACGAGAAGCTCATCCGCCGCCACCCGCATGTGTTCGGCGCGGGAAAGCTCACGACCACGGCCCAGGTGCTCGTGCAGTGGGACGAGATCAAGGCCGGCGAAAAGAAGCTCGGCCCGGCGGAGTCGAAGGGCTTCAAGCACCTGCCGCCGCGCCTGCCGGCCCTGATGTTCGCCGAGGCCGTCTGGAAGCAGATCGAGAAGAAGCAACTGCCCGTCGCGGACGCGGTGGACACCGCGCAGGTGAAAGCGGTGGCCGGCCACCTCACCGCCGAGACGCTGGGCCGGATGCTGTTCGAGCTCGCGGCGGCGGCCCGGGCGAAGGGCCTCGATCCCGAGGACGCCCTGCGCCAGCACACCGCCAAGGTCATGCGCGATGTCGAAAGCCGCATCCAGCCCGCCACCGCCTGAAGTGCCGCCCGCCCTCGTGGCGGAGTGGTGGCTGCCGTTCGCCGGCTATCTCGCGCAGGAGCGGCGCTTTTCGCCCTACACGCTGCGGAACTACCGGCAGGCGTTTGTGGATTTTTATCACTGGCTCGCCCATACCGGCCTCGAAAAACCGTTCGATGAGCTCGATGCCCGGGACGTCCGTGATTTCGTGATCGAAGCGCAGCGGCGGTTCGGCCGGCGGACGCTGCACAACCATGTCTCGGGGCTGCGGGCGTTCTTCAAGTACTGGCTCCGCCTGGGGCGGGTGAAGCGCAATCCCTTCGCCGGCGTGCCGCTGCCGAAGCTCGAGCGGCGCCTGCCGAAGTTTTTGACCGAGGAGCAGATGATCAAGCTGCTGGGCGGCCCGCAACGGTTGCTGGCGAACGGGAGCATCGACGCGTTCACGGCGCTCCGCGACCGACTGGTGATGGAGCTGCTCTACGGCGGCGGGCTGCGCGTGAGCGAACTCGTGGGACTCAACTACGGCGCGGTCGAGCTCGAGTCGGGCGTCGCCCGGGTGCTCGGCAAGGGGCGGAAGGAGCGGCTGTGTCCGCTGGGGCGCGTCGCGACGGCCCTGCTGGTGAAGTTCAAGGCCGAGTTTGCCGGCGAGCTCCGGCCCAGTTCGCCCGTCCTCATCGACTCCCGCCACCACCGGCTGGCGGTGCGGCAGGTGCAATTGCTGCTGAAGCGCTACCTCGCGCTGGCAGAGTTGCCGATGGACCTGACGCCGCACAAGCTGCGCCATTCGTACGCCACGCACCTGCTCAACGCGGGCGCCGACCTGCGGCTCGTGCAGGAGTTGCTCGGCCATGCCCAGCTGGCGACGACACAGGTCTACACGCATGTCAGCGTGGCGCGGCTGCAGGAGATCTATGCCAAAGCCCACCCGCGGGCGTAGGTGGCCTTGATGTCTCGCGTAGGGCAGGGTCTCCGACCCGCCCTGGCCTGGATTCGGTGACGCGGCAAGAGGGCGGGTCGAAGACCCCGCCCTACCTACAATCCCTTGATCACGGTCGCGAACACCTCGCAGGCGCGGTCGATGGCGGCCCCCTCGTGCGCGGTGCTGAGGAAGCCCGCCTCGTAGGCGCTGGGGGCGAGATAGACGCCGCGGTCCAGGCAGGCGTGGAAGAACCGGGTGAAGAGCTTGGCGTCGCCCGTCAGCGCGGTCGCGTAGTCGCGGACCGGCGTGGCGGTGAAGAAGATGCTGAACATCGATCCGCACTGCGGCACCTGCACGGCGATGCCCTTGGCCTTGGCGGCGGCGATGACGGCGTCGCGGAGCTGGCGGCCGAGCGTGTCGAGCCGGGCGTAGGGGTTGAGTTCCTCGAGCAGCTTGAGCGACGAGATGCCCGCGGCCATGGCGAGCGGGTTGCCGCTGAGCGTGCCCGCCTGGTAAACGGGGCCGAGCGGCGCGAGGTGGTCCATGACATCGCGGCGGCCGCCGAACGCGCCGACAGGCAACCCGCCGCCGATGATCTTGCCGAGGCAGGTGAGGTCAGGGGTGATCTTTTCCCGTTCCTGCACGCCGCCCTTGGCGATGCGGAAGCCGGTCATGACCTCATCGAAAATCAGCAGCGCGCCATGCTGGGTGCAGGCGGCGCGGACGTGGGCGAGATAGCCGGGGTCGGGCATGATGAAGCCGACGTTGCCGCAGTAGGCCTCGATGATGACGCAGGCGATCTGGCCGGGATTGGCGGCGAAGCCGGCGTCGAGGGCCGCCTTGTCGTTGTAGGGGAGGACGACCGTATCCTGGGCCACGCCGGCGGGCACGCCGGCGCTGTCGGGGTTGCCGTGGGTGAGCGCGCCGGAGCCGGCCTTGATGAGAAGCGAGTCGGAGTGGCCGTGGTAGCAGCCGGCAAACTTGATGATCTTGTCGCGCTTGGTGAACCCGCGGGCGAGCCGGATGGCGGACATCGTGGCCTCGGTGCCGCTGTTGCACATGCGGACCTTCTGGATCGAGGGGACGAACTTCACGATGAGCTCGGCCATCTCGACCTCGTAGGGATTCGGTGTGCCGAACGACGTGCCGTTCTCCAGTGCGGCGGCAATGGCGGCTTTGATCTTC
This sequence comes from uncultured Opitutia bacterium, assembly GCA_903872505.1. Lineage (GTDB taxonomy): Bacteria > Verrucomicrobiota > Verrucomicrobiia > Opitutales > Opitutaceae > Opi-474. The sequence continues at coordinate 9,266 of CAIQKV010000002.1, forward strand.
GGATGGTTGTGACCGTGGATCGCCGGTCCCCAGGTGCAGACGAAGTCAATCAGCTCGCGGTCGTCGGCTGTGGTCAGTGTCGCGCCCCGAGCGCTTTTCACGAAGAACGGCGTGCCGCCGACGGAGCGGAAGGCCCGGACGGGCGAGTTCACGCCGCCGGGAATGAGTTCCAAGGCGCGGGCGAAAAGTGCTTCGGATGAATGACCTACGAGCATAGTCTAAGAAGCTCTCTGATTAGGAAGAACACGAAATAAACGCTGAGGCCTCCGGCCAAAGTTCGCAAACTATAGAATATCCAAAATCGTGTCGGCTCTTCGACACGACTAAGTGAGCCACCGCCGCGCTCTAACAAACGACCCTGCTGAAAAGCTGTCTTAAGATGGCGGATAAAGAAAACGGCCAAGATAGCTGCTGCAATAAGCGCCAGAATATTTTGCGAGTAGGCGCTCATTCAGCTGACGTATTTCTGGACGATCGGGATGCGGCGGCCGACGCCGAAGGCGAGGGGCGTGATCTTCAGGCCGGGGGCGGCCTGCTTCCGCTTGTATTCGTTGAGGTCCACCTTGCGGACGACGTCGTTGACCACGGCCTCGGGGAAACCCTGCGCGACAAGGTCGCGGCGGGAGAGGCCCTCCTCGACGTAGCCGTGGAGGATGGCATCGAGCACGTCGTAGGGCGGCAGGCTGTCCTGGTCGACCTGGCCGGGGCGCAGCTCGGCGCTGGGGGCCTTGTCGATCGTGTTCTGCGGGATGATCTCCCTTTCCCGGTTGATCCAGCGGGAGAGGGCGTAGACCTGCGTCTTGAACACGTCGGAGATGACGGCGAGCCCGCCACACATGTCTCCGTAGAGCGTGCAGTAGCCGACGGCGACCTCGCTCTTGTTGCCGGTGGTGAGGAGCAGGGAGCCGAACTTGTTGGAGAGGGCCATCATCAGGACGCCGCGCACGCGGGCCTGGATGTTCTCCTCGGCGACATCGCGCGGCCGGCCGGCGAAGACCGGCCCGAGCGACTGCTCGGTGGCGGCGACGGCGTCGGCAATGGCGATGGTCTCGAAGCGGATGCCGAGGTTGGCGGCGAGTTTCCGGGCGTCGTCGCGCGAGTGGGCCGACGAGATGGTGGAGGGGAGGGACACGCCGATGATGTTTTCCCTGCCCAGCGCCTCGACGGCGATGACGGCGACCAAGGCGGAGTCGATGCCGCCGGAGAGGGCGACAAGCGCGCGCTGGAAGCCGCATTTGTGGGCGTAGTCGCGCAGCCCGAGGACGAGCGCCGCGTAGGTGTCGGGCATCTCCGCCTGGGCGAAGCTGGGGGCGAGTTGAGGCGTGACGGACGGCACATTAGGGATAACGCGCCCTACTTCGACCACGCGCAGCTCCTCGGCGAAGGCGGCAAGGCCGGCGATGACGTTGCCCTTGGCGTCGCAGACCAGGCTGCGGCCGTCGAAGATGAGTTCGTCGTTTCCGCCGACGGTGTTGATGTAGGCGACCGGGCAGCCGAGGGTGCGGGCGGCGTCGACGACGAGCTTCTGGCGCAGGTTGTCCTTGTCGTGGTGCCAGGGGCTGGCCGAGACGTTGACCATCAGGTCGCACTTCTGCCTTGCGAGCTGCTCGAGGGGCATCTGCCCGCTGTAGAGGCGGCGGGTGCTCAGCATCGGGTGCGTCCAGATGTCCTCGCAGATCGTGATGCCGATCCGCTGGCCGGCGTGAACGACGACGGTGGGCGCAGTGGCGGGCTCGAAATACCGGTCCTCGTCAAACACGTCGTAGGTCGGCAGGAGGCACTTGCGGGCCATCGCGGTGACCTTGCCCCGGTGGCAGAAGGCGGCGGAGTTGTGAAACGGCCGGCCCGAGCCGGTCGGGTTGGCCTCCACGGTGCCGATGAGCGCCGGCACCTCGCCGATCGCGGCGGCGATCTGCGCGAGCGACTCGGCGACGTCGGACACGAAGCGGCGCTTGAAGAGCAGGTCGCGGGGCGGGTAGCCGCAGACGGCGAGCTCGGGGAACACCACCAGCTCGGCGCCCCGGGCGACGAGCGCGGCATAGGCGTCGAGGATGCGACGGCGGTTGCCGGCGAGGTCGCCGACGATCGGGTTGAGCTGGGCTAGGCCGAGGCGCATGGTGAAGGGAAGAGCCGGGGAACGTGGACGCGTTTTCGCCGGCTGACAACTCGCAAGGCTGGGCTTGCGCCCGGGCCGGCCGGGCGGCTTTGCTGTCGGGCTCCATGGCCGCGCCCGCCCGACTGATCCTCGCCTCCGCCTCGCCCCGCCGCAGCGAACTGCTGACGAAGCTCGGCGTGAAGTTCGAGGTCGTCGTCGCCGGGGTCACCGAGCACGAGGAGGCCACGACCGAGCCGCGCACGATGGTCGCGCACAACGCCGCGCTGAAGGCCGACTGGGTCGCGGCGCGGCACCCGGACGCCTTCGTGCTGGGGGCGGACACGACCGTGTTCATCGACCGGGTGGTGCTGAACAAGCCGCGCGACCTGGCCGAGGCGCGGGCCATGCTGCGGCAGCTCGCCGGGCGGACGCACACGGTGTTCACCGGGGTGGCCCTGCGCCGGCACCGCGACCGGGTGCAGGTGGACCAGGGGGTGGCGAGCCAGGTGACCTTCCGGGCGTTCGACGACGCCGTGATCGACGCCTACTTCAAGCTCGTGAACCCGCTCGACAAGGCCGGCGCCTACGGGATCCAGGAGGGTCGGGAGTTGATTATTGCCGGCTGGGAGGGTTCGTTTACCAACATTATGGGGCTGCCGATGGAAGTGACGAAACAAATTCTGACTGAATGGGGTCTGGTGGGCTGAATATACCCATCGCGCCAGGTCATCCATGAGCCAAACCATCGTCAGTCCCCCCATGTCCATCCTCGTGCGCCGCGCCCTCGCGCGGATGTGGGAGGACGACGACTCGCGCTCGGTGCTGATCGGCGTGCTGGGCACGCTGCTCATCCACCTGCTGCTGCTGCTGATCGGGCCGCACCTGCTGCGGAGCGACCCGACCGTCAAGCTGATGCGGCCGCACGCCACGGCGCGGCAGTTCAACATCGAGATCGCCCCGGACACGTTCAAGGTCCCGCCCAAGCCGAAGCGGCCGATGAAGTTCGTTGAGACCAACCCCGACGCGCCGGAGAATGTGCCGGACAAGACCGACAATTTCGCCGCCCGGAACCAGCAGGTGGCGCAGGAGAAGCCCACGCCGAACGGCAAAAGCGACCGGCCCGCGATGGAGGGCCAGAAGGACATTCACTCCACGTCGATCGTCACCGGCCAGCTGCTCAAGCCGCAGGAGCAGGTGCCCGTCCCGCCCGAGCCCAACGTGAAGCCCATCGAGTCCAAGCTGATGGCGCCCAAGCTCGAGCAGAGCCCGCTGACCGGCATCGAGAAGCGGATCGGGGACGACCCCAACAGCTTCGGCAGCAACGTTGCGAAGTTTGCCGAGAACCCGAAAAACGTCCCGGACAAGGTCGAGGGGATGAAGAACGTCCCGCTGATCGAGGGCGCCACCTCCATGGTGCCGATGCCCATCGACCCGCATCATCCCCGGCCGCGGCCGCAGGTGGTGAAGACCATGCAGGTCCGGCCCGCGATCTTTGAGGAGAACAAGATCGGCACGATGAATGTCGGGCTTCGCGGCATCGACGCCAAGTGGAGCAACTACGGGACCTACCTCCAGAAGATGGTGGAAATCATCCAGGTCCAGTTCGACCGCCTCAACGACGAGAGCCGGATTTATCCGCCGTCGGGCAGCATGGTCACCGTGAAATTCATCCTGAATTCCGAGGGCAAGATCGCCCGGGTGGTCAGCGTGGAAAACAAGGCGACGGAGGCCGCGGCGCACACCTGCGTCAGCTCGATCACCCTGCCGTCGCCCTACGGCCCGTGGACGGACGACATGAAGGCCCTGCTGGGCGAGGAGCAGGAGCTGATCTTCGATTTTTACTACCAGTGAGCGCCCCGGCCGAGAGCTTCTGGGCGGGACTGCCGCTCGGGCGCGGCGTGACCCTGCTGGCGCATGACGCCAACGGCCTGGCGGCCCTGGCCAAGCCCGCGGGCGTGCTGTCCCATCCCAATGCCGGCGGCGACGAGCCGTGGTCGCTGCTGACCGTGCGCTACACCCTTGACGGGGAATTCTACGAGTGGACGCCGGCGAAGGGCGCCGCGCCCGTGCGGCTCTGGCTGCTCAACCGGCTGGACTCGGCGACCTCCGGGGTGGTGCTGGCGGCGGCGGACGAAAAGCTGGCCGCGGAGATCCGGGCCCAGTTCAAGCGCAAGCAGGTGCGGAAGGTTTACCAGGCGCTGGTCTTCGGCGCGCCCCGCCAGGCCGCGGAGCACTGGTCGGACCGGCTGGCCGTGGTGAAGAAGGGCGGGCTGGTCCGCGCCACGCCGGGCGTCGGCCGCGTGCCGGCCGAGACCCGGATGAGCGTCGTCCGCACCGGCCGGCGGGAGCCGCGCGTCTCGCTGCTGCGGCTCGAGCCGCAGACCGGCCGCAGCCACCAGCTGCGCGTGCAGTGCGCCAAGCGCGGGCTCCCCATCGTGGGCGACCAGACGTACGGGAATTTCCCGCGCAACCGGGAGTTCGCGAAGCTCGCCAAGACGAAGCGGATGTTTTTGCACTCGCTGGAGACGGGCTTCGAGTACGAGTTCCAGGGCCGGCGGCACACCTTCGCCGCGGCGGCGCCCGCCCCGGCGGAGTTCACGGCCTGCCTGTGACCCGCGGCCGGACGGGCCTGCACGCAGGCTTTCCTTGCCCCGGGGAATCGCTCAACCTGCCTCTCCCGCCACCATGATCCTCCCGAAATCCAACCGCCTCACGCCCGAACAGCTCGCCGAGATCACCGCGATCGTCGGGGAGTTTGGCTGCAAGATCCAACCGATCGTCGGGGCGGTGCGGACGATCTACGCCATCGTCGGCGACGAGCGCGAGGAGCTGATGATCAACCGGCTCGAGGGCCTGGCCTACGTCGACCGGATCGACCGGATCCAGTCGCCGTTCAAGCTGATGGACATCCGGTCCGACCTCGCCAGCCATCGCCTCACGCTCGGCGGTGTGACCCTCGGCGAGCAGCTGCTGGTGATCGCGGGCACCTGCACGATCGACCCCAAGAACCCCAATTATTTCTACGAGACGGCGGCCGCGGTGAAGGAGGCCGGCGCCCACGTGCTGCGCGGCGGCGTCTGGAAGCCGCGCACCAACCCGTACGCCTTCCAGGGCGACGTGAAGTCGCTGGACATCCTCATGGAGGCGTCGCGCCGCACGGGCCTGCCGGTGGACACCGAGGTGATGGAGGACCTGCACATCAAGCTCGCGCTCGAGGCCGGCGTGCACTCGCTGCAGGTCGGCGCCCGCAACGCCCTGAACTACTCGCTGCTGCGCTCGATCGGGCGCGCCATCGCGGAGCGCGACACCTGCGTGCTGCTCAAGCGCAGCATCCACATGGGCCCACTGAGCGAGTTCATCTCCGCGGCCGAATACATCGCGGCGTTTGGCAACCCCAACGTCATCCTCTGCCCGCGCGGCACGACGCCGACCCTCGACGGCTACCGCAACCATCCCGACGAGAGCATCACGCCGCTGCTCAAGGAAAAGACCTGGGCGCCGGTCGTGGTCGACCCGTCGCACTCGGTGGGCAAGGCGGTCTACGTGCCGGCCTGCGCACTCGCCGCGGTGGCCTACGGCGCGGACGGCCTCTGCATCGAGGCGCACGTCAGCCCGAGCCACGGCATCGGCGACGACCCGAAGCAGGCGGTGACGCCCGAGGTGCTGGCCGGGATCATCCGGCAGGCGAAGCAGCTGTGGGCCCTGCGTCGGGGAACTGGGTCGGCCTAGTTTCGGTCGGCGCGGTCGGCGGGAGGCCACCCAGCCGGACGGGCGCAAAGCCCGACCTGCCGCACCCGCGGGGTCACACCCGCAGGAGCTCGCGCATCTTCGCGACACCGGCGTCGTGCGCGAGAAACGCCACCGCCCGGATTAGCAGCGGATCTGCGCGCTGAATCCGCATCGCTTCCAGTGCGGAAGTGATCATCGCGCGGCGCTGAATGTTGGGCAGGCGCAGGATCTCCCGCAGCTCCTCGCCAAACGAAGGATCCGCCTTGGCCGCCAGCAGCAGCACGTTCACGGGATCGCTGGTGTCGTCGTCCGGAGCCGGTTGAGACAGGGAGGCCATGGCACGGGAACAAATTACAGCAGGTTCAGTTGGGAGTCATCCGCCGGCGTGACCGTGATCTTCTTCTTCGGCCGGGCCTGCGGGGAGGGGACGGACACGTTGGCATCGTCGCTCTCGAGCTTGCCCAAGATGGTTTTCGCCCGGTCGATCACGCCCGGGGGTAGGCCCGCGAGTCGGGCGACCTGGATGCCGTAGCTGCGGTCGGCGGCGCCGGGCACGACGCGGCGGACGAAGACGATGTCGTCGTTCCACTCCTTCACCGCGACCGAAAAATTGCGCAGGCGGGGCAGGTGCTGCTCAAGCTGGGTGAGTTCCTGGTAGTGCGTGGCGAAGAGCGTGCGCGGACCGCGCTCGGCATCGCGATGGAGGTGCTCGACGACCGCCCAGGCGATGGCGAGCCCGTCGTAGGTGGAGGTGCCGCGCCCGATCTCGTCGAGGATGATGAGCGAGCGACCGGTGGCGTTGTTGAGGATGTTGGCGGTCTCGTTCATCTCGACCATGAACGTCGAGTTGCCGCGCGCGAGGTCGTCACTGGCGCCGACGCGGGAGAAGATGCGGTCGACCAAGCCAAGGCGGCAGGCCTTGGCGGGCACCCAGCAGCCGACCTGGGCGAGGAGGGTGATGAGCGCGACCTGGCGGATGTAGGTGGACTTGCCCGCCATGTTCGGGCCGGTGAGGAGCGCGATCTGGGTGTCGCCGCAGGCGAGCAGCGTGTCGTTGGGCACGAACGCCGGACTCGTGCCGCGGGCGAGGGCCGCATCGGGCGCCTTGAGCATCTGCTCAACCACGGGGTGGCGGCCCTCGGTGATCTCGAGGACCTCGCCCTCGTCGAGCACGGGGCGGCAGTAATTCCATTCCCGGGCCAGCACGGCCCAGCCGGCGAGCACGTCCAGCTCGGCGAGCGCGTCGGCGGTGTGCGCGAGCGCCGGAGACTCGGCGAGGATCGCCGCGACCAGGGTGTTGAAGAGCTCCAGTTCCCGCGCGAGGGCGTTTTCCTCGGCGTGGAGGATCTCCTTCTCCTTCGCCTTGAGGGCCTCGGTGACATAGCGCTCGCCGCCGACCGTCGTCTGGCGGCGGATGTAGTCGGCCGGGACGAGGTGCAGGTTGGCCTTGGTGACCTCGATGTAATAGCCGAAATTGTTCGTGAACCTGACCTTCAGGCTGCGGATGCCGGTGCGCTCCTGCTCGCCGCGCTCGAGGTCGGAGAGCCAGGTCTTGTTGCCGCTGGTCAGGGCGCGCAACTCGTCGAGGCGCGGATCGAAGCCGCCGCGGATGTAGTTGCCGTTGGCGAGGTCGTTGGGGAGCTCGTCCGCCAGCCCGCGTTGCAGCAGTTCGCGGAGCGCCGGCAGCTCGCTGAGGCGGGTGGCATAACCCGCGGGCAGCTCGCCGCCGAACCCGGCCAGCTCGGCCCGCAGCGCCGGCATCTGCTCGAGCGTGTCGCGGACGCCGCCGAGCTCGCGCGGGTTGCGCAGGCGGTTCTGCAGGCGCCCGAGGATGCGGGGAATGTCGCGGACCTCCGCGAGCAGCTCGCGCAACGCGGCGAGGCGCGAAGGCTGGGCGAGAAGCTCGCCAACGTGGGCCTGGCGCCGGTTGATCTCGGCGAGCTCAAGCGTGGGCGCCGCGAGCCAGCGCTCCAGCAGCCGCGCGCCGGTGGAGGTCGTGGTGCGGTTGATGGCGCCGAGGAGCGAGGCCTCGCGGGTACCGCGGACCGACGAGAAGATCTCGAGGTTGCGCAGGGTGGCCGGGTCGAGCAGGAGGGTCCGGGCGCTGCGATACTCCTGCAGGCCGCGCAGGTTCTCGGGCTTGGCGCAGAGGTTCTCGGTCGCGTAGTACACCAGCGCGCCGGCGGGTCCGAGCGCGGGGTGGGTGTGGGCGAGGCCGAAGCCATGCAGGTTCAGCACGCCGAGCGTGTCCATCACCGTCTTCGCGCCGGTGGCGGTCTCGAAATGGTAGCCCGACTGCTCGGTGCAGAGCCGCGCCGTGCAGAAGGCATGCAGGGCGTGCACCTCGACCTGCTCGTGCGGCGCGGCCGCCCAGCGCGCGAGCGCACCCTCGGTGAGCAGAAGCTCGGCGGGATCAAGCGCGGTCAGGACCGGCAGCAGGTTGGCGATGTGCGGGTCGGTCGCGACGCGGAACTCGCCCGTCGAGAGGTCGAGCCACGCGGCATGCAGCCCGTGCGCATCGAGCGTGAGGGCGCAGAGGTAGTGGTTGCGCGCGGCGTCGAGCTGGTTCGCCGCGAGGGTCGTGCCGGGGGAGAGGATGCGGGTCAGCTGCCGGCGGACGAGCCGGCCCGCCTGCGCGGTCTCGGCCTGGTCGCAGATGGCGACCTTTTTCCCGGCCGCCAGCAGCTTGGTGACGTAGTTGTCGCACGCATGGGCGGGAATGCCCGCCATCGGGTGCGACTGGCGCTTGGTGAGCGTCAGGCCGAGGAGCTTGGACGCCACCACCGCGTCGTCGAAGAACATCTCGAAAAAGTCGCCCAGCCGGAAGAGCAGGATGGTGTCGCGCGGCAGCCCGCGTTTGACCTCGAAGTACTGCTGCATCATCGGGGTGGGTTTCGGCTCCGGGCTCATGCGGTCAGGAAACGCTCACGCAAAGGCGCGAAGGCGCAAAGGAAAAACCGCGGGGGATGCGGAGGGTTTGGCTTGGCGGGCGGGCGGCTTTGGGCGAGACCAAGCCGATGCTTCTTTTCCACCGCGACCTCGGCGGGGCGGGAAATCCGCCCCTCGTGATCCTGCATGGGATGCTGGGCTCGTCGCGCAACTGGCAGACCACCGGCCGCGACCTGGCGGCCAAGTATCACGTCCTTGCGCCCGAGCTGCGCAACCACGGCGCCTCTCCGCATGCCGCGGAGATGACCTACCCGGCCATGGTGGACGATGTCCTCCGCTGGCTCAACGCCCAGGGCCTGGCCCGCGTCACGCTCGTGGGGCACAGCATGGGCGGCAAGGTGGCCATGCTGCTGGCCTGCCGGCACCCCGGGCGGGTGGCGGGGCTGGTCGTGGTGGACATCGCGCCGAAGGGCTATTTTTGGCCCGTCCGCCGGGAGGAGTTCGCCGCAATGAATGCGCTCGATCTGGCCAGCCTGTCGTCGCGCGCGGCGGCGGAGCAGCTCCTCGCGCCGCGGATCAGCGACTGGGGCATGAGAAAGTTTGTGACGACTGGCCTCGAGCGCGCGGAGGGCGGCCCTTGGCGGTGGACGTTCAACCTGCCCGTGCTCTCGGCGGCGCTGGCCACGATGGAAGGCAATCCACTCGGGACCGCCGACCGGTACGACGGCCCGGCCCTGTTCGTCACGGGGGCGAAATCGCCGTACGTGGGGCCCGGCGACCACGCGGCGATCCGCGCGCACTTTCCCGCCGCCAGGATCGAGACGATCCCAGGCGCGGGCCACAACCCGCATGCGGAGCAGCGCGCGGCTTTCGTTGCACTCGTGCTCACCGCGCTGTAATCGCTTTCCCCTCCACACCTTCCCCATGGACCTGCTGCAGACCGGCTCCCTCAAGACCTGGCAATCGCCCGAGACGCTGTCGCTGAACCGCCTGCCGGCGCGCGCGACGCTTTTCCCGTATCCCACCGCCGCCGCGGCCCGTGCGAACCGGCGCGAGGCGTCGCCCTGGTGGCGTTCGCTCGACGGTGACTGGGACTTCCGCCTCGTGGACCGGCCGGAGGCGGTGCCGGCGGAATTCGTCCGCCCGGATTTCCAGCCCGGGACCGGCTGGACCAAGCTGCCCGTGCCGAGCAACTGGACGATGCACGGGCACGACCGCCCGCACTACACCAACGTCATCATGCCGTTTCCGGATGCGCCGCCGCAGGTGCCGGAGCAGAATCCCACCGGACTCTACCGCACGACGCTGACCGTGCCCGCGGACTGGACCGGCCGCCGCGCCATCCTGCACGTGGGTGGCGCTGAGAGCGTGCTCTATCTCTGGCTGGACGGCCAGCCGGTGGGTCTGGCCAAGGACACCCGGCTGCCCTCCGAGTTCGACCTCACGCCATTCGTGCGCGCGGGGGCCACGCACTTGCTCGCGGCGGCGGTGGTGAAGTGGTCCGACGCCAGTTTTGTCGAGGACCAGGACCAGTGGTGGATGGGCGGCATCCACCGCGAGGTGTACCTCTACTCGCAGGCGCCGCATTTCCTCGAGGATGTCTTCGTGCGCGGGGACCTCGCGGACAACCTGCGCGACGGCCGGCTGAAAGTTTCGGTCCGTCTGGGGGCGCCCGACCTGGAGGCCAAGGGCTGCGCGGTCCGCGTTCAGCTCTATGACGCCCGCGGCCGGGCCGTGCTGCGCCCGCCGGCGGAGGGCCGGCCGGCAGACAAGGATTTCTGGCAGAACCCGCGCAAGCTCGTGGAGTTCGACGTGCCCGTGCGGCGCCCGCTGCGCTGGTCCGCCGAGGCGCCGCACCTCTACACCGCCGTGGTCACGCTGGTGGCGCCCGACGGCCGCGAGGTCGAGCACACTGCCTGCCGCGTGGGCTTCCGCCGCGTCGAGGTGCGCAACCGGCAGATGCTGGTCAACGGCCAACCGGTGCGGATCACCGGCGTCAACCGCCACGAACACGATGACACCCGCGGCAAGGCCGTCACGCGCGCCGGCATGCTGCTCGACGTGCAGGTGATGAAGCAGTTCAACGTGAATGCGGTCCGCACTTCGCATTATCCGAATGACGCGCACTGGTATGACCTTTGCGACGAGCACGGCCTCTACGTGTTCGACGAGGCGGATGTCGAGGCGCACGCGTTCTACCAGGAAATCTGCCGCGATAACCGCTACGCGCCGGCCTTTCTCGACCGCGGACTGCGGATGGTCGAGCGCGACAAGAATCATCCCTCGATCATCGCCTGGTCCCTCGGCAACGAGAGCGGCTACGGTGCGCACCACGACGCGATGGCCGCCTGGATCCGGCGCCGCGATCCGAGCCGCCTGCTGCACTACGAGGGCGCCATCACCTGGGACTGGCAGGGTGGGGCCGCCGCGACCGACCTCGTCTGCCCGATGTACCCGCAGATCAAAAAGATGGTGAAATGGGCGAAGGACCGGAAGGCGCCCGACCAGCGGCGTCCGTTGATCATGTGCGAGTTCTCGCATGCGATGGGCAACAGCAACGGCAGCCTCGGTGACTACTTTGATGCCTTCGACCGCTACCCGGGCCTGCAGGGCGGGTTCATTTGGGAGTGGGTTGACCACGGAATCCGGCAGCGCGCTGCGTCGGGCCGGGAGTACTGGGCCTACGGCGGCGACTTCGGCGACGAGCCCAATGACCGCAACTTTGTCTGCGACGGGCTGGTGTGGCCCGACCGTACCCCGCATCCCGGACTGTTCGAATACAAGCATCTTGCCCAGCCGGTGCGCGTCGAGGCGCGGGATGCGCGCAGGGGCCGTTTCCGGCTGCACAACCGCCGCTGGTTCGAGTCTCTCGCCGACCTGCGCGGCACGTGGGAACTCTTGGTCAACGGCGACCCGGTGAAAACCGGCCGGCTGCCGGAACTCACGGCCGCGCCGCGCGCCACCCAACTGCTCCAGTTGGAGTGGCCCGGGCTGGAGCTGGCGGCGAAGGACGAGGTGCACGTGACGTTCCGCCTCTTCACGCGCCGCGCGACGTCGTGGTGCAGCGCGGGACATGAGGTGGCCTGGAGCCAGTGCCCCGTGCCGGCGACCGCGTTCGCCCGGTCATCGAAGCCAGCGAAATCGCCAGCCGCCACCACCGCCGTCGTCGAGCCGACCAGCGATGGCTGGCACGTCCGCAGCGGGGAGATGGAATTCGGCATCCGCGCCGACACCGGACAGCTCGTGAATTTGCGCATCCACGGCCTGGAACTCATCACCCGCGGCCCGCAGCTCAACGTCTGGCGGGCCCCGACCGACAACGACGGCCTGAAGCTTTTCCCGGTAGTCAACTGGGGCGGGGCGCGAATGCTCACCGACTGCCTCAAAGTTGGCTATGACCGCATCGAGCTGGCTGACACGAAGTGCCGGTTGCTGACCGCGCGTGACGGCACGCACCGGTTTGTCATCCGCCAGCGCTGGCTCTGCCCGGGTGCGAAGCGGTTCATCACCCACACGCATACCTACGACGTGAAGCCCGACGGCACGCTCGCCGTGGCCAACACCATCCTGACCGACAAGCGCCTGCCCGAGCTGCCGCGCGTCGGCGTCTCACTCGTGCTGCCCGCCGGGCTGGAGCAACTCGATTGGTTCGGCCGCGGTCCACTGGAAAATTACTCCGACCGCAACCGCGGCTCGATCGTCGCCCGCCATCGCAGCACGGTCACCGCGCAATACGTGCCCTACATCCTGCCGCAGGAGCATGGCAACCACACGGAGGTGCGCTGGCTGGCGGTGCGCGACGGCCAGGGTGCGGGCATACGCTTCACGGCGGCGCGGCGCATGGAGGCGTCGGCGAGTCATTTCACCGCAACTGACCTTTACGCCGCGAAGCACACGACCGACCTGAAAGCGCGGCCCGAGGTGCACGTGAACCTCGATTGCGGCCAGCGGGGCCTCGGCACCGCGAGCTGCGGACCGGACACGCTGCCGCGGTACCGGCTGCAGCCGGGCGGCTACGCGCTGAATTTTGTCGTGAGCGCACGCATCTGAGAAGATTGTTTGAGTTGGAGCCGCGGCGACCTCGCCGCGATCAGGTCATGGACGCGGCGAGGGCGCCGCATCCCCACGCAATGCATTGCGGGCAATGCGTTCCACCGCTCCAACTTCAGCGTTTCGTCCACAGCCGCAGCGACGTAAGCAAAAAGTCCTCGAGCGCGGCAGCCTCGTTCAGGTTCAGGCGGAGCAGGCCGGTGTCGTATTCCAGCTTACCGATGGCGGCGGTAAAGGCCCGCCGCGTGTTGCCGTCGCCCGCCACGAGGCGGGGCTGCGCGAAGGCGCGCGTGGCCGCCGCGATATCGGCGAAAAGCCGCGCGCGGATCCCGTTGGCGATCCCGATCTCGATCGCGATCTGCTCCTCGTCCGGAATGTCCTCCGGAAGTTTTTCCTTCTGCTGCTTCCAAACCTCGGCCGTGGCAAAGTCGAGCACGGCGCTGAACCGCGCCACCAACCCGTAGAGCGTGAAGACCTGGTCGGCCACGGCCGCCTTGCCGCTCACGCCCTCGCCGAGGCGCGCCAGCCACGCCCGGTAGTCGTCCAGCCAGGCGGGCCAGCCATCCGCGGCGACGACGGTGGCGGGGGACGGGAAGCGAAAATGCAGCACCCGGCTGCGGATGGTCGGCAGCAGCGCGTACGGCCGGGTCGTGAGCAGGAGCAGGGTGGTGTGGGCGGGCGGCTCCTCGAGGGTCTTCAGGAACGCGTTGGCCGACTCGACGTTCATCCGGTCGGCCTCGTAGATGATGGCGACCTTCTGGGGCGCCACCGCAGGCGTGACGTAGAGCCGGGGCAGCAGGTCGCGCATGGTGCCGGGCTCCGGCGAGTCGGCCTTGCCGATGGCGATGAGCCGCATCCGGCCGCGCGGGCGGAGCTCGAAGTAATCGGGATGCTCCTTGACGGCGAAGTGCGCGGACGAGGCCGGAGTGTTGAGCAGCCGGTCGGCGATGGCATGGGCCACCTCGACCAGCGTGCGGAGATCGTCGCCGTGCAGCAGCAGGCTGTGAGACAGCCGGCGGCGGGCGATGGCCTGCTCAATGACCGCCACCGCAGGGGTGCCGGCAAGGGCGGAGGGCCAGGGCGTGGCGGCGGTCATGACACGGGCGCGGCCTACCCGAGGCGTTCCTTCACCGCGGCCCAGATCTGCTTCTCGATGGCGTCCGGGCCCTGCGTGCCGTCGATCACGACGAAGCGGGCCGGCATGCCTCGCGCGAGCACGAGATAACCCTCGCGGATCTTTTTATAGAAATCGATGTTCTCGCGCTCCATCCGGTCGGGCAGGTCGGAGGCGCGCTGGCGAATCCGGGCGAGGCCGATCTCGGTCGGCACGTCAATCACCAGGGTGAGGTCAGGCATCACATTGCCCACGGCAAACCGGTTGATCTGGGAAACGGGATCCGCCGCGAGGTTGCGGCCGATGCCCTGGTAGACCGTGGACGAGTCGAGAAACCGGTCGCTGAGCACGACGGCGCCGCGGACGAGGGCCGGGGCGATGACCTCGCGCACCACCTGGGCGCGCGCCGCGGTGAAGAGCAGCAGTTCCGTCTCGGCGCACATCTCGTCGCCCTTGGAATTATGGACGATGATGTTCCGGATCTGCTCGCCGATCTCCGTGCCACCGGGCTCGCGGGTGGTGACGACCTCGCGCCCGGCCTTCTCAAAACGGGCGGCGAGGAGGGAGATCTGGGTGGACTTGCCGCTGCCTTCGGAGCCCTCGAAGGAGATCAGCTTGCCGGCGGGTTTGGATTTCAGGGGCATGACAGAGGATGGGCGGGTTACTTCCAGTTCGCGAGGAATGTTTCAAGGTCGCCCAGCGCGGGGCTGCGGGCGGTGCGGACGTAGTGGCCGCTGGTGCAGACGCCGAGCCCGAGGGCCGCCTCGGGCGAGCAGCCCATGAGCTGCGCCGCCACGAAACCGGCGTTGAAGTGGTCGCCCGCGCCGGTGGTGATGAGCGGCTGGGCCTGGTAGGGGCCGGGCACCCAGGCCGTGCCGTCGCGCGTGGCGCACGCCGCCGACTCCTTCGGGTGGATCACGACCGTGGTCAGGTCGAGCCGGGCCCGGATCTTTTCCACCATGGCGCGGAGTCCGCTTTCGGTCTCCGTCTCGACGCCGAAGCCCAGCGCCGCGAACACCTGCTGCGCCTCCTTCAGGTTGAGCCCAAGCGTCACCCGCCCGAATTGCTCAAACTTGCCGATGGTCTCGAGCGCGTAGGTCAGGTCGGCCTGCGAACGCTTCTCCGGGTCCGCCAGGTCAAAGAAGAAGATCCGGCCCGGTCGCACCGCAACCTGCGGCAGCACCCGGGTGACCAGGTCGGTGAAGACCGAGGTCAGGTTCGGGATCATGGTCCAGTTCACGAGGCCGACGAGGTCGGCGGCGCCGAGCGCGTCGCGGTAGGCGGCGTCACCCATGACGGCGGTGATCCGAGCGGGCGTGACCTCGTCGAGGCTGCGCATCATCCCGAGCATGAGCTTCCCGTCGGTGAACTCGACCGCCGTGGTCGCCGCCGGGTCGCAGAGCGAGACCACCCGGGCGCGCCGGGCGAAGTCCGCGAACGCCGGATGGATCGAGGTGCGGCCGAGGGCGCCGAGGTAGGTCACCTGCGCCCCGTGCGCGAGCAGCGCGCTGGCCATGATGGGGCCGTTGCCCCCGAGCTTCTCCAGGCGCGGGTAGAACTCGAGGTTGGTGCTCTTGCCCGCCGCCCCGAGGATGCGCTGGCCGAACTCGGTGATGGTCGCCACCGGCGTGAAATTGTCCCCCTGGCCGCCCCGCATCGCCACCGGCGTCACGATGGTGTCGACGAAGCCGTCGAATCCGAGGAGCGCCTGCTTGGCGGCGAGGGTGCCGCGGCGGGCGCGGAGTTCCTGGAGGGTGCGGGTCTTGAAGTCCATGGTGGGCGGCAACCGTCAGGGAAAAATCCCGCGCCGCACGCCGCAAACAGATTCGCGTCCCCGCGGCGGGAATTTCCGTTGAATGCGCCCGGCAAACCCGCCAACTCTTGGGCGCAATGTCCGCCACGCTCCTGATTTCACCCGTCCTCGCGACGACCAACATCATCGAAGTCTTCACCCGGTGCGACCCTGTCGGCCAGGTCATCACGGGCGGCCTCGCCGTCGTGAGCATCATCGCCTGGTCCGTCATGCTCGGGAAGCACTTCGAGCTGAAACGGCTCCGCGAGCTGAACCAGGCGTTCGAGGCCCACCTCAACGACCAGCGCGCCGTGCTCTCCCTGCCCGAGACCTTCCGCAACAAGCGCTCGATTCCCTACGCCGACCTGTTCACCGACGCGGTGGAGAGCTACTGGCGCGCCGCCGCCATCGGCAAGGAGAAGGGCGACACCGACATGCGCGCCCGCCTCGAGCACACGGAAAACGCCCTGCAGCGCGCGCTCTCGCGCCAGACGCTGCGCTACGAGTCGAGCATGATCTTCCTCGCCACCATCGTCACCGGTGCGCCGTTCTGCGGCATGCTCGGCACCGTCTGGGGCGTGATGGAGGCCTTCAGCGCCGTGGCGGTGCAGGAATCGGCCAGCATCAAGACCCTCGCCCCCGGCGTCTCGGCGGCGCTGCTCACCACCATCGCTGGCCTGCTCGTCGCCATTCCCTCGGTCTTCGGCTACAATTTCCTCCTTGGGAAATCCAAGCAGCTCATCACGGAGCTCGAGAACTACGCCAGCGCGCTCGCCGACCGCATCGAACTGGAGAGCAAATAGGCCCCGCCATGGCACGGACTTTTCGCCGCAGGCAGACGGCCGCCCCGATCTCGGAGCTGAACGTCACCAACCTCATCGATCTCGGCTTCACGCTCCTGATCATTTTCATGATTGCAACGACCGTGACGCACGAGGAGCAGAAGGTGTCGCTCAATCTTCCGGTCGAATCGAAGCGGGCGCAGGTGAAACCTGATCCGAGCGACCGGTTTGAAACCATCACGATCAAAGCGGATGGCTCTTACAGCATTGGCGGCCAGAAACTCACGATGCCGCAGCTCTCACGGGAGCTCGCACGTTATGCCGGACAGGCGAAGCCGCCGGTATTCCGCATCGAATCCGATGCGAAGGCGAACATGCAGCAGTTCGTCTCGCTGACGGACGAGCTGACTAAGCGCAATTTGTTCCGAATC
>CAIQKV010000003.1 GCA_903872505.1 uncultured Opitutia bacterium
CCCGTGTCGGTGACGAAACTCCGCATGGCCTGGGGGTTCGTGAACGGGATCTCGGCGGGGGTGGGTGTCTGCTGCTTGGTTTCGGTGGTGCTCATGGCTGAAAAGGAGGGGAGACAGTGGATTCGGGGGAGGGGGTGTCAACCCGCATTTTTGGGATGCAAACCCGCGGGTTTTTCGGCCATGGTGCGGCCCTGGTTTGTCCCCGTAGCTCAAATGGATAGAGCGGTCGTTTCCTAAACGACATATTCCGGTTCAATTCCGGACGGGGGCACCAGTTGGATCTGCGGTCTGCTGTCCGGAGCCGTTACTTTAGCAGCCGCGTGAAGCGGGGGGTGGAGCGGCGGATGGCGGCCTGGCTGGCGGATTCCATTGTCCGGTAAAGGGCGAGGACTTTCCGGCCGGTGGGGGAAATGGTGGCGCCGCCGCGGGCATAGCCGCCGCGGGTCTTGTGGACGAGGGGCTCGGCGAAGCCGCGCTCCATGCTCTTCACCAGCTTCCACGCCTTCATGTAGGACATCTCCATCGCCTTCGCCGCCTCGCTGATCGAGCCGGTGCGGCCAATGTGCTCCAGCAGCGCGGCCTTGCCCGGCCCAAAGACGAAAGCCCGGCCGCGAAAAACCCGGAGGCTGGGCACGAGCGTGAGCGGGCTGGGCTTCGTGGACATGGGGGAATGCAAGTCGCCGCGGACGCGTTGGCCAACAGAATAAAGCGTCCTCGGACCGCCCAGCGCGCCGGGGCTCCGACGGGGCAAGGAATCCGTCGCCCCCGACCTATTCACTTGAATAGGTCGGCGGCTTTGGCAGAAAGTCCCGTCCTGCGTGCATCTCGGGCGTCCTATTCTCACTTCACTGGTCGTGGCTCTGGCCCTGTTCGGGGCCGGCGCGGCCTTCGCGGCCGAAGTGAGCGTCTTTGCCGCGGCGAGTCTTTCCGAGGCGCTCAAGGAGATTGCTGCCCAGCACGAGAAAGCCACGGGCGACCAGGTGCAGCTGAATCTCGCGGCCTCCAGCACCCTTGCCCGGCAGATCAAGGAGGGTGCGCCTGCCGATCTCTTCTTTTCGGCGGACGAGGCCAAGATGAACGACTTGGCGAAAGCCGGGATGATCGATCCGGCCTCCCGGCGGAGCCTCCTCGGTAACCGCCTGGTCATCGTCGTGGCCCTGGACAGCACGCTCAGGGTGAAATCTGCCCGTGATCTCGCCGGGCCGGCGGTGCGGCATTTGGCGCTCGCCGAAACGCAGACCGTGCCGGCGGGCATCTACGCCAGGGAATATCTGCAGAAAATCAAGCTGTGGGACGCGGTCGCGGCCCGCGTTGTACCCACGGAGAATGTCCGTGCCGCCTTGTCGGCCGTCGAAAGCGGCAACGCCGACGCCGGCATCGTCTACCAGACCGACGCGCTGATTTCCCGGAAGGTGAAGGTGATCTACGAGATCCCGGCATCCGAGGGTCCGCGCATTACCTGCCCGGTGGCCCGCGTCATCGGCGGGAGGAATCCCGCGGGAGCCGCGCAATTTCTGGCCCGGCTGACCTCGGCCGAGGGCCGGGCGGTGTTCGCGAGGTTCGGTTTCACCCCGCTGCCCTGATTCCCCATGTCCACCGGCGCCTGGCAGATTACTTGGTTTACCGCGTGGGTCGCGGTCGTGAGCACGCTCTGCATCCTGCCGCCGGGCCTGGCGCTGGCCTGGTTGCTGGCGCGGCGCGACTGGCCGGGAAAGTCCGTGGTGGAAACCCTGGTCGCCCTGCCGCTGGTGATTCCGCCGGTCGCCACCGGCCTGCTGCTGCTGAAACTGCTCGGCCGGCGGGGCGTGATCGGCCACTGGCTGGAAACCAGCCTGGGCCTCGAGATCGTGTTCACGTGGAAGGCGGTCGTGGTGGCGACGGCGGTCATGTCGTTCCCGCTGCTGGTCCGGACGGCCCGGGTGGCGTTTGAAAGCGTCAATCCCCGGGTCGAACACGTCGCCCGCACGCTCGGCGCCGGGCCGTGGCGCGTGTTCTGGACGATCACGCTGCCGCTCGCCCGCCCGGGCGTGATCGCCGGCGCGGTGCTGGCCTTTGCCCGGGCGCTCGGGGAATTCGGCGCGACGGTGATGCTGGCGGGTTTCATCCCGGGAAAAACGGAGACGCTCTCCCTCTCGATTTACCACCTCGTCCAGCTCGGCCGCGACAATGAGGCGCTGGTGTTGCTGGCGATTGCCGTCGCGCTGGCCTTCGGCGCGGTCTGGTTCAGCGAGCGCCTGCTGCGGAGGATCCCCGCATGAACCTGGAAATCTCCGGGCTGTGGCTCCCGCTGGCCGCGTTTGAGCTGGAACTCGATGCGCGGCTGACCGCGCGCATGACGGGGCTGTTCGGCGCGTCGGGCGCGGGCAAAACCTCCCTGCTCGAGGCCATCGCCGGCCTCCGCCGCCCGGCCGAGGGCCGCATTGCCCTCGACGGCGAGGCGCTCACCGATGTGGCCGCCGGCATCTTTTACGCCCCGGAGCAGCGCGGGATCGGCTATGTGCCGCAGGACGGCGCGTTGTTCACGCATCTGTCGGTGCACGAAAACCTCCGCTACAGCCAGCGGGCGAGCGGCCACGGGGGCCGGCCCGGGTTGGGCTACGACCATGTGGTGGAGATCCTGAACATCGGTTCGCTGGCGGCGCGGCGCATCGGCTCGCTCTCCGGCGGGGAAAAGCAGCGCGTCGCCTTCGGCCGGGCGCTGCTCGCGGCGCCGCGGTTGCTGCTGCTGGACGAGCCGCTGGCGAATCTCGATGCCGCGCTGAAGGACCAGATCCTGCCGTACCTCAAAAAGATCCGGGACGAGTTTCAAATTCCGATGCTGCTGGTGAGCCACGATGCCGACGAGATGGTGGCGCTCTGCGACGAGGTGCTGGTCTTGGACTCCGGCCGCTGCGTGCGGCGCGGTCCGCCGGCGGAGTTGTTCACCACCAGCCTCCGGCCGCATCACGTGCTGGTCCGGGCGCCGGCACCGAGTCCCGTCACCACCGGTCCGGCCTGAATCCTTTCCCATGCCTGCAAAAAAATTCGCCCCCGCCACCGGTTTCTCGCACCTCGACGCCCAAGGTAACGCCAGGATGGTGGACGTGAGCGCGAAGCCTGACTCCGTCCGCCTCGCCATCGCCGAGGGCCGGCTCACGTGCGCCCCCTCGACCATCCGGTTATTGCGCGCCGCCGCGCTGCCGAAGGGTGATGTGCTCACCGTGGCGAAGATTGCCGGCATCTCGGCCGCCAAGGCCACCAGCACGCTCATCCCGCTCTGCCATCCGCTCGCGCTCTCGGCGGTGGAGATCGGGTTTGAGATCGAGTCCGACGGCATCGTCATCCGCGCCAGCGCCCGCACCACCGGCAAGACCGGCGTCGAGATGGAGGCGCTCACCGCCGTGTCCGTCGCCGCGCTCACGGTCTACGACATGTGCAAGGCCGTGGACCAGGGCATGTCCATCGGCGGCATCCGCGTCGTGCAAAAACTCAAGTCATGAAGATCGCCCGCATCAAACTCAGCGACCGCGCCGCCGCCGGAGTGTACCCCGACGCCAGCGGCCCGGAGATCGAGCGCCTCGTCGAGTCGGCGTTTGCCGAGCCGCTCGAGTGGACGCGCGTGCTGCTGCCCGACGACCGCACCGAGTTGGAAAAGACCCTGCGCCGCCTCGTGGACGAGGAGCATTGCCCGCTCATCCTCACGGCCGGTGGCACGGGGCCTTCCGCCCGCGACTTCACCCCCGAGGCCACGCGCGCCGTGCTGGAACGGGAGCTGCCCGGCTTTGGCGAGATCATGCGGCTGACCAATTACGCGAGGGTGAAGACCGCGATCCTTTCCCGTGCCACCGCCGGCATCCGCGGCCGGTCATTGATCATCAACCTCCCCGGCCGTCCCACCGCCGTCGCCGAGTGCCTGCCGCTCCTGCTGCCGGCGATCGCCGAGGCGCTGGACCACGTCGCCGGCTTCCGGCCCAAGCTGCGCTCCTGAGATGCCCTTCGACCGCTTCAACCGCGACATCAGCTACCTGCGCATCTCGCTCACGGATGCCTGCAACCTCCGCTGCGTGTACTGCATGCCGGAGAAGATGACGTTCCGCCCGCGCGAGGAACTGCTCTCCGACGCCGAGTTGCACCGGCTCATCGGCCTGTTTGCCGCGGTGGGTTTCCGGAAAATCCGTTTCACCGGGGGTGAACCCACACTGCGCCCCGGCCTGGTGGACCTTGTCGCCACCGCCGCCCGCACGCCGGGCATCGAGACGATCGGGCTGACGACCAACGGCATCCTGCTCGCCGACTTGGCGGCGCCGTTGCGCGCGGCCGGGTTGCGCGCGGTCAACCTCTCCCTCGACACGCTCGACCCGGACAAATTCAAGCAGATCACGCGCTGGGGTCAGCTCGACAAGGTTCTCGCGGGACTCGACGCCGCCGCCCGCGTCGGCCTGGGCATCAAGCTCAACGCCGTCGTGTCCCGCGGCCGCAACGACCGCGCTGACGTCGTCGCGCTGGCGCGTTACACGCTGAAGCATCCCTGGCAGGTGCGGTTCATCGAGCAGATGCCGTTCGGCAACAACGCCGAGTTCCAGACCCACAGCATGGTCAGCGAGGACGAGCTGCTCGCCGTGCTGCCGGAGGCCTACGGGCCGCTCGAACTCGTCAACCACGGCCGGCTCGACGGCGAGGCGCGCCTCTACCGGATCGCGGGCGCCGCGGGGTGCATCGGTTTCATCAGCCCGGTGTCGAAGCCGTTCTGCGCCGACTGCACGCGGATGCGCCTGACGGCGGAAGGCCGGCTGCACCTCTGCCTGCTGCGCGACAACGAGATGGACCTGCGCGCCCTGCTGCGCGGCGGGGCGGACGACGCGGCGCTCATCGAACGCATCCGCGCCGCGGTGCTCGACAAGCCGTGGGGCCATGGACTCGAGCAGCACGTGATCCCCACGCGCGGCATGTCGGAGATCGGGGGCTGAACCGCCATGACCGCATCCCGCCAGCTGCACATCAAGTTCTTCGCGGTGCTCCGCGAGCAGGCCGGCGTGTCCACACTGGCCGTCACCACCTCCGCCCGCACACCCACGGAGCTGTACGCGGAGCTGGTGGCGACGCGCGGGCTGACGCTGCCTGCGGCACTGCTCCGCGTCGCGATCAACGACCGTTACACCACGATGGACACCCCGCTCTCGCCGGGTGACCGCGTGGTGTTCATCCCGCCGGTGGCCGGAGGCTGACCCATGTTTGAACTGACCGGCCAACCCATCGATTCCACCGCGCTGCGCGCACGGCTGGCGCGGCCCGACGCCGGGGCGTGTGTCGTGTTTGAGGGCTGGGTGCGGAATCACCACGCCGGGAAACCCGTCTCGCGGCTCGAGTACGAGGCCTTCGACGAGCTGGCCCGGTTCGAGGGTGAGGCGATCACTTCGGAGGCGGAGCAGGAGCATCCCGGCTGCACGGTGCTCTGCGTGCACCGCACGGGCTCGCTCGGCATCGGCGAACTCGCGGTTTGGATTGGGGTGGTCTCGCCGCACCGCCACGCGGCGTTCCTCGCGTGCCGGCAGGTGATCGAGGAGATCAAGCGCCGGCTGCCGGTGTGGAAGAAAGAGCATCACTCGGGCAACCTCGCGGAGTGGGTCAACTGCACGACGGAGTCTGTCGCCGGCCGGCTCGCCCCGGAAAATTATTATGCCCGCCAGGCTTCGCTCCCCGAGGTGGGGGCGGCCGGGCAGGCGCGACTCGCCGAGGCCAGCGTGCTGGTGGTGGGCGCGGGCGGCCTGGGGTGTCCGGCGGCGCTGTACCTCGCGACGTCCGGGGTGGGGCGGCTGACGCTCGCCGACGCGGGCAAAGTGGAAGTGTCGAATTTGCACCGGCAAATCCTGTTCACGGCCGACGACGTCGGTGCGGCGAAGGCGACGGTGGCCGCCGCGCGGCTGCGCGCGCAAAACCCGCTGGTGAAAATCGAGGCCCATGCGTCCGACGTGACCCCCGCCAACGTGCGCGCGCTCGTGACCGGCCGGACGGCGGTGCTGGACTGCACGGACAATTTCGCCACGCGCTTCCTGCTGCACGACGCCTGCCGCTCGGCGGGCGTGCCGCTGGTGTCGGCCGCGGTTTATCGCTTCGAGGGCGAGCTGAACGTTTTCCGTCCCGATGCGCCCGGCTGCCTGCACTGCCTCTGGTCGGGCCGCGCGCCCGGCGAACTCGAGGCGGTCGCGAACTGCGCGGGTGCGCCGGTGTTTGGCCCGGCGGTGGGTGTGCTCGGCGTGCTGCAGGCGGCGGAAACGCTGAAGCTCATCCTGGACCTTGTGCCGCCGCGCAACCCCCCGGCGACGCGGCTGGTCAACCTGCTGGATCTGTCGACGCAAGCCATCGAGCGCCCGGCCGACCCGGCGTGCCCGGTCTGCGGGAATCCCGTTTCGGCGCCGCCCCAGCGGACCGATCTGCCGGACTCCGCTCCCGTGGTTTTGACCGCCGAGCAACTCGCTGCCCTCGGGCCGGTGCGAATCGTGGCGTTGCTAGAACCCGGCGAGACGCTGGACGCGTCCACGGCGCCCGCCGCTGCGATGGCCCTGCCGATGGGCGACCTGGTCAGCGTCCGGGAACTGGCCGCTCAAGGAGGGCCCCTCGTCCTCACCTGCCGCCACGGTCTTCGCAGCGCCGCCCTCGCCCGCCTCTTCCGCGCCGAGGGATTCCGGCGGATTTACTCCCTCGGAGGGGGATAGGCCCCCGATTTGCCCGGCGCCCAAGGCGACGTCATCGGCCAGCCGGATCGCGGGCAATTCGCCCTCCATGAACGTTGGTTCCGGCTTTTTTGCGGCAACCTTGGCCCGCCCCGGGCGTCTCGACATCCGCGCGCCAAGCGCCAACCTGTTGTTCCGTCATGCTGCAATCACCCTCCCGTTCGGATCGTACCCGGCGTCGCGGTTTCACCCTGCTGGAAATCATGATCGCCCTGGCGATCCTCGCCATGCTGGTCGGCCTGGCGGTGACCAACCTCGACACCGTCTTCGGCAACGCGCAGAGCACGACCGCGAAGCTCTTCGTGACCGAGTCGATCAAGCTCCCGCTTGCCAGCTATCGCATCGCCATGGGCGATTATCCCTCGACCGCGGAGGGCCTGCAGGCTCTGATTACCGCGCCGGCCAGCAAGGCCGAGCAGTGGCACGGGCCGTATTTCAGCGACTCCAAGCTCCCGCTCGATCCCTGGGGCGAGCCGTATGCCTACCGCTATCCCGGCGTGAAGAACCCCAAGGGCTACGACATCTACTCCAAGGGCCCGGACAAGGCCGACGGGACCGCGGACGACATCGGCAACTGGTAAAGGAGCGCCGGATGAATACCTCGGGCTGTCGCGCCGGCTCCCGTCGTTTCCCGGCCCGCCGGGCGTTCACGCTACTGGAGATCCTGCTCGCGATCGCGCTCATCGGCCTGCTGGCCGCGGTGCTGGTCACCGGCTCGGTCAACCTCCTCAGCGAAAAGCCCGCCACGCCGGAGGACGTGTTTTGGAAAGCCGTCCGGCAGTCCCGCGCCACCGCGCTCACCGCCGAGCGGGAGGTGCGGCTCAGCTTTGACGACAAGCAGCAGGCCTTCGTGCTGGACGATGGCAGCGGCCCGTCGGCGCTGGCCGTGCCGCCGGCGCCGGGGCTGACCGTGGAATTCCTGGCGGCGCAGGCGGGCGGCAGCTCGGTCCTGATCGGGGGCGACCTCGTGGACACGCAGACGGTGCCCGCCGTGACGTTTTATCCCGACGGCACCTGCTCGCCCTTCCGTGTGCAGTTCCGGACCGGCGGCGCGCCGCACGTGCTCAGCATCGACCCATGGACCTGCGCGCCGGTGTTGCCGCGCGTGGACAACCCTTCCTGACATGCTGCGCCGCTCTTCACTGCTGGCCCGCCGACGTCCCGCTGGGCGGGACTATGGCGAGGCGAGTAGCGCCTTTACGCTACTCGAGGTCATTGTGGCGCTCGCGGTCTTCGCACTCACGGCGATCGTGCTGGGCGCGGCGTATGTGAACGTCCTCACCGCCTACGAGATTGCCGGACGCAGCAACCAGGCGGACGAGGACGTCCGCTTCGCCCGCGCGCAGCTGCTGGCCGAACCCGACCACGACAAGGCGGAGAAGGGCGGGGACTTTTCCGCCCCCGGCGGCCGCCCGGTGAAATGGCATGCGACCATCGAGCCGACGACCACCGCCGACCTGTTCCGCGTGACCTTTGTGTGCGAGCTGGCGGAGGCCGCGGCGGGCGGGCCGCAGACGGTGACGGAGCAGTTCTTCGTGCTCCGCCCGACCTGGGCCGACCCGGTCGAGAACACCAAGCTTCGCCAGGACGCGCTCGACCGCATCGCGGCGCTGCAGAAGAAACCGAAGCAATGAATTCATCATCAGAATTGTCATTGCGAGGAGGTCCACGGTGCGTTGGAGCCGCCGCGCCCCCGCCGCGGCTGGGGCCAGGACGCGGCGAGGGCGCCGCATCTCCAAAATACAAGCGCGTTGGGGGCAACACGCTCCACCTCGAGCGCGGATTTACCCTCCTCGAGATTCTATTGGCGCTGGCGCTGACGGCGCTGGTGCTGGTCTCGCTCAACGTGTTTGTCTTCTCGATGGGCGAGCTCTGGGGCCGCAACGCCGACGTCCGCCTCTTCGACCGGCACGTGCGCGCCGTCACGCGGTTCCTCGAGGCGGAGCTGCGGACGGCCGCGCTGCCACCCGCCGCGGCCGCCGGGGCCACGCCGATCACGCCGCAGGAGATCAAGCCGCTCAGCGGCACGACGGACAACCTGCTCACCTTCGAGCTGCCCGCCGGCAGCCGCCTCCTCGTCTGGCCCGACCACCCGCTGCCGGAGGTGGTCTGCTCGCTGCAGGTGCGCCCGCGGGACGGGCTCGTGCTGCTCTGGCATTCCCGGCTCGAGCAGAAATTCGCGGACGACCCGCCGCGCGAGACGGTCGTCACGCCGCTGGTCACCGCGCTGGCCTACGATTATTACGACGCTGATTTCCGGACGTGGAAGACCGAGCCCGCCCTCCGGAAGGACACCTCCGGCCGGCTCGAGACGCCGCAGCGGCTGCGGTTGAAGTTCACCTACGGCAAGCTGACGCGGGAGAGCGTCATCGCCCTGCCCGCGCCGACGGAGGGGCTGCCGAATTTCTAGCATGTCACGCTCTCATCAAGCCGACGGTGGGAAGACCCTCCTTCGTCCCGCATGGCGGGACTACAGAGGTCGGGTCGAGTTTTGCTCCACCCGCAGCTCCGTGCTGGTGATCGTGCTTGTCACGCTGCTGTTCACCGCGGTGGCGCTGGTGGCGTTCATCGAGCAGGCCAGCAGCGATCTGCTGGTGGAGGCGCGGGTGGCGGCCGCCAAGCGCCTCCGGATGGAGGCCTACTCGGCGCTCGAGGTGACGCTGGCCACCCTGCAGGACTTCAGCAAAGCCGGCAACGGCCTGCACCACCCGGCGGAAGGCTGGGGCGACCCGCTGGGGTTTGCCGGCTGGACGCCACGCGAGGGCTGCACGGCCGAGGTCACCCTGGAGGACGAGAGCGGCAAGATCCCGCTCGCCAAGGTCGACCGGGCGACCCTCGTGAACGTCTTCAAGGCCTGGGAGCTGACGCAGGCCGACGCCGAGCGGCTCGCCGACAGCCTGCTGGTCTGGATGCGTCCGGACTACGTGCCGGCGTCGGCCCAGCCCGCGGACTACGACCAGGCCGCGATCCCGTACGCGCCGCCGGGCCGCTCGCTGCGGTCGTACACTGAGCTGGCGGCGATCGATGTGGCGCGCGACGTGTTCTACGACACGGCGGGCCGGCCCAACGACCTGTGGCGCCGGTTTGCCGGCACGTTCTCGCTGTTCAACTACGCGCAGGCCAACCTCAACGCCGCGACACCCGACATGCTGGCCGCGCTGGGGTTTTCCGACCCCACCCAGCAGCTGCGGGTGGACGACTACCTGGCGGGCACGGGCACCTACGCCGGGCAGGGGCCGCGCTGGTTCACCTCCCTCAGCGACGCCGCCAGCGTCATCGGCACGGGGGCGCTGCCGGCCACGGTCGGCGTCCAGATCAGCGCGCTGCGGGTGAACATCACGCTGCGCGAGGGCCGCTCGGAGTTCCGGCTGAGCGCCGTCGTGGCCCCGGCGGGCGGCGCGACAATCGTGCCGGCGGGGGCAACCTCGGCCAGTCCCGCGGCGTCTGCCAGCTCAACCGCGGCCCCGGCCGTGGCGCTGGTGGCGCCGGCCACCCCGGCAGCGAAGCTCAACTACCCATTTACGCTCTTGGAAATTAAGGAAAATGCTGAGATGCCACCTGCTCCGCCCGCTCCACCCGCCGCATGACCCTGCCCCTGCCCAATTTCCTCAAGACCGGTGCCCGGGCGCCGCGGGTGGAACTGCTGCCGGACGCGCTGTTTTTCACGCGGGCAGTCCCGGTCGCCGCCGGGGCCACGGCCGCCGAGGCGGCGGTGCAGGCGGAGCTGGCGCTGGAGGTGATCTCGCCTTTTCCGCCGGCGCAGCTCTACCACGGATTTTACTGGGTGCCCGGCGCGGAGCGCGTGCTGGTCTTTGCGGCGTACCGCCGGCGGTTCACCCGCGAGCAGGTCGCCGCGTGGGAGGGCGCCGCCCTCGTGCTGCCGGCCTTTGCGGCGCTGCTCGGGATCGGGCCGAAGCCGGCGACGACCCTGCTGGTGCCCTCTGCCGGGGGGCTCACGGCGGTCCACTGGGACGGCGGGGCGGTGCCGGCGGCGGTGCATTTCCGCCCGCTGCCGCCCGAGGCGACCGAGGCCGACCGGGCCCGCGTGCGGGACGAACTCCTGCGGCTCGCCGGCGGCAGCCGGCAGGTGGTGGAAACGGGCGCCGCGCCGGCGACCGAGGCGGCCGCCCGGGGTGGGGCCGAGTTTGCTTTTCGCGCCGGCAACCAGCTTTCGCGCCTCCCCGCCGGCCTCGCGGCGGCGATGGATGTCCGCGACAAGGTCGAACTGGCGGCGCTGCGCCGCGCCCAGGCGCGCGACCTGACGCTCTGGCGGGTGTTCCTCGGCAGCACCATCGCGATCGGGCTGGTGCTGCTGGGCGACGTGGCGCTGGCCGGCGCGGGGATCTGGCAGCGGACCCGCGAGGCGGTGCTCGCGGCGCAGCAGCCGGTCGTGGACAAGATCATGACCGAGCAGAACCTCGCGACGCGCGTCAACGAGCTCTCGAGCAAGCGCCTCCTGCCGCTCGAGATGATCTCGCTGGTGAGCGAGCGGAAGCCGGCGACGATCCAGTTTTTGCGGGCGACCACCAGCGGGCTCTACGGCCTGACGCTGGACGCCCAGACCGCCGCGCCCGGCGACGTCGCGGCCTACCGCTCGGTCCTCGCCGCCCAGCCGGCCTGCGCCTCGGTCGAGGTGCGGGACCAGCGCACGCGGGACAATCTCATGACCTTCACGCTGGCCGTCACCTTCCGGTCCGAGGAACTCAGGCCCGCCAACCCCCCATGAGCGCGCTCAAGGCCTTTTTCCTCAGCCGGCTCCTGCGCGAGAAACTGCTCCTCGTGATGATCGTGGCGCTCGCGGCGCTCATGCTCCTGTCGAATTTCAGCGGGCGGGCGGCCCGCAGCTGGCGCGGTTACCGCGCCACCACGGTCGCGCTGGCCGAGCAGCAGCAGTGGCTCGCGAACCGCGCCGTCATCGAGGCGGGCGCCGGCCGGGCCGTGACCAACCTCGATCCCGCGCGCACGCTCGACGACACGCGGCTGGTCGGCGAGCTCAACGCGCTCGCCCGGGCGCAGGGCCTGCGGTTCACCAGCGACACGCCGCGCACGGTGCGCAGCGGCCAGTTCGCGGTGCACACGGTGCAGTTCAACCTCCTGAAGATGGACTGGGAGGGGCTGAAGCGCTTCTACCTCGAGCTGACGAAGCGCTCGCCCTACATCGGCATCGAGCAGTGCTCCCTGCAGGCGGAGCGGGCCAACCCGGCCGTCCTCAACGCGTCGCTGCGCGTCTCGTCGGTCGAGATCGTGCACTGAGCCTGGAGTGGAACGCGTTGACCCCCATGCG
Source organism: uncultured Opitutia bacterium (assembly GCA_903872505.1). Classification (GTDB taxonomy): domain Bacteria; phylum Verrucomicrobiota; class Verrucomicrobiia; order Opitutales; family Opitutaceae; genus Opi-474. The sequence continues at coordinate 11,995 of CAIQKV010000003.1, forward strand.
TTGGATCGGAATGGAGCCGCGGCGCCCCCCGCCGCGGAGGACACAGAGACGCGGCGAGGGCGCCGCACCCCCACTAAGACACGCGCGTTAGGGACAACGCGCTCCACCTTTCACCCGAGCTTGAAGCTCGCGCTGACCTTGAAGACCGCGCTCACGATCGCGAAGGCGATGAAGCCCACGAGCACGAACACCGCCAGCAGCACCACGGTGGCGATGACCTTCACGAACAGGTTGAGCTGGCCGGAGATGATCCGCTGGTAGTTCCGGGCGATCTCGCGGAGGCTCGGCACGATGTTGCCGGTGTTCTCGCCGACGGTCAGCCGGTCGAGCACCAGGTCGGGAAAGCAGCCGGTGCGCGCCAGCGCGCGGGAGAGCGCCTCGCCCTCGAGCACCCGGTCGGTCGCCGCGTGGAAGGCCCGGCGGTGCACGCGGTTCGCGATCTGCCGCTCGGTCATGCGCAGGGCCTCGCTGGCGGTGATGCCGTTCGCCAGCAGCACGCCGAGCGTCTGGCTGAACGCCAGCACGGTCTGCGAGACCGCGAAGGGGCCGGCGAGCGGCAGCCGGAGCAGCCACGCGTCGGTCGCCTCGCGCCCCGCCTCGGTCTGGCGCCAGCGCCAGAGTGAAACCGCGCCCAGCACCGCGGCGGCCACGAAGAAAATCCCGTAGTGCAGCGCGAAGGCGGCGCCGCCGACCAGGATCCGCGTCGAGACCGGCAGCTCGCCATGGAGCGAGGTGAAGAGCGCCTGCAGGCGCGGCAGCAGGAAGGTGAGGAAGAACAGGACGAGCCCGCCGGCCACGACCACCAGCAGGCCGGGATAGGCCAGCGCGGTGAGCAGCTGGGTGCGGAGATCGCGCTGCTCGTTGAGGTGGGCGATCAGCCGGGCCAGCGTGTCCGCCAGCGAGCCCGTGGCCTCGCCCGCCTGGATCAGGCTGATGGTCGAGGAGTCGAACACCGCCGGAAACGCCGCCATCGCGCGCGAGAGCGGCGCGCCCTCGCTCAGCCGCTCCCACAGCCCGGTGCAGAGGAGGCGCAGGCCGGGGTCCTTGATCCGCACCGACAACAGCCGCACGGCCTCGCCGGCCGACATCCCGCTGGTGACCAGGTCATGCAGCGCCTCGAGAAACGGCAGCCGCTGCTTCCGGGTGAGCGGGACGGCGTGCAACACCGCCGGTGCCGCCGCCCGCGCCGCCGCGGCCGGGGCGGCCCCGGTCTCGTTTACCGCGGCCACCTGCAGCCCGCGCGCGGCGAGGAGCCGGAGGGCATCCCGGCGGCTCGGCGCCTCGATGGTGCCGGCGACATCCCGGCCGGCGGCATCGCGGGCGCTGTAGGCGAAGCTGGGCATGGTCACTTCTCGGCCACCGTGATGACGCGCAGGACCTCGTCGAGGGTGGTGTGGCCGGCCTTGACCTTGTCCCAGCCGCTCTGCCCGAGGGTGCGCATGCCGTGCCGGCGGGCGCAGTCGGCGAGGGTGCGCGTGCTCTCGCGCTTCAGCACGAGCTCGTGCATCTCCTCGTTGAGGCGGAAGATCTCGAAAATCCCGATGCGGCCGCGGTAGCCGGTGCCGCGGCAGCGGTCGCAGCCGACGGGCGTGTTGAGCTGGGTGATGAGGTCCGCCTCGGCGGCGTCGCACCCGAGGATGGCGAGGCTCTCGACCAGCTTGACGCGGGAGACCGGGGCGGGGCGGGCGCACTGGACGCACAGGCGGCGCACGAGGCGTTGGGCGATCACAAGCTCGATGGCCGAGGCGACGAGGAAGGGCTCGATGCCCATGTCCACGAGGCGGGTGATGGCGCCGGGCGCGTCGTTGGTGTGGAGGGTGGAGAAGACGAGATGGCCGGTGAGCGAGGCGCGGATGGCGATCTCGGCGGTGTCCTTGTCGCGGATTTCGCCGACCATGATGACGTCGGGGTCCTGCCGGAGCACGTGGCGGAGGGCGTCGGCGAAGCTCAGCCCGATCTCGGGCCGCACCTGCATCTGGTTCACCCCGGGCACCTCGTACTCGATCGGGTCCTCGATCGTGATGATGCGGAGGTCGGTGGAGTTGATCTGCCGGAGGAACGCATTGAGCGAGGTGGACTTGCCGGAGCCGGTCGGGCCGGTGACGAGCACGATGCCGTGCGGGTAGTCGAGGATCGCCGTGATCTGCGCCTGCTCCTCGGCGCTCATGCCGAGGCGGTCCATCGTGTAGGCCTCCTTCTTCTGGTTGAGGAGGCGCAGCGAGATGGACTCGGCGTAGATCGTCGGGATGGTCGAGACGCGGATGTCGAGGGTGGTGCCGCTGGCCTTGAAGGCGATGCGCCCGTCCTGCGGCAGGCGCTTCTCCGAGATGTTGAGGCGCGCCATGATCTTGAGGCGCGAGATGATGGCGTCCTGGAAGCGCAGGAGGTTTTCCGGCACGGGCACGGGCACGAGCAGGCCGTCGACGCGGTAGCGGATGCGCAGCTGGCCCTCCTGGGGCTCCCAGTGGATGTCGGTCGCCTGGTCCTCCACCGCCTGCGAGATCACGTCGGTGACGAAGCGCACGACGGCGGCCTCCTCGTCGACAGCCTCCTCGGCGGGCACCAGCGTCTCGGGGGCGACGTAGGAGTCGTCGGTGTCCTCGAGCGAGCCGGAGCCGACGCCGTAGTGCTCGAGGATGAGCTGGTGCACGCGCTCGGGCACGGCGAGGTGCCACACCGGGGGCCGCGGGGTGAAGGTGCGGAGCCAGTCGTTCATCACGTCGTCCGGCAGCCAGGCGGAGGCGAGGTGCAGGGGCGGCGGTTCCGCCCCGGCCGGGTCGGCCCCGGCGAAGCGGATGGGGATGATCTGGTAATCGTGGACGAGGCGGCCGGGCAGGAGGCCGCGGGCGCCGGGGTCGGGCTCGAGGTTGCTGGCGACGTCGAGGCCGGCGGCGGCGGCGAGCGCGGTGAGCGCGTCCGGCTCGGCCAGGGCGAGCGCGGCGGCGAGCGTGGCGAGGCGCCGCTCGCGCGGGGCCTCGAGGAGGGCCTGGCGCGAGGCGTCG
>CAIQKV010000004.1 GCA_903872505.1 uncultured Opitutia bacterium
AGTGCGCCGGCGGCCAGTCCGGCCAGCAAAAGTCGGATGGCTCATCTGCAACATGGCTGCACCGAGGGAAAACACGCCGCTGATCCCGAAGATTGCTCCGCACCGGCAATCACGCGGGCAGCCCCGGCCGATGCCCGGTCGCGACCTGTCATTTGCCGCGCCTTGCTGGTGGAAGCTTCAGCCCGCGGCCATGCGACTTGCCCCTGCCGCCAGCCGGCGCCACGCCCGCGGGGGTTTTACCCTGTTTGAGCTTCTCGTGGTTATCGCGATTATCGGCACGCTGGCAGCCATCGCGCTTGGTCTGGTGCAGGGCGTCCGGCAGCAAGCGGCCATCTTCCGGGCGCGGGTGGAACTTGCCGGGCTGGGTCTGGCGCTGGAGCAATACCGGCGTCACTACGGGGATTACCCACAAACTGCCGATAACCCACAAACTCTCTACCACGCGTTGACGGGCAGGACCGGGCCGACGGGTGCGGCGGTCGAAGGACGCAGCGTGCTGGCCGGGCTCGCGGTCACATGCAAGGATCCGGATCAGCCCGAGGCCGAGGGCAATTACCTCGTGGATCCGTGGGGCAATGCCTACCAGTACGTGTACTTCACCCGGCAGTCGGGGCCGGTGCCCGAGCAGCGCGGGTACATCATGTTTTCCTTCGGTCCCCGCCAGGCGGGGGAACGACTCCCCACCCGCGAGCAGGTGGTGCGATTCACCTCAGGACCGCAGGGCGGCGACATTTCGACGACGGCGCCCAACTCCCCGAACATCTACGCCGGCCAATGAATCGCATTGCTGCAAGCGACGCTCGCCCGCCCGCCGGTGCCTCGGCACCAGCCCGTGGCAGGTGCGCCGGTTTCACCCTCGTTGAGCTCCTGACGGTGATTGCCATCATCGCCCTGCTGGCGGCGATTTTGGTCCCGACCACCGCGGCAGTGCGGACGTCCGCCAAGCGGGCGAAGACCAAAGTGCAGTTCGGCCAGTGGGCCGTGGCGATGGAACAATTCCGTCAGGAGTACGGCTACTACCCGGCCATTGACGGTGGCACCGGCCGCGTCAACCCGGACGTATTCGCCGGCGCACTCACGGGGCGGACCTTGGCTGGCCGCGCCCCGGCGACAGCCAGCCAGCTGGCGGGCAATCTCAGGCAGTTACGGTTTTATTGCATCACAGAGGGCGAACTCGACGAATCCGGCGCCAAGCTTGCGGATGCGTTTGGCAACACCGATATCGCCGTGATCTATGACAAAAATGACGATGGGATGGTCGACTCGGCCGACGGCGAGATGGTGGCGGTCCGGGGCCAGGGCGGCACCGCCGCATTGGCGCCGGCTGCCGCGGACCTCGATCTCCGGACCGGCGTCCGGGCCCGGGTGATCTTCTACTCGGCCGGCAAAGGCCTCGTGCCAGGCGACGTGGTTCTCAGTTGGAAGTGATGCGCACACGAATTTACCGCGGATTCACTCTGGTCGAACTGCTCGCCGTCATTGGGATCATCGCGGTGATGACGGGGGTCCTCGGCCTGGCCCTGCGGGACGGCGGTCCGCCGGCCGCGCTCCAGTCGGCGCAAGGCACAATCGCCAGCCTGGTGGCCGCCGCCCGCGCCCAGGCGGCGGTCAGCCAGAATCGCACAATGCTGGTCGTGAATGCGGATCCGACGGATGAACACTTCCTCCGCGACCTCGCCATTGCCGTCGAGACGGCGCCGAACTCCGGCCAGTGGCGCGTTGCCACTGACGGCGCCTTGCTCCCGCGGGGAATCTACATTGTGCCGGGGAGCGGGAGTGCGGCCGGAACAGTTCTCACCGGGGGAGACGCGGGTACCGGAGCCTGGCCTGCCGGGCGCCGTTCGTCACTCGCGCCGGTGCCCGCGGAAACTATCGCGCCCACCCCGGAAAGTCCCGCCGGCGTCTTTCTTGGCCTGACCTCGCTTTTCACCGCGCAAGGCACGGTCGACCACGCCGGGGGTGGCAGGCTGGTGCTGGCCGCGGCGCGGCCCACCGCCACCGGCGTGGTCTTTGACCACCCTGAACGGGTGCGCGGGGTCGTGCTCAGCGCCTACGGTGTGGCCGTTTTGGTCAACGATGGACCGGGCTTCGATTTCTGAATTTGCGCCGAGCCGGGCCAGGCGCGCCTTCACGCTCATCGAGGTGGTCGTGGCGCTCGGACTGCTGGCGGGGACGGTGGTGACGCTGTTGGCCCTGCGAGGGTCGAACACTCGGGCGGCGGCGGATGTCGCCGATCACTACCGGGCGGCGCAACTCGCGGATGCGATCGACCTCGAACTGCGGCGGCTCCGGGACCGACCCCTCGCGGAGGGCCAGCGAGACAAACTCGAAGCACTTTCCGTCCTCATTCCTCCCGACGGCAGTGACCGCGCCCTGCGATTAGTGGCCCCGCGGGAGGGCTCGCGAGCCATCCGGGAAAGCGACGCGGACGATCCGGTCACCGGACTGCCGGTGCGCGACCGATACTACCTGATCACTGTGCGCCAGCAGGCTGCACCCCTGGCGTACACGGCGGGGGCGGGGTATCTGGCCGTAGCTGCGACGTTGCAATGGCCGTTTCAGATTCCTGCGGGCCCGGGAGAAGCCGATGCCGCGACCGCCGACCTGACCCAGGCCTCGGTTCTGGTCCTGAACTTTGCGCTGACACCATGAGCGCGCGCTTCAAGACACCGCCGCGGCTGGGCCTCCGGCAGCGTGGCTTCACAATGGTGGAACTGTTGGTGGCGCTCGCCATCACGCTGGTGATCGCAGGACTGATCCTGGGGTTGACCGCAAACTCACTCGGCAGCTGGGGCCGTTCGCAGGGGACGCTCGCGGCGGAAAGCGAGGCCCATGCTGTGCTCGACCGACTGGCGCAGGATCTGCAGGGAGCGCTCTACCGCGATGATGGCGGAGTCTGGCTCGTGGCCACCGTGCAGGCGGACACGGGCGCAAGCGGCGCGTGGGTGGGCGGCACCAAGCCGCCAGCGACCTCGTTCGATCCAGCGACCCCGGTTCTCGGTGAGGCGCGTTTTGGCGTGGCCGGCGTCTGGCTGCGGTTCTTCACGACCGCGCAAGGCGCGGACGACCGCACGGGTGACCCCGCGGCGCCGGTCGCAGTCGCATACCAGATCATCCGCCGAAGCCCGACGCCATCGGGCGATGCGTGCCACTACCTGCTTTATCGCTCCGTGGTCGCACCGTCCGCCACCTTTGCCGCCGGTTACGACCTCAGTGCGCCTGACTATGCGGCCGCGCCACTCACCGACGGCGCGGCCGGCAGCGTGCGGCATCCCGGCGGGCAGCAGGTGATCGCGGACAATGTGATCGACTTCGGAGTGCGGCTTTTCGGTCACGCCTCTGCAGCCGCGACCGCCGGGTCACAACTCGTGCAAATATTCCCCGTCGATGCGACAGACCTGGATTACCAAGCGCGCCTGCCATCCACCGCGGGGGAACTTCGCGGCCGATTTCCCGCCGTGGCGGATCTGATGCTGCGCGTGCTCACCGCCGAAGGCGCGCGCCAGATCGCGGCCCTGGAGGCCGGGCTAATCACCGGCGAGTGGTGGACGATCGCGGGCGCCCACTCGAAGGTCTTCACCCGGCGGGTCACCTTCATCGCCGCCACGCCTTGACCGTGAACTCAACCGGACGGACGCCTCCTCCTGCGCGCCGGAATCGCACCGCGGGCTTCGCCTTGCTGATCACGCTGGGCCTGCTGGGCTTGCTCGCCCTGATCCTGCTGGCAGCAGCGACGCTGACCAGGCTCGAGACGAGAATCTCGGACCATTCCCTCCGGCAGGCCCAGGCGCGGCAGAATGCCTTGATGGCGCTCCACCTCGCGCTCGGCCGCATCCAGAAGTTTGCGGGTCCGGATGCACGCCTGACCGCCACCGCCGAGGCATTTGCCGGAACCCCCGGCACGGGCCGATACACCGGGGTGTGGGACGCATCCACGGCGGGTCCGGAGCCGTTGACCTGGCTGGTGAGTGGCAACGAGGGAGCGGATGCGCTTCGCGTCACACCGGCCAGTGGCGTCGATTCCGTCGAGTTGGTGGGGGTCAATACTTCCGGGGCGCCCAACGACATCGTGGCACCTCGGCAGGCGATCTATTCCCGTGTCGTGCCCGGACTGACCGGCGACGCCATCGTGGGCCATTTCGCCTGGTGGGTGGGGGACGAGGGCGTAAAGGCGTCGGTGGCCTATGCGGACCGCACCGGTGAATTGACCCACGCACCGTACGACTCCGCGGAACTGCGCCGCCGCGTGCGCCAGCAGATCTCCCTTGGGGCCGGCCCGGCTGACACCAACGGTCAGGCGGTCTTCGAGCCTCAGGACGTGAACAACGCGCCGCTGGCCCACCGGGTCCTTGCGACCAGCCAGTTGGCATTTCTCCGCCGACCCGACGGCATGGCGTCTGTGGGCCCGGACGCGGTGCGCCGGAATTTTCATGACTGGACGGCTAACAGTTGCGCGGTGCTCGCCATGACGAGACCCGGTGGGCTGCGCCAGGACTTGTCACTCAAGCCGGACCTTCTGGGGCCGGCATTCGCAGCCTGGACGGACTATGACCGATATATGGAGGATCCGGCAGCACCAGCCGCGCCCGTGCCTACACCCGCTTTCCCAACAACCAATCCCCGGGAGGCATTGCGCCGTCGCTACCGCATGACGGCCCCGCTGGTCGCCGCCGGAATCATGCATGGCGTGGCCCCGGTCGTGTCCTATTTTTTGATCACGTTCAACATTCGCACGGACCAGTCGGTGGGTGGGAGCACGCGTCCACTCGAGGTCCGGGCGCGCTGGATGGCCACGCTGTGGAATCCCTTCACCAGTGCGCTGATCCCGGAAGACTTGCAGCTGGATGTGACGGGGCTGCCGGTCGTGCAGGTGGTGAACGACACTTCCGGGGGCACGGTGACGAGCATTGCGCTGGATACGCTCTATGGCGCGCCGCTGCGTATCAGTCTGCCGTGGCAAACCGCCGGACGGGATGACCAGCAGTCGTGGTTACCGGGCCGGGTCTACACTTGGTCCGCGCAGGAAAACCTGAACAAAGGCTCGGCACCGCCCGCAGCCGGATTTGGCAGTGTGTTCTATACCCGGACCCTGAGCACGGCGGCGGGGCAGGGCGTGCAGCGCGCAGTTCCGCTGGCCACCATGGCCAACTCGGCGCAGACGCATTTGCAGGGTGCGCCAGCACAATTGACCGTAAAGCTGTTCCGCAATGTGCCGGGCGGGGGACGCGAACTCCTGCGCACGCACCTCAGCCCGGCTTTCGCCGCGTTCCTGACCACGCCGTTTGCGGCCAGCGCGGCCACCTACCAGTTCAGCTATGTCTTCCACCTGGCCGAGAGCGCCGACACCCCGGCAGCGCCCGAAACATGGCTGAGCACGCCGGGCCAGGATCCGCGCGAGGCGGTGCTGCCGGCCGGCAGTTTCCTGCCGGGGGCCAACGGCCCGCGGCCCGAGCTGTATCCGAATTACACCTCGATCTCGTTTCCGGACCGGCTGTTCGATCGGGCCTTGCCGGCGAGCGCGGCCTCCACGACGGGCCAGTCGTACAACGAGGACACCCCGCTGTTTGAGCTGCCCCGTGGCCCGCTGCTCTCCATGGGTGGCCTGCAGCATTTGCCGACTGCAGGTAGCCGCCCGTTCGCAATCGGAAATTCCTGGGGTCAAGCGGGAGGCTGGAATCAGCTCTTTGACCGGTATTTTTTCTCCGGATTGGATCGAGGTGCCGGCCTGCCTGACTTCCCGGCCGGTGAAACGCTGCCCAACCCGCTGCTGCGGGTCGCGTCGCGACGGGCCGGTGGCACGGCACTGGTCGCCTCGGACCTCGCCGCCCAGACCGCGACTGGCTACTCGTCAAAGTATCTGCTGCAGGGCGGAGCCTTTAATCTGAATTCCGTCAGTCCCGGGGCGTGGATGGCGGTGCTGCGCGCGGGGAGGTTCCCGGCGGGCGCCAGCTTCAGCTACCTCGGAGCGACCGCCACGACGGGAACCAAGGACGATTCGCCCGTGATGCAGACGATGTCCGGTGATGCGGTCTTTTTCCGTTTTCCCAGCTCGGCGCAGGAAACCTACCAGGCTGACGCCGATTATGCCGCCAGTACGACGGTGCCCCCGGCTGCGCCGAGCGTGATCTCGGCGGCAAACACACATCTTTTTCGTCGCGGGGTAAGGATACTCACGCCCGAACAGTCTGTCGCCCTGGCCGGAGCGATCTCTGCCTTGCTGCGTCAGCGGCTCGCGGTGTCGGGACCCTTCCGCTCGCTCGAAGAGTTCCTCGGACCATCGCCGGTTTGGGGTGGCCAGAGCCTGCTGGAGCGGGCCATCGCCGACACGGTCACGAGTGACGGCCGGCATCTCAACGATCCCTCTGTCGTGCCGGAATTCAGCTCCCAATGGCTCGCACAGGGTGACTTGCTCAGCCTGCTCGCTCCAGTGCTGTTTCCGCGGTCCGACACCTTCCGGCTCCGCGCCTATGGTGATGTGGCAAATCCAGCGACCGGGACGATCGAGGGCCGGGCCTGGTGCGAGGCGATCGTGCAACGCCTGCCGGATTACTTCGATTCCACGCAGCCGCCCGAAACCCCGCCGACGGAGCTCAATCCCGCCAACCAAGCCTACGGCCGTCGCTTCAAGGTCGTCGATTTCCGATGGATGTCCCACGCCGATATCTAGGAGCCCTGCTGATTTCCGCGATCCTCGGCGGCGCGGCCTCCGCGCAGCCGGCGCATCGGCCCGTGCGGAAGATTACATTCACCGTTTTCGCGGCCGAGCCGATCGAGCCTGTCGCGTATGCGCCACACCCGGGCGCCCCGCCAGTACCGTTGGTTTTCTTTCCCACTGCGCGGTCGCCGCGCTGCCTGCACGCGGGGCCGGATACCGTGCGGTTTTATGATTCCGTGACCGGCGATCCGGTCGCCAGTGTCACGGTACCGCCTGAGATTCGCACGGCCCTGTTCATCTTTTCAGTGAACGATGCGACGGTGTCGAAGCGATACCGGGTGCAGGTCGTCGATGATGACCTGGCGCAGTATCCACCCGGCACGCTGCGGATCCTGAACCTCAGTGGACTGCAACTCACCGGGATGATCAACCGCCAACCGGTAACGTTGCGGGAGGGGTTGAACCGGCCGCTTCATGCCGGGACGTCGGCCAGTGTCATTCTCCGCACGCCCTTCCGGGACCGGAGTTACCAGGCTTACGCCGAGACGATCCCGCTCGGCGCATCCGGCCGGGCGTTGCTGCTGTTGCTGCCGCCCTACCGCCCGGGCGCCCTGGAGGTGCAATCGCGATTGCTGCTGGATTCATCGGCCGCTGTGCCCTGGGAGCAGCGCAACTGATAAGATTCGAGCCGGCCATGCGCTCGCTTGCAGGGAAACGGGCGCCCATTCAGGCTGGGAGAGTGAAGATCGTCATCGCCGAGGACCACCTGATGTTCCGCGAGGTGTTGCGGAAGGTCTGCGTGCGCGACCTGCATCACGCGGTGGTAGGCGAGGCGGCGGATGGCCCGGCGGCCGTGGAGTTGGTGGCGCGCACGGCGCCGGATCTGCTGCTGCTGGATCTCCACCTGCCGAAACTGGATGGATTCGGCGTCATGGAGGCGGTGCGCCAGAGTGCGCCCAAGGTGCGGATTCTCGTGCTCTCCTCGCACTGCGACGATTACACGGTTTTCCGGGTGGAGCAGGCGCATGTCCAGGGCTTCGTCGACAAGAACACCAACACCGTCACCACGCTGAAGGCCGCCATTGCCGCAGTCGGGCAGGGCAAGGCGTATTTCTCCACGACCTTCCAGCGGCTCAAGGCGGCCCGGCTCAGCGACGCGCACTCGTTTGACAAGCTGCTCACCGAGCGGGAGCGGGCGGTGCTCGTGCTGATCGGCGAACCGCTGAGCGACCGCGAGATTGCCGTGCGCCTCGGTATTTCCAATGAGACGGTGGAGAAGCACCGCTTCAATCTGCTCGGTAAACTCAGCCTGAAGAGCACGGCCGAGCTGGCCCGCTATGCGCGCGAGCGCGGTTTCACGCTGTCTGCCCGGCGTGACGATAAGGGCGCATTGCTTCCGTGACGGCGCGAATCTCGCGTTGCACGCGGTCCAGGAGTTGGCCGAAGACAATTCCGTCCCGGGCCCGCGCCGCCTGCTGGAGACTGAGGACGGCCTCCTCCAGCGACTTGCTGCCGACCAGTCGGGCGTGGGAGAGGAGATAGTGGGCGGCGTCACCCAGCGCCCGGAAGTCGCGGATCCGGGAGGCCTCTGCCAGCCGGGCCTCACCCTCCGCCAAGGCGGCGAGGAAAATCCGGACCTGGTCATCCAGCCCCTGCTCGGACCCATCGGACATGTAGTCCAGGAGTGAGACGTCGATCGCGTTGACCGGGGTAGTGGGCGATACATGCATCGAAGCCGCGGTGAGCAGACGGCGGCCCGCCGCAATCAGGATCTTCCGCAGCTTGTCCGGCGTGAGGGGCTTGCCGACAAAGGCATCCATCCCGGCGGCCAGGCAAAGGTCGCGATCCTGCGGAGTGCAGTAGGCGGTGACGGCGAGCAGGATGGCCCGGGGTCCGTCCTCCTCGAGCGCGCGGATTTTCCGGGCCACCTCGGTGCCATCCATGTCGGGGAGATTGCGGTCGAGCAGGACAAGATTGAAACGCCGGGTTGTGAACATCTCGACGGCCTCCTGCCCGGTGCGGGCGCGTTCGCAGGACAAGCCGAGCTTGGCGAGCACCGCGGAGGCGGCCCAGGCATTGTAGTCCGTGTCCTCCACCAGCAACACCGAGGTGTCGGCGAGCGGGAGGCGCGCCGGTTCGGCGGGTGCCGTGGCGGCGACGCGGGGCAGCCGCAGGTAGAAACGCGCCCCGTGGCCCGGGCGGCTCTCCACGCCGACGGATCCGCCCATGAGGTCGGCGAGCAGGCGGCAGGAGGCCAGCCCCAGTCCCGAACCGGGGACTTGGCTGCGCTGCGCGCCCTCCAATCGCGTGAACTTGTTGAACAGGGTGGCCTGCTCGGCCTCGCTGATGCCGGCGCCCTCGTCGCAAACGGAAAATTCCACCTCACCCGGAGACTCTGCGGGCAGGGTGGCGGTGAGGCGGATGCTCCCGCCCGCGTACTTCAGCGCGTTGGCCGCATAATTGACGAGAATCTGCTGGATGCGGCCCGCATCGCCGAGCATCGGCGCGGATAGACCGGGGGCGGTCTCGACCTTGAGCGTGGCACCGCTCACGGTGGCATCGCCCCGGAGCATGGTCACAACCGAGTCCAGCAGCTCACCCGGGACAAACGGGCCGGGTCGCAGCTCGACGCGCCCGGCCTCGATGCTCGCGAAGTCGAGGACGTCGTCCACGAGGGTTGAGAGGTAGGTCGTGCACTCGCGCAGGGTCGCGACGATCTCCCGCTGCCGGGGATCCAGCCGGGTGTTCTCCAGGGCGAGGGCGAGGCCGACAATGCCGTTGAGGGGATTGCGAATGTCGTGGCTCATGTTCGCCACAAACTGCGTCTTCGCGGCGCTGGCCTGCTCAAGCTGGGCGGTGCGCTGGCTGACCTTCTGCTCGAGTTCGGCGTTGTGGCCTTGGAGCGCGGCGACGCGGAACCGGTAGGCGCCGTAACCCAGGGGGAAGAGGGCAAGCAGGAGTCCGGCGATGGCCGGTGCCGTCCGCCACCACGGTGGCAGAACCTCGAACTGAAAACTGGTGGTCTCGCTGACGGCGCCGGTCTCGGCCACCGCCCGGACACGAAAGGTATAGCGGCCATCGCGAATGGCAGTGAGTTCCCGGCGTGAGGACGGGTCGGCGGGGACCCAGTGTTCGTCAATCCCGTCGATCCGGGTCTCCAAGCGCAGCGCGGGTCGGCGGGAGAATTCCGGGGCGGCAAACTCGAAGAGAATGGAACGCGTCGAGTAACCGAGCGGCCGGGTGATGGGCTCGAGCGACTCTTGCCCTGCACTCCGCGCCAGCGCCTGGAGCAGAGGAGGGCTGGGCAGTGGAGCCACCGGGCCGTTGGCGACCACGCTGCGCAAAAGACCCTTGGTTCCGCCGATCCAGAGCACGGCCTCACTTGGGCCGGAATTGTCTGCGAAGAGGGAGCGCAGGGCCCCGATGCTCCAGAGACCCTCAACGGAGTGCGGCTGCCAGGTCGCGTGATTGCCCGTGATGGTGATGCGGGCAATGCACGGCGCGCGATTTTCGCCTTCGAGGTAGGCCGCCCACATCGTGCCGTCGGCGCTGATGTCAGCCGTCGCGGTAATTTCTCGGCGGGGGTGACCGCGGATGGGCTCAAATTTTAGTGCAGTGCGCCCCAAAACCCAGCCGGCATTCGAAGAGAAGACCAACAAGCTGCCGTCGGCCGCTGCGACTGCCAAGCCCGCTCCGCCAAACACGGGCAGTCCCTGGACTTGACCGGCTGGCATAGCTTCGACGGCGACCGAGTCTTTAGGTTTCGCGACCAGCACTCCGCGACTGGCCGTGCCTAGCCACAGTCTGCCTGAGTTGTCCTCCGCGATCGACGTGGCGATGTCGGGCAGATTCCGGACCAGCACCCGCGACGCCCCTTTTGCGTCCAGCAGCACGATGTTGCGTCCGTCTGAGATCAGGATTCCGCCAGGCCAGAGCCGCGCAGGCTTCGCCACGAACGCGTCCTGGAGTGTGGAGTAAACACTCGTGACGACTCCATCCGCTGCTTTTCTGAACCTCAGGCCGTGCATGCCTGCGGCAATCAGCCCGCCTTCCGACGAAATCAAGTCCCGCGGTTGCTCGGGAAAGCCATCCAACGGCTGAAAGTGTCTGCCGTCGGGCTGCAGCTCATAAACCTCATTGCCGGCCGACAAGGTAATCCGGCCGTGACTGCGCAGGATCTTGGTCACGGGCTGCCGCGGCAAGCGGGCTCGTTCATCAAAAACCGACGACGACGCAGTGGCCGAGACATTGAAGATTCCCGAATTGGAAGTAGCCCAGAGCTGATTTTCACGATCCACGAACAGTGAGAAAACCGCACAATCAGGGAGTCCGTCGGTTTGGTTCAGGATCCGATCGAGTTTCCCGTCCGGCTGCACCAAGGCAATTCCGCCACTGAGGGTGCCGAGCGCAATCCGGCCATCGGGCAGCCGCAGGGCGCTGGTCAGCGAGTTGCTGACCACAAAGTCCGCGACCTCCGGGGCGTAGGATCGAAGTTGACCCTGTTCGTAAGTGAAAAGCCCATTGACGGTGGCGAACAACCAGCCCTCCCGTCTCGGCTCCATCCAGAAAATCATGCCGTCTCCCAGGCGCGATGCCGGGATCAGCAGCCGGGGTCCATCGACACCCAGCAGATAAAGGCCGGTTGCGCGGTGATGCACGTAGATCGCTCCGCCCACGCGCATGGCGTGCAGTCGCCGCGCGGTCGGGCCCGGGATCTTCCACACCTGCATCTTGTTTCCATCCCAGCGCAGGATCTTTTCGGCCGTGATGAAAACCGCCCCTGTGCCCTCCGCAAAAACCTGCCAGACATCGCCCAACGCCACGTGCTCCTTGGGTAGGCTCGAGACCAGTGAGTGGTAGACCCGGGGAGTTGCACCCACCGCCTGGTCGAACCAGCCAATCTCACCGACCGCGGCGGCCCACAGGCGTCCGTCGCGTCCAAACTCCAAACCGCGCAGGGCGTAGGCGCCATTCATGGGGCTGGTCCGCCACCTTTCCCCGTCGAAATCAACGAGGGCATCGCAGCCAAAATGCAGCGTTCCGTCGGCGCCCTGCACGGCAACCCAAGCCATGGCATCCGTGCCGATCTCCGCTGCGGAATAAGAGGTGACAAGGGGAAATCCCGTCTCCTGCGCCCGGGATCCAGCAACGAAAAAGGCGGTGCTGGCCAGGAGGGCCAGGCAGGGAAACATTCGCACGCACCGACGGGCAGTCAGTTTCACTTTGGGAACACTGGATTTTTTCCCTCGGGTGGCGATTTCATTTTTTTCACATCTACCGGAATTCCGGTAGTCAGCGCTGTCGCAAGGCCCGGGGGAATGACGGAAAAACACATCGCTATGAATTCCATCCAACGTCTCGTCCTCGGAGTTACCTCCAGTCTACTCCTCGCCTGCGGCTTCGTGCGCGCAGCGGATCGTCTCGATCCCATGAATCAAAGTCTCCGCAACTCAATCGGCAGTGGACCGATGGGTTCACCACCGTCCTGCACCATGCCGTGCCAGCTTGTCACCGAGGCTACTTAAGCATCAGCCACCATGATCAGCCTTGCCGCCCTGCGTTATCGGAACGTGCTTGCCGCCCATGGCGGGCCGGTGGCGCGGATTGAGACCGGGGTGTTTCCGGTGTGCGGCCGGCGGATGATCCAAGCGAACGCGCGGCTCATCCCCGGCCTCACCCCGCAGCGCGCCATGAGCATCTACAGCGATGCGGACGGCAGTGGCACGCATCCCCGGGCCAGTGTGGCGCGCCACATGGCGGTGTCCGAGGCGCTCGAGCGCTGGGCTTTTCACGCGGTGGTGCGGTCAGAGCGCGCCGCCGAGTATGGCTTTGACGTCGACCCCTCCTCGAGCGGGATGTCGGCGTTTCCCGGGCTGGTTCGCACCAACGCCCGCCGCAAGGCCATGCTGGAGGCGATCGAACGTTTTTCCATGATCGCCTGGTGGGAAGGCCGGGCGGAGGGCCGGCTATTTGAGACCGACTGGCCGGGCGTGTCGGCCGTGGCAATCGACGGCCCGTTCGGCGGCGTGACCGTCATCGCGTTCGCCCGCACCGATTACGGCGGATATGCGTATGGCCACGCGGCCGAGGAGTCGTTTGGTGCCGCCTGTGAGCGGGCGGTGATCGAACTGGCCCGTCATGAGTGGGTCCTGCGCTCCTCGTGGCTCGCGTTCGTGTCCGGCCAGCGCAGCGCGCCGGCGGACCTGTTCGAGCGCCGCTGCCTGTTTTTTTCCTCCGCGGAGGGCCACGCGCGCTTCCGCCGGCGCCTCACCGCCCGGCCCAGCGGCCCGATGCCGCGGGCCGAGGTGGTATCCGACCGGGACATTCCCGGGCCGTGGGCCGAGTACGCCACGGTGTGGCGCTTTGCGCTGCGCCCGCCCTCCGACGGGTTTCTGCAGGAGGAGGACGGCGAGTATTTCTTTTGGTGAGCGATGCACAGCACCGAACCCGAGCTTCTGGCCGAAAAATCCCCGCCGCGGCCACGGCCCGCCCGGGTCGTGACCCCATGCGATCCGCGGGCCGTTCGGATCCTGCATCTGGAGGACAACGACCTTGACGCCGCGCTGGTGCGCAAGCTCATCACCGCCGAGTGGCCGGCGTGCCAGATCACCCGGGTCAAGACACGCTTCGCCTATACTGGCGAACTCCAGCTCCGGCACTTCGACCTGATCCTGTCGGACTTTGCGCTGGAGTCGTTCGACGGGTTTGAGGCGCTGGCTTTGGCGCAGCAGCGAGTGCCCGACACCCCGTTCATTCTGTTTTCCGGGACGATGCAGGAGGACCGGGCCATCGAGGCGATCCAGGCCGGCGCGCGGGATTACGTGCTCAAGGACCAGATGATGCGGCTCACCGCTGCCGTGCATCGCGCGCTCAAGGAGGATGAGGAAAGGGAGAAGCGGCACCAGGCGGAGCAGCACAGCCGCGAACTGGCCGGTTTTCTCAACAGGGCCCACGAGGCCATCTTCGCGGTCAACCTGGAGAATCGGATCACCTTTTGGAATCACGGGGCCGAGCGCCTGTCGGGCTGGACCGCCAGCGAAGCGGCGAGCCTGACGACCGAGCGATTGTTTGGTTCCGCGGCCGCCGGGCGTTTCGCGCAGGCACTCTCGACTGCCAGTGAAAAAGGGGAGTGGACCGGCGAGATCGAGACCTGCGCCAAGGGCGGCCACTCCCGGCTGCTGGAATTCCGCATTTCCCTGATCAATGACGATGGCGGCCGGCCGCAAGCCCGCCTGGTCATCTGCACGGACATCACCGCGCAAAAGCAGGCCGAGCGGCGCCTGCGCGAGCAGGCGGAGATGCTCGATCAAGCGCGGGAGGGAATTATCATCACCGACCTGGAGGGCCGGGTCCTGAACTGGAGTGCCGGGGCTGAGCGGATCTATGGCTGGCAGAGTGACGAGGTGACGGGCAAGACGGTCGAGCAGCTCTTCCCGGACGAAGTGGACATGCGGCAGCTCCGCAAGGGCTTCGAAGTAACGCTGGCCCAGGGCTCGTGGCATGGCGTGATCCACCTTAATGATCGGCTGGGCAAGCCCCGGGTGATCGAGGTCCGGCGGACGCTCATTCGCGACGAGGTGGGCCGCCCCAAGGCTCATCTCAGCATCACCAGCGACATCACCGAGCAAACCCGCCTGGAAGAGCAGCTGCTCAAGGCCCAGCGGCTGGAAAACATCGGCTTGCTGGCCGCGGGGATCGCGCACGACCTGAACAACATGCTGGCCCCCACGCTCATGGCGGCCCCGGTGCTGCGCAAGGCGGTGACGGATCCCGGCGCGCTGCGCCTGCTGGATATCCTGGAAAAGGGCGCCGAGCGCGGCGCGGCGCTGATCCGGCAGATCCTGAACTTTTCCCAAGGTGCCGGAGGCTCAACCGAGCTCGTCCAGATGCAACCGCTGGTGCGCGACGTCGGCACGTTCCTGGCCGTGACTTTTTCCAAAAACATCAAGGTCGAGGAACGGCTCGCCGCCGATCTGTGGCCGGCCAAGGTCGTCCCCACGCAGATCCACCAGGTGCTCCTCAATCTTTGCATCAACGCCCGCGATGCCATGCCCCAAGGCGGGGAACTTTTTCTCGGGGCGGAGAACTGCGTGCTGGACGACCGCGCCGCCGCCGCCATCGAGGGCGGCCGGCCCGGAGCCTTTGTCGTGCTGCAGGTCAAGGACACCGGCACCGGCATCGCCCCCAATGTGCTCGAGCGCATGTGGGAGCCGTTTGTCACCACCAAGGGTCCCGGCAAGGGCACCGGGCTGGGACTCTCGACCGTGCGCGGCATCATCAAGCATCACGGTGGTTTCATTCAACTGCACACGGCCGCGGGCGAGGGTTCTTCCTTCCGGATCTATCTGCCCGCGGCCGAGAGCACCGGTTCCAGGCCACCCATGGCGTCCACGCCCCGGGGCCAGGGCGAACTCATCCTGGTCGTGGACGATGAAGCGCCGGTCCGCGACTTGATCGGCAACATGCTCACCCGGCATGGCTACCGGGTGCTGGCGGCGGGTGACGGGATCGAGGCCACGTCCTTCTTTGCCAAGCACGCGAACGAAATCCGGCTGGTCGTCTCGGACCTCAACATGCCGAGCCTGGACGGCGCGATGCTGGCGCACGTCCTGAAACGCATGAATCCGAACGTGCGGGTGCTGCTCGTCAGCGGGCTGGACTCGCCCGGGGAAAACCGTCCCGGCTTTCGCCCCGAGGAATTCACCGGCGCATTCCTGCGCAAGCCGTTCAAGTCCGAGGTGCTGCTCACGAAGGTCAGCGAACTGCTGCTGCCGCCGGCCCGGCCCGCCAAGGCGGATTGAGCGGACGGGCCGTCAGGCCCGTCGGACGACTGTTTTTGACCGGGCTGGCTGTCCCTGCCGCGGACTGACTGGAATAAAGCTCGCGACGGCTGGGACTCCGACCCAGAGAAAAGATCCACCCCGGTCAGCGCGCATCAGTCGCCAGCGAACCATCGCCCCTGTTTCCATCCGCCCGCCGCCGCGGGACTCCCCCCATGAAAACCCGCCGGGATTTTATCCGCACCACCGCGCTTGGCGCGACCGCTGCCACCGTTTTCCCCCGTCTGATGGCGGGTGCGCCGACCGGCGGGGAGGCCGGCCGGTCAACCGCTGCGGCGCGGCCGGTCCCGCTGGAAAACGCCATCACGTCCCGGCATCGGAACCTCTACAACGGGGATACCTGCGTCTATTTCTACAATCCCGAGCTGTGGCAGCCGGAAGGGGGTCCGTTTTCCGCGCGGGCCATTCATCGCTTTGTGGACGTCCTGCAGGAGAGCGGCATCGACACTTTCCTCATCAACGCCAACGCCTCGAAGGCGTGGTATCCCAGCAAGGTGATCCCGACCATCCTCGATGGGTACAAGCGGGGTGACCGGGAATTCTTCCGCGCGCACGCCATTTGCGTCGGCATCACCCAGCCCGCGGAGGTCGAGGTCTTCATGGACAAGCAGGTCCTCTTCTACAACCAGTACCTCGACCTGGTGGAAGCGGGAGTGGACTGGCTGGCGGAAACCGCCACGGCGTGCCGGCGACGCGGTGTCGCGCCGTGGGTCAGCATCCGCATGAACGACCTGCACGGACACCGGAACTTCCCGGGCAGTTTCTTCAACCTGCCCCTGTTAAAGCGGAAGGAAATGCGCCTGCATCACAGCACCTACAACGGCATGGCGGGCGACCTGACCTATCGCGAGGGGCTGAACTATGAGCTCCCGGAAGTGCGCGCGCACTTTTTTGCCCAGATCCGGGAGGTCGTTGAGGACTACGATTTCGACGGGCTCGAACTCGACTGGTGGCGCCAGCCGCTCTGCTGCGAGCCGACCGCTTCGCCGGCGACCGTGGCGATGATGACGGACTGGTTCCGCGAGGTGCGCGTCCTCACCCAGCGCCGCGCGAGCCGGAACGGGCGCCCGTACTATTTCGGCATGCGCGTGCCGGGACAGCTCGAAACCCTGAAGGCCATCGGCATCGACGTCGTGACCCTCTGCCGGGAGGGGACGCTCGACTTTATCTGCCCCTCGGGGTTTTGGCGCACGGCGTGGGACATGCCGCACGACGACCTCCGCCGCCAGGTCGGGGAGCGCACCGCCATCTACGGCGTCATCGAGGAAGGGGCGAACGCGATCCCCGCTTGGTCGCCCGAGCGCAACATCACGAGGGAAATCCGCTACATCTCCTCCAGCCCGGAGATGCTTCACGCCAATGCGGCGGGCAAGCTCGTGCTGGGGGCGGACGGGATCGAGTGGTTCAATTTTTACGTGGGCGATCAGGCCAAGGTGCCGGGCATCGCTTCCACCTATGCGCTGCTGCGGGATATCCACCGTCTGGACTTCCTGCGTGGCAAGGAGAAGCACTACACTTTTGCGGATCGTGGCTCGACCACGCTGGCCATCGGGCTGGCGCAGCCGCCGTTCGAGGCCCCGCCCCAGGTGCCGGCCGTGCTGCAGAAAAACTGGCGGCATAGCTTCCGGTTGCCTATGTGCGCCGAGCCGGCCGATCGCCGCCTCACGTTGATCATCCAGCTCGTGCTCAACCGGGACGCGGCGGTGTCGCCGGTGGCGGTCTCGTTCAACGGGTGCTGGCCGATCACGACTAGTGCGCCGAATGACCGACTCCTGTTTCCCTGTGGTTCTCTGACTCACCACGTGAAAGAGCATGCCGGTCATGACTACCAGTTTCCCGTTTCTCTCGTGCGCGATGGCTGGAACGAAATAACCGTGGAGAATGGCGGCGACCAGCCGCTGACCGTCGTTTGCCTCGAGCTGGGGGTCATGACGGCGCCGCCCGCGCAGACCGGGCTGGCCTCGACCGGCGCAAATGCCGCCGCGATTTCCTGAAACCGCGTCAGGGGCGAGGCCCGCGAGTCACCAGGCCAGCCGGCATGCCGGCCAAACGCGCGCCGGCTACTGCGGGATATAGAAAATTGTGCCCTTTTTCCCGCCCGTGACATGCTGCCGGAAGACCGGCGTAACCGGGCGGCCCGTGTCCGACTCGACGATGCAGAAATCAGCATACATGCCCCCGGGGGCGGACTCGTCGTTGTACTTGACCTGCAGCCTGTAGGCGACCCCGGCCTTGGCATCCAATGGCAGGTACGCGCGCGCGGTGAAATTGGAATAGCGGTACTCGCATCCGAGGGAGTGCGTCTCCGGCGTCAGGACAAGAGGTTCGTTCCAGCGGTCTTCAGCGTTCCGCACGACCTTCAGGTCGACCATGTTGACAAAGGCCCGGTGGTCGGACCCGAACATGCCGCCTTCGCTGAGGTTGGTGCCGATCACCGAAGACATTGTCCGACCCGCCGCCGGCGGCTCGTAGCAGTCCACCCCGGAGGTATCGGCATTCGTCGAACAACCATTCAGGATGAGGCCCAATCCGACCGCCAGCAACTGGAGCAGGATAGGCTGATGCCTGGGACTTGGGTGAAACGCGAAGGCGTGGATGCAAGTCTTCAATCGAAGTAAACCAATGAGAAATCCGGCTACATTGCAAGGGAGGCCTTCCCGGATCCCGGCAGCGACACCGGGATGGGGCCGGGTGGCTTTTATTCCTGCCAGCGAGTCAGTAGCGGCGGCGAAATTGCTTGTCACACCGCTCGCGCAAAGCGTAATACCCGCCGCTCGATTCCCTTGTGATCGTGGTAGTTTCGCCAGAGTAGCTCAGTGGTAGAGCAGAGGACTCATAAGCCTTTGGTCGCCGGTTCAATCCCGGCCTCTGGCACCACTTTCGATCCCCCGGCCAGCCGGTTCGCGCCGCGAACGGCTGACCTGGCAAAACCGGCAAACTGCCCCCCGCTCAGTTCTGGGTCAGCGAGTAGGTACCGAAGACGAACCAGAAGAACGCCAGCATGGCATAGGAGGGCACGTGGGCCATGAAGGAGAATTTCTTCAACCGTCCCTGATCCTCGTTCTTCCAGAACCACTGCAGCACCAGGCGCTCCGACCAAACCGAAAGGAAAAACGCCGGCACCAGCATCACGAGGGCTGCCGCCGGGACCATCCAGAACAAGTCGCGCCCGCTGTGCACCAGCCAGGGCGCCTGAACCGTGACGGCGTAGAGTTTCTTCCACCAGGTGCCGAGGCTGTGGGCCGCGCCACCGCCGACGAGCATCTGGACCGCGAGCCAGAGAGCCCACAGCGCCGGGAAAACCACGAACATCGAGGTGAAATTGGAGGCGGAAACCGGGACGATTGCCTTGCCGAGGGTGACGCCCAGCAGGCGCTTCGCCGAATAGGCCTCAATCAGGATGATCGGCACCAAGGCCGTAAGAATTGCGAGCATGTGCCAGGTAAGCATGGGCACACCGGAATCAGCGAAGAGTGGAGTATTCATTGGGATGATCTACCTTTCTGTGCTGGCCAAATGTCGTCTGGATTAAAGGTAGGGGCCAGTGAAATGCAGATGTGATGCGATAACTTACATATCCTTTACGAATCGCTAGTAAGATGATGTTTCTGCGTGCTTTTTTGCTCAATCGCGGTGCACGAGTACTATCTCGCCATTATATCGCTTATATCTGTATATCAGGTTGATACAGAATCGTCTTAGCTTTGGAAACATCCCGAATAGTGCGGGTACTCGCACCCTGTGTCAGCCTGTGGCGGTTTGCCAAAAGACTGGATGATGCAGTGACGGTGACGAGTGACCGCCAATCCGGATCAGGCGGGCTAGAATGCAGCCAAAAGAGCCCGGAGTTCACGCTCGGGCTCCTCATGCGCTTGCTCCACGGCGAGCCGAAGGGCGTCAATCAGCAGCGGTTTCGCCTCGTCGTTCCGGCCAAGTTCCAGCAGCAGCTTGCCGAGGAGGATGCGGGGCATCATCCAGTCCGCCTTGCTCGTGATGCAGAACAGAAAGTGGGGAATGGCCGCGGCCGCCCGGCCATCGCTGACCAGTGACTGGGCGAGGCTGAAACGGAACAGCGCATTCTGCGGCTGCTGCGCCACCAGGGCCTCGAATTGCTCAACGCGCGACGCCATGCGTCACGAGAGCTCGTCCACGAAAACCAGCACGCCGGTGGCGTTGTCGGGTCCGCCCCGCCGGATGGCGAGCGAGATGATCTCCTTCAGGAGTTCCTCGGGACTCGAATCGCGTTCGATGATCTCGGCCAACTCGGAGTCGCGCACGAGGCGGGTGACGCCATCCGTGCAGAAAAGATAACGATCCCCGACCTCGAGCGGGCGGTCCACAAGGTCGACCAGGGGCGGCGTCGGCTGGCCGATGCAGCGGGTGAGCGCGTTGCGATTGGCCTCGTGGTAATAAACCGTCTCCCCGCGGGCGCGCCGCATGCGGGCCTCATTCTCGACGGAATGGTCCTCCGTCAGCAGCTGCAGCCGGTTTTGGCGCAGGCCGTAGCAGCGCGAATCCCCGACATGGGCGATGTGCAGCACGTTGTTTTGCACCAGGCCGAAAGAGAGGGTCGTGCCGATGCCCATGCTGGGGCTGAGCTTGATGCCCAGGTTATGCACGCTGAGATTGATCTGCTGCACGATGGCGACGAGGTCGTGCTCGGCGCCCGCCGGCTGGTTCGCCAACGCCGCCACCACCTCGTCCGCCGCGCATTGGGCGGCGTCCGCCCCGCCGGGCAGCCCGCCGACACCGTCCGCCACCCCGAAGATCAAGGACGGGAGGTTGAGGATATAACGATCCTCGTTGCGTTGGCGGACACGGCCGATGTCAGTTAGCGCGACAGCGCGAAGCGAAGGCATGAAAGTTGTGCGAGGATGGCCGGGTCTATGTCGGAGCGAAAGGATGAAATTGCCCGCTACGTATCTCGCGCGTCAACTTCGTAAACTGCGGCTGCGGCAGGCTGGCGAGGAAAAGCTGGCCGTAATTCTTGGCCAAGATGCGCGAATCGAGGATCGTGATGAGGCCGCGGTCGGACGCGGAACGGATCAGGCGCCCGGCACCCTGGCGGAACTTGATGAGGGCGTCGGGCAGGGTGAGTTCGTTGAACGGGCTGCCGCCCCGGTCCCGGATCCACTCGCTCCGGGCCTCGGTGATGGGATGAGTCGGGGGGTCGAACGGCAGGCGGGTGATGATGACCTGCGATAGGGAGGGGCCGGGCACGTCCACGCCGGCCCAGAAGCTGTCGGTGCCGAAGAGGATGCCGTTGCCGGCACCGTGCAACCGGCGGGTCAGCTCCGTGCGGGAGTGTTCCAGCCCCTGCATGAAAAACGGCCGGGCGGCGCGCGCAAAATCCGCGGACAGGGCGTCCGCCACCTGGCGCATGTCCTGATAACTGGTGAAAAGCACCAGCGAGCCCCCGGGCACGCCTAAGGCGCAGAACCGAATGTAGTCGACCAGCGCCTCGATGGCCAGGCGCGCGCCCTGCGGCGTGGGCAGGGGGACGTCCGCGGCCACGTAGACGCGCATGTGCCGGGCGTAGTCAAACGGCGACTGCACCACGGCGGTCCGGACGTCGGTTGCGCCGATCCGTTCCTGAAACGGCCCGATCTGCCCGCCCACCGCCAGGGTGGCGCTGGTAAAGACGACGGAGGTGTGCCGCTGCAGCAGTTCCGCGCGCAGGTAGGGCGCGATGTCGATGGGTGCGGTGCGCAGCGTGACGATGTTCTGGCGCCGGCCGGAGCGTTCCAGCCAGTAGACAAATTTATCGTCGGCCGCGTCGAGCCAGAGGCGGAGGCTGGCCTGGCAGGACTTGAGCCGGCTCCGCTGGTCGAGCAATTCGTCGCGTTCCCGGCCCTCGTCGAGCTGGTCGGCCCGGGTTCCCACCGCCTTGATGAGCGCCAGTAGGGGCCCGTCGAGCCAGGGCTCGCACGCCGTGGCCTCGCGCACGCGCACCACCGGCTGCTTGTCGAGCAGGCGGTCGCGCAAGAACCCGAAGAATTGCTCCGCGGCCTCGAGCGCGTCGACGACGAGCTGCTGCTCGGCCGGACCGCCGTGCTTGGCGAGCAGCCCGCGGCGGGTCTTGGGATTGTAGAGGGCCTTCAGCAGGCGGTCGGTGCCGTAGCTGCTGAGGCGCAGCCCGAAGTGCTCCGTGGCGACCTCCGGCACGGTGTGGCCCTCGTCGAGCACCACGAAATCGTCGGGGAACAGCACCCCGCGCGCGCCGCCCCGCTCGGCCGCACCGCCGGCGTTGAGGTGGGCGAAGAGCAGCGAATGATTGACGATGATGACCTGTGCGAGACGCAGGCGGGCGCGGGCGCGCTGGTAGAAGCACCTTTCCCCGTCGCAATGCTTGCGGGAGCAGGCGGAGGAGTCGGCGTTGACCCATTCCCAGACCTCGGGCGCCGGCGCGGGGGAAAGTTCGTGGCGCAGGCCGTCGCGGCTGGTCTCCGCCCAGGCGACAATGCGCTGCAGCTCGCTGTGATCCGGCGAGGCGAACAGCTCCTGCCGGTCGCGCAGCGCCGCCGCCAACCGCGTCGTGCAGAGATAGTTCGATTTTCCCACCAGCACCGCGCTCTTGAAATCGGCGTACGGCTTGAGCTCGGGGGCGGCGCGCAGGACCCGCCGGCAGAGCGGCAGGTCCTTCGTCTCAATCTGCTCCTGCAGCGAGATGGTATGGGTCGAGACGATGAGCTGGCGCGACTGATCAGTAGCGTGGATGATACCCGGCAGCAGGTAGGCGAGGGACTTGCCCACGCCAGTGCCGGCCTCAAACAGCAGCGGCTCGTCGGCCTGCATCGCGGCGGCCACGGCGCGGGCCATCTGCTCCTGCTGCGGACGGTGTTCCAACTGCAGGCCGGCGTGCAGCCAGCCGCCCTCCGCGAAAATCCGGGCGGCGAACTCAGGGGCATGACTCGGCGGCGGGGGTGGTGAGTCGGAGTCGTCGCTTAGGCCAATCATGGATCGAGTCTGCCAACCAATGAATCGGGGTCGGGAGGGTGCAATTGAATTTGCGCCGCGCCGGCGAGGTTGCTTTGGTCGGAAAATGTCGCCGAAGGTCACCGATGGAAACTGGGTGGATGAGCTGGTGCAGTTTTTGCACAACCAGCCCGGCGTGAGCGCCGTGCGGGTGGATCCGACTTCGCACAAGGTCGCGATCGCCACCACCGGCGAGGTCGATCTGTCCGCGCTGGAGGCGCGTCTGGCCGAGACGATCGCGGCGGTGCAGGCGAAATATGCCGCGACGCAGTCGAGCCTGACGCCGGGGGCGGGCTACCGGCTCCGTCGGGACGGGGCGGCGACCGTGATCGGCCGCGAAACGGGCGAGATCGCGGAAAAACTCTGGCTCTGGCGCGAGATGGAATGGCCGGAACTCAAGGCCGAGCCCACGCCGGAGGATCAGGAGTGGCGCATGCTGGCGGTACTGGCCACCACCTGCGGGGTGCTCGGGATCGCCGGAGCTCTGGCGCCGCATCTGCTGCCCGGGCTGCCATGGCTCGCCCGGGTGTTTTATGGCATCGCGCTGGTGGCCGGGGCGTGGGATGCCGCCATCGACACCCGTGAGAACCTGCGCAAGGGGAGGATCGACATCCATTTTCTGATGCTGGCGGTCGCGATCGGCGCGGTGCTGATCGGCGCTTGGGGCGAGGCCGTGCTGCTGCTGTTTCTATTTTCCGCCTCCGGCGCCATGGAGGAATACGCCCTCGACCGCACACAGCGCGAAGTGAGCGCGCTCCTCAAGACCTCGCCCAAGCGCGCGACCCTGGTGCTCGCGGACGGGACCGAGAAGGTGGTCGCGGTGGACGAACTGCAGGTCGGCCAGCGGGTGCGGGTGAAGCCGGGCGAGGCGTTCGCCGCCGACGGCACCGTGGCGACGGGCCAGAGCGCGAGCGACGAATCCACGCTCACAGGCGAGGCGACGCCGGTGGAGAAGCGCACCGGGGACCAGGTCTTCAGCGGCACGCTGAACCTCTGGGGCGCCCTCGATTTCGAGGTCGTGCGACTGCCGAGCGAGAGCACGCTGCAGAAAGTCATCCGCCTCATCCAGACCGCCCAGCGGCTCAAGGCGCCGAGCGAGCGGCTCATCGACCGGTTCGGCACCGGGTACACCTATGCCGTCATCGGCGGGTCGCTGCTGATGTTCCTCGTCTGGTGGTTGGGATTCCACCTGCCGCCGTTCACCAACACGCCCGAGACGCGCTCGGCGTTTTATCGCGCGATGACCCTCATGGTGGTGGCCAGCCCCTGCGCGCTGGTCCTCTCGATTCCCTCGGCCATCCTCGCGGCGATCGCCTGGGGCGCGCGCCATGGCGTGCTGTTCCGTGGCGGCGCCGCCATCGAGAAGCTGGCCAAGGTGAGCGTCGTGGCCCTCGACAAGACCGGCACGCTGACCACCGGCGAGCTCGCGGTGGTGAGCTACGAGAGTTTTCCGGCGGGTCGTGAGCAGGAGGTCATGGAACTGGCCTACGCGCTGGAGGCCAAGTCCGAGCACCCACTGGCCCGCGCGGTGGTCCGGGATGCGCGCGCGCGCGGCGTGCGGTCGGTCGAGATTGCGGATTTTCAGAACATGGCCGGCGCCGGCGTCCGCGGCCGGCTGGGCGGCGCCCAGGCGCTGCTGGGCCGGCGGGAATTGCTCGAGGCCGGCCCGCTCGCCGAGTGGGCGGAAAAGCTCCCGCCCGCCCCGTCCGAACTCGCGGAGATCTGGGTCGTCGGCAAGGGCGTGCTCGGCCGGGTGCTGCTGCGCGACGAGATCCGCGCCGAGTCCCGCGCGGTGCTCGCCGAGCTGAAGCGGCTGGGGATTCACACGGTCATGCTGACCGGCGACCGGCGGCAGGCGGCCGAGGCGGTCGCGAAGGAACTGGGCCTGGCCGAGGTGCGCGCCAATCTCACGCCGGAGCAAAAGGTCGAGGCGATCATGGACCTGCGCAAGGCGGCGGGCGGGCGCCTGGTGGCCATGGTCGGGGATGGCGTGAATGACGCGCCCTGCCTCGCCGCGGCGGACGTGGGGGTGGCGATGGGCGCCCGGGGGAGCGATGCGGCGCTGGAGCAGGCCGAGGTGATCCTGATGCACGACCGGATCGAAAACTTTCTCGCCGCCGAGCGGCTGAGCCGCCGGGCGCAGACGGTCATCCGGCAGAACCTGACGCTCTCGCTCGGCGTGGTCGTGGTGATGGTGGTCGCGACGGCGTTTGGCGCCGTGCCGCTGGCGGTCGGCGTGGCGGCGCACGAGGGCAGCACGCTGGTGGTCTGCCTGAATTCGCTGCGCCTGCTGTTCGGCCGGAATGCGTGATGGAACAAGGCACTGTGAAGTGACTCACAATACTACAGGATGAAGCTGCTATCTTGCATCTTGGCGCTAGCATCGCTGTTCGTTTCAGGTTGCGACTATATTTATGGTGTGAGCCGAGGGGCATACACCCACACGCTGCCTGATCTGCCAGCCGTGAAGGCGAGAATTGAAAGCTATCCCGAGGTAAAAAAGGTAAAATATTGGGAAGCCGAAGGGAGTCGCCCCATCACATTCACGGGCATCAAGAAAGCAGATGAAGTTTATTATCTGACTTATACTGACGAGAACAATGTCCACGGCACCCTGATGTTTGAGCGCGACTACAAGGGGGAAGTGTCCTACTCGCAGTACTTAATCGAGTTAAACCGCAAACCGCCGCAAGCATGGATCGATGCGACATGGCCGGTGATGCTGAAGCTGGAAAATGACCTTATCGAGGATTTCGGTCTCTCTGAAATTCGCGGCAAAGTAAGAATGACCGTTACTGGAGTTGAGAACCCAGACCGCCTGCTCCCAATAACTAACAAAGCACAGTCGAGATCTTCAACCAATCGCTAGTCCGTGATCAGCACCTGGTCGCCGGCGCGGACTTCGTCGTAGAGCGCGGCGATGTCGGCGTTGCGCATCAGCACGCAGCCGGCGCTCATCCGTTCGCCGATGCGCGCCTCGTGGTTGGTGCCGTGGATGTAGATGTAGCGGCCGTGGCTGTCCACGTTTCCACCCTGGTTGACGCCCGGCTCAAGGCCGCGCAGCCAGAGGATGCGGGTCGTGATGAGATTGTCGTTGGTTCCCGCGTCAGGGAACTCGGAGAAATGACGGCCCGTCGGCACCCGGGACTTGAACACCATGCCCGCGGGCTGGCCGTCGCCGATGCGCTCGGCGATCTCGTGGAGACCGGATGGCGTGCCGCGCGAGTCCTGCACATTGGAGGGCGGGAGCCGGGAGGTGGAAACGGCATAGCTCCGCACCAGTTTGCCGTGGGTGAAAAACTGCATGGTCTGCGACCCGAGCCGGACCACCAGAATCCGCGCTGCGGGCTTGATACCGAGGCGGGTGCACGATTTGTTGGCCTGTTCAATCGGAGTATCCATCGTGAAAACATCATCCTTCACTGTCGGCATCGTCGGCGCCACGGGCGTCGTTGGTCAAGAGCTGCTGCGGCTTTTGTCCCAAAGAAAATTCCCGCTCACGGCGCTGCGGCTGTTCGCCTCGGGGCGGTCGGCGGGCAAGGTGGTGGAGTTTGACGGGCGCAAGCTCACGGTGGAGGAGGCCCGGCCCGGCGTGTTCGCCGGGATCGACGTGGCGTTTTTCGCCGCGGGCGGACCCGTGACGCGGGCGCTCGCGCCCGATGCGGTCAAGGCGGGTTGCCTCGTGATCGACAAGAGCTCGGCCATGCGCATGGACCCGAAGGTCCCGCTCGTGATCCCGGAGATCAACCCGCAGGACCTCCGCCACCACCAGGGCATCATCGCCAATCCCAATTGCTCCACCGCGGTCACGCTCATGGGCCTGTGGCCGCTGCACCAGGCGTTCGGCCTGAAGCGCTACATCGCCGCGACCTACCAGTCCGTGTCCGGCACGGGCGCCGAGGCCGTCCGCGAGCTCGAGAGCCAGGTACAGGCCCACGTCCGGGGTACACCGCTCACGCGCAAGGTCTACCCGCACCAGATCGCCTTCAACGTCCTGCCACAGGTCGATACCTTCGGCGCCGACGGCTACACCGGTGAGGAGAACAAGATGATGCTCGAGAGCCGCAAGATCATGGGCCTGCCGCAGCTGCGCGTCTCGGCGACCTGCGTCCGCGTGCCCGTCGTGCGCGCCCACTCGATTGCCGTCGCGGCGGAGTTTGAGCGCCCGGTCAGCGTGGCGGCGGCGCGCGCGGCCATCGCGGCGTTTCCGGGGGCCCAGCTGGTCGACGACCCGGCGAAGGGCGTTTACCCGACCCCGCTGGATTTCGCCGAAAAGGTGAAGTGCGGGGTCGGCCGCATCCGCCTGGACACCGCGCTCGACAACGGCCTTTCGTTCTGGGTCACCGGCGACAACCTCTGGAAAGGCGCGGCGCTCAATGCGATTCAGAACGCCGAGCTCATGCTCCGCGAGGGGCTGCTGCGGCCGAAGGGGGCCGCCGTATGACATGACCGGCGAATCCCCAGCGGAATAATTCCTTGTCATAACCGCCCGGCAATCGCTTAGCTCCACCTTCGGCGCGGACGCCTAGCTCAGTTGGTTAGAGCA
>CAIQKV010000005.1 GCA_903872505.1 uncultured Opitutia bacterium
CGCGGGATGGGTCATCGTCCAGCATAGCGGCCGGCCCGGCTGCCTCCGCAACTGGAATTTCACGTTCCGCCGGCATCCCAACCCTTGCGTCTTTTCCAGTTTTCGTCCGAATCGGCCCGTTCCAACCTCCGCCTCCCGCCTGCGCTTCCGCCCAATCGAAAAACGAAATTCGAAATTCGAAAATCTCCCATGCCGCTCATCGACAAACCGCTCCCCGAACTCAAGGAATACCAGGGCCGCAATCCGCGCCCGGCCGACTTCGACGCCTACTGGGCCGCCGCGCTCCAGGAGCTCGACGCCACCGACCCCAAGCCCGAGCTCGTGCCGTCGAAGGAGATCACCCCCCGCCACAGCGAGGCGTTTGACCTGTGGTTCACCGGCGTGGGCGGCGCCCGGGTTTATGCCAAGTATGTCCGTCCGAAAAAATCCCCCGGAAAAAACCCCGCGGTGCTCCAGTTCCACGGCTACACCGGCAACAGCGGCGACTTCGCCGGCCGGCTCGCCTGGTCCGGCGAGGGCTTCTGCGCCGCCGCGCTCGACTGCCGCGGCCAGGGCGGCCGCTCCGAGGACGTCGGCGGCGTCAAGGGCACGACCTACCGCGGGCAGATCATCCGCGGCCTCGACGATCCCAACCCGCACCAGCTGCTGTTCCGGTCGATCTTCCTTGATACCGCCCAGCTCGCCCGCGTCGTGATGAGTTTCCCCGAGGTGGACGCCGGCCGCGTCGGCGCCCTGGGCGGCTCGCAGGGCGGCGCGCTCACCCTCGCCTGCGCCTCGCTGGAGCCGCGCATCAAGCGGGCCGCGCCGATCTTCCCGTTCCTGTGCGACTACCAGCGCGTCTGGGAAATGGACCTCGCCAAGGACGCCTACGAGGAGCTGCGCACGTGGTTCCGCCAGTTCGACCCGCTGCACAAGCGCGAAACGGAAATCTTCACCAAGCTCGGCTACGTGGACTGCCAGTATCTCGCCCCGCGCATCAAGGCCGAGGTGCTGATGTACACCGGGCTGATGGACACCGTCTGCCCGCCCAGCTCGCAGTTCGCCGCCTACAACAAGATCAAGTCCAAGAAGGACATGGTGATCTACCCCGACTACGGCCACGAGGGCCTCCCCGGCGAAAGCGACCGCACGTTCAACTTCATGCTCGGGCTGTGAGGTTTCCCGCCAGTTAAATCCGCGAAGCATTGAACGAATTCGTCCACAGGCTTCGCAGCGCTCACTTGGGCAATGAGCGCACCGTTTGGGTGCGTCCACCCAGAGCCGGCGAGAAGCCGGCTCATCTGACCATTTTCCTGGACGCAGAGCTCTATCGGGATCGCGTTGGCGCGGTGGCAACGATCGAGGCCTTGGATACCGCGTCTGCCATCGCCCCGTCCTGGTTCGTGTTCGTTTCCTACGCCACCGAGGAAGCGCGTTGGCGTGAGTGTCCGTGTTATCCCCCATTTGCCCGTTTCGTCGCCGACGAACTCTTGCCTTGGCTTGAAGAAACCTATCCCGCGATCCAAGCAAGCGAAGGTCGCGTGCTCGTTGGCTTGAGCTACACCGGGCTCGCCGCAGCCTTCGTCGCCCTGCAGGAAGTAGGAAAGTTCGGCAAGATCATCGCCCAGTCGGGCTCCTTCTGGTCAGATGACTGCTGGCTGGTTGAACAATACCGCAAACGGGAAAAACAATTGCCCACCGATTTCTATCTGGACGTCGGATCGAAGGAAACTGACGTGGATGTCCAACATAAGGAAGATGTCCGGCAGGTGGTCTCACAGATAGATGCCGTCCGGAGATTTCGGGACGTATTACTTGGTCAAGACTACCGCGTAAAATACCTGGAATTTGAGGGCGGGCACGATTGCGCGGCCTGGGAGAAGACACTCCCGGACGCATTGCGCTGGGCGTTGCCGGCTGGCGCGCCGCGCCTCACCGCACGTTGAACATGGCCCGGATGTTTTCCACCGCCGTCCCCTGGATGAGCGCGTTGGAGCAGCCCTGGAAGTAGCCCCGGCCCCCGGACTCGGCCAGCGCCGCCTGCGCCTGCTCGCGCACCTGGACGGGCGTGCCGCGCGCCAGCAGCGACGACGACACGTTACCCCAGATCACCAGCTGCGGAAAACGCTCCCGCACCGCGGCGACCGTCATCGAGGCATCCCGGTCCGTCTCGCCATAACCCGGGCAGGCGGCCTCGCCGAACAACATGTCCGCCAGTGACCACAGGTTGCCGTCGCTGCGGAAAAAATAATGCACGCCCAGCCGGTTCAGCTCGGCCAGCGCCTTCACATAGCCCGGCAGCACCACGGCGCGGAACATGGCCGGCGAGTAGAACGGCCCGATATTGCCCGCGAGGTCGCCCCCGCCAAAAATCACCCGCGGACAACCCGCCTCGACCAGCGCCCGCCCCACCGCGATGGCAAAGTCCGCCTGCAACAGGCACCAGCGGCACACCAACTCGGGATCCTCCACCATCAGCTCGAGATTCTCCGGCGCCAGCCCCAACCCGATATGCGCCGTGGCCCCGACGACCAGAAACTCGTCGCCGAATTTCCGCCACAGTCCCACGGTCGGGGCGATCTCGGCCCGCGCCGCCGCCATTTGGTCGACCGCCTCCAGCCGCGCAATTTCCCTGCGCAACCGCGTTTCGGGCGGGTCGGCCGGTGGCGACTGGAAGCTGGCACTGAAATCCGCCGTCACCGGCTGATATTGCCAAAGGGTGTGCTCGCCGGCCTCGGGTCCGAACCGGAAGGTGTAGCGGTCCAGCCGCGCATCCGGCCGCGCATTCATCCGCCAGGGCATCCGCAGCACGTCCAGGTCCAGCGCCCGGTGGACCGCCACCAGATCCTCGGTCAGGTGCGCCTCAAACTCGGCATGCGCGGCGGCGCCGTCCGCCCACGCGGCCACCTCGGCATAGTGGAGCGAGCCGGTGCCCGTGTGGACCGGCCGGCCCAGGACCGCGGACGCCACCCCGCAGGAGATCGCCGGCGAATAGAGCGGCGCGCGGTCCGTCTCCCCGCCGGCGAGGGTGGCGGCGCACCGCCGGAGGCGGGGATGTGAACTGGCATTGATCCCGGGGATGGTGCTCATGATGGAAATCTCGCCGGACGCTCCGTCGGGAATCCGCGCGACCCAGTGGCCTGGTTGCCACCGCGGGCGTGAAGACGGCTCGACCTGGTGACGAGGTTGCGCCGGACGACGGCCAACGCAAGCCGGCGACCGCCCGCCGTGCCAGCCGATGCTTGTCACCCCCGGTCGTGGCGGTGCAGTGTGGGCGGGTAAACTTCCCCGCCAAAATTCCGCCGCTCCTCGGTGCGCTGCTGCTGGCCCTGCTGCTCGGCGCGTGCAGCCCCAACGTGCCGACGGCCAAGCGCGGCGCGATCGATTTCTACCGCGACGGGCAGATGACCTCGTCCCGCGTGATGACGGAGCCGGAAGCGCGGGCGGTTTCCGCCTGGTTCCAGGCCCACGGCTCCGGCTGGAGCCGGAGCCAGGTGTCCGACGCGCCGGCGACGCTGATCCGCCTGCGGCACTCCGACCGGGAAACCACCATGATCAACCTGTTCGGCAACACCGTGGTCGTCACCAGTTCCGGCGGGCAGTTCCGCAAGACCCTCTCGCCGCAGGAAACGGCCGACTTGCGGGCACTCGCCGGGATCGGCCCCTGAAATCCGGCGGCACACGCCCCGCACCCCGGGGCGTGCGATGGCCGTCCGGGCCGGCGGCCGAGGCGGGTGCGGCCGGGATATTTCGGCTTTGCCCGGGTCGGTCCGGGCGTTAGTCTCGTGGTTGGATGGACAAGACCGAACGCGAGTTGCGCGACATGCTGGAGGACCGGAGGCTGGTCCGCTGGCCGACCGAGCCGCAATGGAACGCCATCTGGCTCGCCGCCAACGCCACCGGTTACACCGGCACCGTCTCCGCCGCCGTGCACAGCATCGCGCCGGACCTGCTCGACGCGGACTGGGTGGGCCTGATGGGTGTTGAGGCCGACCAGGCAAAAATGATGTGGTCGGAACTCCGGCTCCGCCGCTCCGTGTCGCCGTTTCGCCGGGGCCGGCGGGCTGTCGCCCCCAGTCAGAGCGCGGCCGACCAGGACGCCGCCGCCGCATTGCAGCAGCATGTCGCCGAGCTGGTGGCCAAAAAGTGGGAAGTCGTCAGCGACGGGCCGAGCGGCGTGCAACTGCGCGCACCGCGAAAAATGCGGAATTTCGACTGGCTGGCCCTCGGGCTCGGCCTGCTCTGCTTCGGCCTCGGGTTCCTGACCGTGCTGGCCTACGGATTCGGCCTGGTCCTCGTGAGCCTCGGGCTCCTCGATTATTTCGTGTTCACGAAGGCCGAGACGACGTTCCTGCCCCGCGCGTGAGGCGGAGGCCGCACCGGCCCCCGGCGCCGTCAGCCGACCCAGGAGATCGCCTGGATTTTTCGCGCCAGCTCGAGGTCCTTCGCCGTCACCCTGCCGCCCGCGTCGTGGGTGTTGAGCCGGATGGCGACGCGGTTGTAGACGTTGGTCCACTCGGGGTGGTGATCCATCCCCTCCGCCTCCAGGCCGGCGCGCACCATGAAGCTGAGGGCTTCGCGAAAATTCCCGAACTTGAAGATCTTCACCAGCGCGTCGCGCTGGAACTTCCAGCCGGGCAACTCACCCAGCGCCGCCTTAATCTTCTCCGCCGACAGGGGTTGGCTGGCCATGGGAGTATGATGCACCACCGGCCGTCATAGACAAGTGGCCGCGCGCATCTCCGGCGTACCCTGCTTCGCCAAAGTTCCGCCGAAGGCGGCTTGTCAAACCTCGCCCCGCCACGCTAACTCCCTCCTTTCGCATGCCTCATTCCGCCACCCGCCCTGAGCCTGCCGAACGGGTGCAAGTCCCCGCGCATGTCGCCATCATCATGGATGGCAACGGCCGCTGGGCCCGGGCGCGCGGCCTGCCCCGCATCGAGGGCCACCGGCGCGGCGTCGAGACGGTCCGCACCGTGACCAACGCCGCCCGCGAACTCGGCATCCGCATGCTCACGCTCTACGCGTTCTCGGTGGAAAACTGGCAGCGGCCGAAGGACGAGGTCGGCGCCCTGATGGGCCTGCTGGAGTTTTACCTGAAAAAGGAACTCCAGACCTTCGTGCAGGACCGCGTGCGGCTGCGCACCATCGGCCGGATCGACGATTTGCCCGCCGGCGTCCAAAAACACCTGCGCCACACCATCGCGGAGACCGCGCAGTTCACCGACTACACCCTCGTGCTGGCCCTCAACTACGGCTCGCGCACGGAGGTCGTCGACGCGGCGCACGCCTACGCCGCCGCCGTCGCCGCCGGCCAGGCGAAGCTCAACGACCGCTCGTGGAGCACGTTCAGCCGCTACCTCTCGACGGACGGCCTGCCCGACCCCGACCTGATCATCCGCACGTCCGGCGAGACGCGCCTGAGCAATTTTCTGCTGCTGCAGGGCGCCTACGCCGAGCTCGTGTTCACGCCGGTGCTCTGGCCGGATTTCACCAAGGCCGACCTGGCCGACGCCTGCGCCGAATATGCCCGGCGCGAGCGCCGCTACGGCCTCACCAGCGAGCAAGTCAAACCGGCGTCCCCCGCCACCCCCTGAACCCCACCCGCCATGGCCAAACGCATCTTCAGCACCGTCGTCCTCTGGACCGTTCTCCTCGGCGTCCTCTGGTTCTTCCGCACCACCGGCGCCGTCCTGCTTGTCGGCCTCTTCTCGGTGCTGACGCTGCGGGAGTTCTACCACCTGCTGGGCGGCGCCGGGTTCGCGCCGTTCCACCGGCTCGGCATGGCCTTCGGCGCCGTCATCACGCTCACTCCCTGGTTGTCCTATTACCTCGGCCTTCCCTTTCCCAAGAGCTCCGACGTCCTCGTGCTGGCCGTCATTGTGTTCTCCATCCGCATCCTCAGCGAGCGTGAGCCGCACAAGCGCGTCGAGGCCCTCGCCGGCACCCTCTTCGGCCTCGTTTACGTGGCCCTGATGCTGCAGTACTTCGTCCGCATCCTCACCCCGCTGCCGGACGACGTCATCACGCCCGACGGCCGGCTGCTGCTCTGCCTGTGGCTCATCGCCGTGGCGAAATTCTGCGACTGCGGGGCGCTGCTCACCGGGCTCGCGATCGGCCGGCACCAGATGGCGCCGCAGATTTCCCCGAAAAAGACCTGGGAAGGCGCGGTCGGCGGCGTGATCATGGCGATGGGCGTCGGCGCCCTCGTCGCCTGGCTCGGCCGCAGCCACCTGCCCCCGCACCTGACGCCCCCGGTCGCCGCCCTCCTCGCCGCGCCCATCGCCCTCGTCGCCATCGTCTCC
This sequence comes from uncultured Opitutia bacterium, assembly GCA_903872505.1. Taxonomy (GTDB): domain Bacteria; phylum Verrucomicrobiota; class Verrucomicrobiia; order Opitutales; family Opitutaceae; genus Opi-474. The sequence continues at coordinate 6,285 of CAIQKV010000005.1, forward strand.
GACCTCATCGAGTCCATCATCAAGCGCCATGCCGCCATCAAGGACTCCGGCGTCGCCATTCCCGGCATCGGGGGCGTGTTTGACCTGAGCGACAGCCTCCTCCTCACCGCCCCGCTCGGCTATTTCCTGTTTGCCCTGCCGTGAACGCGCCATGACGGGCCCCGCACGCAAACAGCGCGTCGTCCTCCTCGGCGCCACCGGCTCCATCGGCGAGAACACGCTGCGCGTCATCGCCGCGCACCCCGACAAGCTCGAGCTGGTCGGCATCGCCGCCCGGGCGAACCACGCGCGGCTCGCGCAGATCGCGCGCGACTTCGCCGTGCCCCACGTCGCCGTCTTCGACGACGCCGCCTACGCCGCGGCGAAGGCCGGCGGCGGCTTCCCCGCGGGGACCAAGCTGCACGGCGGGATGGGCGGCCTCGTCGCACTCGCCCAGTTGCCCGCGGCTGACGTCGTGCTGGTCGCCGTGGTCGGCACAACCGGGCTGGAGCCCGCGCTCGCCGCGCTCGCCGCCGGCAAGAACCTCGCGCTCGCGTCGAAGGAGATCCTCGTCCTCGCCGGCAAGTTTATCATGGCCGAGGCGCGCAAGCATCGCGCCAAGCTCCTGCCGGTGGACAGCGAGCACAGCGCCGTCTTCCAGTGCCTCGAGGGCCACCCGCAGGCCGGGGTGCGCCGCATCGTGCTCACGGCCAGCGGCGGCGCGTTTCGCGACTGGCCGGCCGCGCGGCTGGCCCACGCCACGCCGGCCGACGCCCTCAAGCATCCCAACTGGTCGATGGGCCCGAAGATCACCGTCGATTCCGCCACCCTGGCCAACAAGGGCCTCGAGTTGATCGAGGCGCAGTGGCTGTTCGGGCTCCGCGCCGACCAGTGTACCGCCGTAGTGCACCCGCAGAGCATCGTGCACTGCCTCGTCGAGTTCACCGACGGCGCGATGCTCGCGCAGCTCTCGCCGCCGTCGATGACGTTTCCCATCCAGTACGCCCTGCTGCACCCGGCCCGCGCGCCCGGCGTCGACGCGGCGCTGGATTTTACCCAGCTGGTCGGCTTCGAGTTCCGCCCGGTCGACGAGTTGCGCTTCCCGTGCTTCCGCCTCGCGCGCCAGGTCATGGCCGCCGGGGGCGTCGCCCCCGCGATCTACAACGCCGCCAACGAGGTCGCCGTCGCCGCTTTCCTCGCCGGGTCAATCCCCTTCCTTGCGATTCCGCGCGTCATCGAGCAGACTCTCCAAACCGTGGAAAATTTTGAACCGGACACCCTCGCCGCCGTCCTCGACGCCGATGCGGGCGCCCGGCGCACCGCGGCCGCGCAACTCAAGAAAGTTTCCTGATCCCTGATGACCTCCGATTTTGTCCAGACCCTGCTCGCCAACACCTGGTCGATCCTCCTCGTGGTGCTGTTCTTCGGCGGCTCGATCTTCGTGCATGAGCTCGGCCATTTCCTCGCCGCCCGCTGGCGCGGGGCGAAGGTCGAGCGGTTCTCCATCGGCTTCGGCCCGGCGATCGTCTCCTGGCGCGGGCGGGACGGCGTGGAATACCGCCTGGCCTGGTTCCCGCTCGGCGGCTACGTGCTGCTGCCGCAGCTGGCGGACCTCGGCACCATCGAGGGCCGGAGCGAGCTCGACGCCCAGCAGCTCCCGCCGGTGAGTTACCCGACCAAGATGATCGTGTTCGCCGCCGGGGCGCTGTTCAACGTCCTCTTTGCCTTCGGCCTCGCGAGCATCATCTGGGTCATCGGCCAGCCGGAGAGCAACGAGACCGCGAGCCGGAGCATCGGCTACGTCTACCGCACCGTCGAGCTGCCCGGAGGCGCCACGGTCGCCAGTCCGGCCAGCGAGGCCGGCCTGCGGGTCGGCGACGTCATCCAGGCCATCGACGGCCACGCCGTCGCCAAGTGGATCGACATCTACGCCTTGATCGGGCTCGGGACCGGCGTGAACTCGGACGGAGGCCGCCAGGCGGTCTTCACCATCCTGCGCGACGGCCAGGTGCTCGAAATCACGGTGCACCCCCGGCTGGTCGGGGAGGAAAAGGAACGCCGGGTCGGCATCGCGCCCGGCTATGAATTGACCGTGCTGCAGGTCTTGCCCGGGTCCATCGCGGCCCGCGCCGGATTTCATCCCGACGACATTCTCCTGAGCCTCGACGGCCAGCGGGTCCTGAGTCCGCTGACCTGCCAGGATGTGCTGGAGGCCTCGGCCAAGCGCTCCGTGGCGGCCCGGGTGAACCGCGGCGGGCGGGAACTCGTGCTCACGATCCCGGCCCGGCCCTCGGCCAAGTCCGGCGCCAGCATCGGGCTCGGCCTCGCCACCGGCTACACGCTCATCCATCCCACGCCGTTCGCCCAGATCAGCGAACAGGTGACACTGTCCTTCCGCACCCTCTGGAGCCTGGTCAACCCGCATTCCGACATCGGCATCTCGAAGCTCACCGGGCCGGTCGGCATCGTCCGCATTTTCCACAGCGCCGCCGAGGCCGGCCTCCGTCCCGTGCTGATGTTCACGATCCTGCTCAACATGAGCCTCGCCATCTTCAACCTCCTCCCAATCCCCGTGCTCGACGGCGGCCAGATGATGTTCGCCACCATCGGCCGGCTCCGGGGCCGCGCCCTGCCGGTCAACTTCGTCATGGCGGCCAACTCCATCTTCATCGTCCTGCTGCTCTCGATGGTGATCTACGTGAGCATCTTCGACGTCCGCCGGCTCAACCGCGACCGGGCCGAGGCCGCCACGCCCGCCGCGGCGCCCGCCACCCCGCCGGTGCCGGCCAAGCCCTGACCGGCCCGCCGCATGTCCTATTGCGCGTCACGCTTCTCCACCGTGCGCCGGCCCACCGTCGAGGTGATGGTGGGCGGGGTCGGCATCGGCGGCGCCCATCCGGTGCGCGTCCAGTCGATGACGACCAGCGACACCCAGGACATCGCCGCCACGGTGAAGCAGTCCATCGCGCTCGCCGAGGTCGGCTGCGAGATCGTCCGCATCACCGCGCCGAACGTCGCCGCCGCGAAGTGCCTGCAGGCGATCCGCGCGCAATTCACGGCCGCCGGCTTCGGCCACGTGCCGCTCGTGGCCGACATCCATTTCCTGCCCAGCGCCGCGATGGAGGCCGTCGAGCACGTCGAGAAGGTGCGGATCAATCCCGGCAACTACGCCGACAAGAAGAAGTTCGCCGTCCGGGAATACTCCGACGCCGACTACGATTCCGAACTGCAGCGGTTGCATGACGCGTTCTCGCCGCTCGTGCAGCGGGCGCGGGAGCTCGGCCGCGCGCTGCGCATCGGCACCAACCACGGCTCCCTCAGCGACCGGATCATGAACCGCTACGGCGACACGCCGCTCGGCATGGTCGAAAGCGCCCTCGAGTTCCTCCGCATCGCGGAATCGCACCGCTTCAAGCAGCTGGTCCTGTCGATGAAGTCCTCGAACCCGAAGGTGATGATCCAGGCCTACCGGCTGCTCGTGCAGCGGATGGCGCAGGAGGCCATGCACTACCCGCTGCACCTCGGCGTCACCGAGGCGGGCGATGGCGAGGACGGGCGCATCAAGGGCGCGATCGGCATCGGCTCGCTGCTGCTCGACGGCCTCGGCGATACCATCCGGGTGTCGCTCACCGAGGACAGCGTCTACGAGATTCCCGTCGCCCGCGCCATCGCCGACAAGGCCATGAGCCTGTGGCGGCCCGCAACCCGGCCCGCGCCAACCGGTCCGGCCGACGGGATCGATCCCTACCATTTCACGAAACGCGAGACCACCGCCCTCGCGCTTGGGGAGCACTGCCCGGTCGGCCCGGAACAGCCGCCGCGGGTCATCGTGCGCGTGCCCTCGGTCGGGGCGCTGCCCGCCGCGGCGCGCGAGCTCGCCTCGCCGAGGCTGGCGGACACCCCCGCCGAGGGCCTGCTGGTGCCGTTGGCGGATGCCGCGGAACTGGCGGCGCTGGGTGACGCGGCGTGGCCCTCCGGCTTTCTGGCGTTGGAACTCGCCCCGGCGATCACGCCCGCCGATCTCGCGCCCCGGCTCACCCGCCGCGCCGGCCGGGTGATGCTGGTGCGCCGCTTCGGGGCCGGCGACTCCGCCATTCTGCGCGAGTTTGCCGCCCTGGTGCGCCGCCATGGGCATTTCTTGGCCTGCGCCCTCGTCCCGGCGGACCTCCCCGCCCTGGGCAAAACCCTGCGCGAGCTGGGCGACGACCGCCTGCTGTTCACGCTTGATGCCCCCGCCGCGGCGCTCGCCGCCCCGGCCCACGCCACCGGCGCCTACCGCCAGCTGGCCGGCGCGCTCCGCGAGCTCGGTCTGCGGGCGCCACTCTGGATCCGCAACACTGCCGCCACGACCGTGCGCGGCGACAACAGCTTCCTCTCCAAGCTCCTCGATGCCTCGTTTCTGACCGGCGGCCTGCTCTGCGACGGGCTGGGTGACCTCGTCAGCATCGAGACCGAGAGCGACCCCGCGCGGGCGACCCGGCTGGCCTACAACGTCCTCCAGGGCGCCGGCGCGCGCATCTCCAAGACCGAGTTCGTCGCCTGCCCCAGCTGCGGCCGCACGCTGTTCGACCTCCAGACCACCACCCAGCGCATCCGGGCGCAGACCGGCCACCTCAAGGGCGTGAAGCTCGCCATCATGGGCTGCATCGTGAACGGCCCGGGCGAGATGGCCGACGCCGATTTCGGCTACGTCGGCGGCGCGCCCGGCAAGATCAACCTCTACGTCGGGAAGAACTGCGTGCAGTACAACATTCCGCAGGGTGAGGCCGACGCGAAGCTAATAGCGCTCATCAAGGAACACGGCAAATGGTTCGACGCCGCCCCGGCCCCGGCATGACAAATTGCCGGCTCCGGCGTATTCAGAATTAAACGCACCGTCACCGGATCGTAACCTGGCCGTAACCTTGCAAGCGGCTTCCAAAGCCACTTCCACGCCGGTGTAACAAAAAGCGGATTACAAAATCAACCTGCGTTGTTTTCCGCGCTAACTCCCACCCGGCGTGGCAATAAAATAATGGGAAAAGTTATGCCCAGCCCGGCGGTGAATAACATGTCAGAAACTTCCGCTTGAAATGCTTTTTTGGTTCACAGTTACTGCGCCCTCGTTCAGAGTTTTTCTCCCGTCCGTTTGTTCTTTCCCACGTCCGATAAGCCTTTTCCCCCGGCCCCGTCGCAACAACCGACCGCAGCCCTTGGTCATCAATTGCTTACATCTTTACTCCTTTCACCCTTTTCCCCTGATGATCCGGCATGAATTTCGTTGCAGACAGAGAGTGCAGGAAAGGCTGAACCAGGCGTGGCAAATGACATCCGGCGGCGCAGTGTGAATAAAAGCCCTCCTTTCGCCAGATCCCATGCCCTCTTTGTCCCTGTCACCCAGCCTCTGGGAAGCCGTCAAATGCGACTTTAAGGGGTTGTTTCCCGAGGAAGTGTTCCAGATGTGGTTCGAGCCGGTGGTGTGCCTCGAAACCACGGAGGACGCGATGACCCTGGGCGTCCCCAACGACTTTGCGGCGATCTGGATCCACGATAACTACCTGGACCTCATCACTCAGCGCCTGCGCCTCAGCGCCGGTCGCCTCGTGAATGTCACGCTCCGGAAGGCCGACTCCAACCGCGCCCCCGCGCCCGCCCCGCACCGTGGGACGGCCGAGCCGGCCGGCAAAGGCCGGGCCGCCGCCAAGCGGACCGCCCGGTACGACGAGCGCGGTCCCGCCGCCGGCACGCTCAACGTCCGCAACACGTTCGAGACCTTCGTCGTCGGCGCCAACAACCAGATGGCCCACGCCGCCGCCCTCGCCGTCGCCCAGGCGCCCGCGCAGGCCTACAATCCCCTCTTCATCTACGGCAATACCGGCCTGGGCAAAACCCACCTGATGCACGCCATCGGGCATGCCATCCTCCGCGCCAATCCCGACGCCCGCGTCGCCTACCTCTCGACCGAGAAGTTCACCAACGAGTTCATCCAGGCGCTGCAGGAGAACAGCCTCACCAAGTTCCGCCAGCGCTACCGCCACGTGGACGTGCTGCTGATCGACGACGTGCAGTTCCTCGCCGGCAAGGAGCGCATCCAGGAGGAGTTCTTCCACACCTTCAACGACCTCTTCGAGTCCGGCAAGCAGGTCGTCCTCTCCAGCGACCGCCGCGCCAGCGAGATCCAGAAGCTCGAGGCCCGCCTCGTCTCCCGCTTCGAATGGGGCCTGCCCGCCGACATCCAGGCGCCCGACTTCGAGACCCGCGTGGCCATTCTCCGCACCAAGGCCGCCAGCCTGAAGTTCGACCTGCCCGAGCCGATCCTCAACTTCATCGCGCAGAACATCTCCAAGAACATCCGCCGCCTCGAGGGCGCGCTGATCAAGGTCGCCAGCTACTCCGCCCTCACCAGCAAGCCGCTCGACCTCGCGACCACCGAGATGCTCCTGCAGGACGTGCTGATGGAGCAGGCACAGAACATCCTGACGATCGAGACCATCCAGAAGCGCGTGGCCGACCACTACCAGATCCGTCACAGCGACATGACCAGCAAGCGCCG
>CAIQKV010000006.1 GCA_903872505.1 uncultured Opitutia bacterium
CGCAGCAAGCCCTTCCGGACCAGCGGCTCCAGGTGCAACCCGATGGAATGCATGTTGCGGATGATCTGGTTGGGCGATTCCTCAAACGAGAAGAAGAGCACGCGCTCCCCGCGCCGGGCGGCGGCCTGGGCAAAATTGGCGGCGACGATGGTCTTGCCGGTGCCGGGCGTGCCCGTGAGCAGGATGCTGCTGCCGCGAAAAAAGCCGCGCCCCCCCAGCATCGCGTCGAGCCGGGGGATGCCGGTGGCAATCCGCTCGCTCGACACCGTGTGATTCAACCCCAGCGAGGTGATGGGCAGCACGCTGAGGCCTTCTTCGCCGATGAGAAACGGAAACTCGTTCGTGCCGTGCAGCGCGCCGCGGTATTTCACCACCCGCAGATTCCGCGTGGCAATCTGGTCGTTGACCCGGTGGTCGAGCAGGATGACGCAGTCCGACACGTATTCCTCCAACCCGTGGCGCGTGAGCTGCTCGCGCCCGCGCTCGGCGGTGATGACGGCGGTCACGCCCTTGTCCTTGAGCCAGCGGAAGAGCCGGCGCAACTCAGCGCGCAGGATGGCCTCGTTGGGCAGGCTGGCGAACAGCGCCTCCAGCGTGTCCAGCACGACGCGCTTGGCGCCGATGGAATCGATCGCGTGATTGAGGCGGACGAACAGCCCCTCGAGGTCATACTCGCCGCTCTCCTGGACCTCGCTGCGCTCAATGTGGACGAAGTCGACCACGATCTGCTTGCGCCGGACCAGGCCCGCCAGGTCAAACCCGAGCGACGCGACGTTGGCCTTCAGCTCCGCTTCCGTCTCCTCGAACGCCATCAGCACGCCCGGCTCGCCAAACTGCGCGGCCCCGCGCACGAGGAATTCCGCGGCCAGCAGCGTCTTGCCGCAGCCGGCGCCGCCGCAGACCAGTGTCGGCCGTCCGCGCGGCAGCCCGCCGCTGGTGATCTCATCGAGTCCTTGGATGCCGGTGGGGCACTTGGGCAAAAGGGTGGCGGGGGGTGAGCGCTTAGAACCGTTTTTCTTCATGAACTTCAATCGTTTCACCGATGCAGCCAAAGTGACACGCAATTGGAGGAGAAGCCGTATGGGGTGTACACCTACTATCCACGCCCGGTCTCGGATCCAAAGAACGCAGCCGTTGACCTCACTGCGCCGGGGTTTGGAGATGCGGCGCCCTCGCCGCGACTTGGACCTCATCCGCGGCGGGGGCACCGCGGCTCCAACTCAAAGCGCCCCGGCCCTAGATGATCGTCAGCTGGACGCTGCTCTCGATGATCCCCGCGGCGATCGCATAGCGGGTGAGGCCGGCGGTGTCATGGATGTTGAGTTTGTCCATGAGGTGCTGCCGGTGCTTCTCGACCGTCTTGATGCTGATGCCGAGATCCGCCGCGACCTGCTTGTTGGCCGAACCCTCGGCCACGAGCTGCAACACCTCGGTCTCGCGGGAGGTCAGGCGCACGCCGCCGGCCTTGGGCGTACCATCCCGGCCGGGCGCGGTGGCCTGCTGATGGCGCAGGCGCTTGGCGATGGCCGGGCTGAAAAACGTGCGGCCTGCCGCGACTTCGCGGATCGCCTTGGTCAGGACCTCGGCGGACGACTGTTTCTCGAGGAAGCCGGCCACGCCGGCCTCGCTCGTGCGCTCGATGTATTCGTCGTCGCTGTGCGCGGAAAGGATGACAATCCGGGCGGCGGCATTGGCGGCGAGGATCTGCCGCGTGGCTTCCAGGCCGTTGAGCACCGGCATGGCGATGTCCATCAGGATGACATCCGGCCGGAGGGACTTCGCCAGGTCCACGGCCTCGCGCCCGTTCCGCGCCTCGCCGACCATTTGAAAACTCCCGTCCGCATTCAGCAGCGCGCAGAGACCCTGGCGCACGACGGCATGGTCTTCCGCCAACAGCACGGTGATGGGTTTCGCGGTGGTCATTTTCTGGCCTTCTCCTGGGTGAAAGGTATTTCGGCGCACACGGTCGTGCCCATGCCAGGCGCAGACTTGATGGTCAGGTGTCCGCCCACCATCTCGACCCGCTCCCGCATGCCCACCAGGCCCAGGCGCTTGTTGTTCCCAGCGAGGAGAGTCTTCCCAACGGGGAATGACTTCCCATTGTCGCTGATCTCCATCCGGATCGCGCCCGAAATTTCCGTGATGCTCATCCGGACCTGCGTCGCGTGCGCATGGCGGGCGACGTTGGTGAGGGCTTCCTGGGCCACGCGGAACAGCACCGTGCGCTTCGCGCTGCCCAGCGCCTCGACGCCGCCGAAAGCCGTCATCCGGATCTTGAGCTTCTTTCGCTCGGCCAAACTCTTGCTGTAGGCATGCAGGGCGGGAATCAGGCCGAGGTCGTCCAGCACCGCCGGCCGCAGCTCGCGGGCGAACCGGTGCACCTCGTTCACGGAATGTTCCACCAGCCGCTGGGTGCGGGCGATCTTGGCCTTCAGGGTCTCCAGGCCGACGGCGGCGCCCTTGCCCAGCGCCGCCAGCTCGACGTTGATCCCGACCAGCGTTTGCACGACCTCGTCGTGCAGTTCCCGGCTGATCTCCTTCCGCTCCTCCTCCTGCGCGGAGATGATCTGGTGCGTCAGCTGGCGGAGTTTCTTCTGCATCAGCTGCGACTCCAGGAAAAGTTTCCGGTACCGCTCCTTGGCGCTGCGGACGTCTTCCTCGCGGGCCTTGCGCCGGGCGATTTCGCGTTCCAGCCGGCGGTGACCGCTGGTCAGGAGCATCGTGTGCCGGCGCAACGACTCATTGTGCTCGTGCAATTGCCGGTTGGTTTCCCGTGTGGCGCGGTGCGCCGCCTCGAGAGGGATGAGGGCCTGCGAAAGAAAAAAGCCCTTGCGATTGAACCAGCCTTTGCGCCCGTTGGTAAAGTCTTGCGACATCGCGATGGCGGCGACGGCTCTGCCATGAATGACGGCCAAGTCCAGCGGCGCCAGGCCGGCGGCCAAGACGGCGCGACCCAGGCCTTGCGCACTGTCGCCATTGCCATTGACCCGGTCCTTCCGGCCGAGGTGGGCCCGGAGCGCCGCCAGGTACCGGGCGGACAATCTCGAGCAGGCGCGCTCCTTTATTCGTCTCTGTCCATCAATCATCTGGTGTGGGGTTCTCCAGCGGCGGCGGTTCTCAAGTGGGTGGCGCGGGCGGCGACCCATCAAAGATTGGAAGCGCCCGTCTGACCGTCAGTGAACACCTGTTTCCGCCCGATAGCGATAGGGTAATACCCTACCATGTGGCCCCCAGACTCCGGCCCGCGGGTATAAAATGCAACTTGATGCCAGGAGAGGGACTTGAACCCACATGCCTTTAGAGGGCGACGGATTTTGAGTCCGTTGCGTCTGCCAGTTCCGATGTGATGGGGTGCAACTTTTGTAACTGGGTCGCACGGAATACCTGTGATGACAGCATGACCGGCTCTTATCCTCGTGTGCTCGCGGATTTCCGCCTGGTTTTACCTTTCAAGATTGCTGCCGACTTTTACCTTCTCGCATCGCCGGTAGAAATTGTCCGCCGAGAAGATCGACGTAAGACAGGACCCTTCGCTTACACGCCTCACCTAATACAAATTGAACCCCTGCGACCTCCTTGTGACCAATGGCTTCTGCTCAATCACGTTATTCTCTCTAACCGGTTAGCCCTGAATGAGGTAGAGCTAATGCCAGCTTGGTGCCCGGAGAGGGACTTGAACCCACATGCCTTTAGAGGGCGACGGATTTTGAGTCCGTTGCGTCTGCCAGTTCCGCCATCCGGGCGACGAAGCGTTGCGGAAGCTAGGAGGGCTCCCGGCGGTGTAAACTGCATTTTTCCGCGCTGAGATTGAACGTCCGGGCGGGCCGCGCGTCTTTCCCCGTAGAATTTGGCTGTGGTAGGCTAAGTTCACTGTTTGTAGTTTCAACTGGGCGCGGGACGAAAGTCCGGCGCCCTTTTGATTTTCCGGCCCCGGGGCTTGTCAGACGCCGCCCCGGGCTCTCCACTGGCGCCATGCCGGACTTCCGCGCCTTTTGCATGCCGCCGACCGCCGAGCCCGCCGAGCTCACGCTCTCGGCGGACGAGTCGCACCACCTCGTCGCCGTCAACCGCGCGCGGCCCGGCGACACGGTGGTGGCCTTCGACGGCCGCGGCACCGAGTGGATCTGCGAGCTGGCCAGTGACCGAAAGAACGCCGCGGTGCTGAAGGTCCGCCTCCGCCAGAAGGCCCGGCCCCTCCCCTATGAGATCACGCTCGGCCAGGCGCTGCCGAAGGGCCCGGCGATGGACGCCATTGTGCGCAAGGCAACCGAGCTCGGTGCCGCCCACATCGCGCCACTCGAGAGCGAACGCACGCAGGTGCACCTGGACGGCGAACGCTCCGACAAGAAGACCGGGAAATGGCAGACCGCCGCGCTCGAGGCGGCGAAGCAGTGCGGCAACCCGTTCCTGCCCGTGATCGCGCCCGTGCAGCCGGCGGCGGCCTTCATGGAGTCCGCGCGGGGCTACGACCTGAAGCTCATCGCCAGCCTGCAGCCCGGCGCGAAATCGCTGCGGAGCGTGCTCGCCGCGTTCCACGCCACGTCGGGGCGCCCGCCGAAAAAAGTGCTCTGGCTGGTCGGACCCGAGGGCGATTTCACGCCGGCCGAGCTGAGCCTGGCGCAGACCTGCGGTTTCGAGCCGATCACGCTCGGCCCGCTCGTGCTGCGCTGCGAGACCGCCGCCACCTACGCACTCAGCGTGCTGAGCTACGAGCTGCAGAACGGGTGACGTAGATTTTCGAATTTCGATTTTTGAATTTCAATTTCAATCCTCGAACCTCGATTCTGGTCTGCAGGCCCAATTGAAATCCGAAAATCGAAATTCGAAAATTCACCTCAGCCCTTCCGCGCGGCGAGGTAGCGCTGGACATCGTCGCCGGAGACACGGTTGCCCGGGCCCGTCGCCTCGATGTCCGTGATCTTCGCCGGATCGAGGCCGGCCTCCTGCGCCAGCTTGGTGGCGCGGGGAGTCCATACCACCGCGCCGGCGGGCTTCGCGGGCGCGGGCGGCGTGGCGGGCGCGGCGCCGTGCACCTTGAGATGCCGCATGCTCTCGTCCGAGGTCTCCATCTGCACGAACGGTTCGCCGGAATTCATGGTCGCCCCCGGTTTGCCGATGACGGCGCGGATCACCCCGTCGCAGGGGCTCTCGAACTCGAAGGCGGACTTGTCGCTCTCGAGGTCGGCGAGGCGCTGGCCCTTCGTGACGCGGTCGCCGGCGGCGACCTTGATGACGATGACGTTGAGTTCGCTGACGGTCGCGCCCATCGAGGGCACGGGAACATCGATGATAAAGGTTTCCATGGCGGTTTTAGTGGCGGCAGTGTGGAGCGCGCGCGGACTTGGTCAAGGTAGGGCGCGTTATCCCTAACGCGCCGGCTGAGCGCGGGTCACCGGTGGGCCGAGTCGCAGCGGCGGGTCAGGGATAATCCGCCTACCCTCGCACGGCGCGCCAGACCGCCAGGCAGCTCGCGAGCAGGGCCGGCAGTTCGGCCAGCGGGACCATGTTCGGCCCGTCGGAGATGGCCTTCGCGGGATTGGGGTGCGTCTCGATGAACAGCCCGTCGGCGCCCGCGGCGAGCGCGGCCTTCGCCAGCGGCGCCACGAACTGCCGCTCCCCGCCGCTCTTGCCGCCGGCGGCGCCGGGCAGCTGCACGCTGTGGGTGGCGTCGAGGATCGTGGGATAGCCGTTCTGGCGCATGATCGGGAACGAGCGCATGTCCACGACGAGGTTGTGGTAGCCGAAGGTCGTGCCGCGCTCGGTCTGCCAGATCTCCTTCGCCTTCCCCTCGCGCAGCTTGTCGGTGACGAACACCATTTCCTGCGGCGAGAGAAACTGGCCCTTCTTCACGTTGACCACGCGGCCGCTGGCCGCGGCGGCGAGCAGCAGGTCGGTCTGGCGGCTGAGAAACGCGGGGATCTGCAGCACGTCGCACACGGCGGCGACGGCCGGCACCTGCTGGCGCTCGTGCACGTCGGTCAGCACGGGGAAACCGTAGTCGCGCTTCACCATCGCCAGGAGCGCGAGGCCCTGCTCCAACCCGGTGCCGCGGGCGCCGGCGGCGGAGGTGCGGTTGGCCTTGTCGAACGAGCCCTTGAAGACGAACTGCAGGTCCCGGTGCTGCTTCCCGATCTTGCCCAGCGCGGTGGCGACGGCGCGGCAGACGCGCTCATTCTCGAGCGAGCACGGGCCGGCGATGACGAGGAGTTTTTTCGGGTGGAAGAGCACGGGCTTATTTCCGGCGCTTGGCCTTGGACCGCTTCGCGGGCCGCTGGTTCTTGATCGCCGCGGCAATGAAGGCGGCGAAAAGCGGGTGGGCGCGGTTGGGCTTCGACTGGAATTCCGGGTGAAACTGCACAGCGACGAACCACGGGTGGTTCTTCAGCTCGATGATCTCGACGAGGTTGCGGCGCGGGTTGATGCCGCTGATGACCATGCCCGCGTGCTTGAGCTGCTCAACGTAGGCGTTGTTGACCTCGAAGCGGTGGCGGTGGCGCTCCCGCACGCTGGGCGTGCCGTAGGCCCTGGCGGCGTGCGTGCCCGGGGTGAGCGCGCACTCGTAGCTGCCGAGCCGCATGGTCGCGCCCTTGTCGATGATCTTCTTCTGCTCCTCCATCATGTTGATGACGGGGTGGCGCGGGTTCGCCTCGAACTCGGTGCTGTTCGCGCCGGCGAGCTTCAGGACGTTGCGGGCAAACTCGATCACCGCGATCTGCAGGCCGAGGCAGAGGCCGTAGTAGGGGATCTTGTGCTCGCGGGCGTAGCGCGCCGCGGCGATCTTGCCCTCGGTGCCGCGGTCGCCGAAGCCGCCGGGCACCAGGATGCCGTCGAGGCCCTTCAGCTTCGCCAGCCCGCCCTTCTTCTCCAGGTCCTCGGCGTCGAAGCGGATGACGTTGACGCGGCAGTTGTTCGCGATGCCGGCGTGGGTGATGGACTCGTAGACGGATTTGTAGGCGTCCTGCAGCTCGATGTACTTGCCCACGACGCCGATCGTGACCTCGTGCCGCGGGTTGAGGATGCGGGCGACGATCTGCTGCCAGATGTTCTTTTTCGGCGGCGGATTGGTCAGGCCGAGGAGGTCGACCACGAGCTGGTCGAGGCCCTCCTTCTGCAGGGCGAGCGGGAGCTCGTAGATGGAGTTCGCGACGTCGGCGCACTCGATCACGGCCTTCACCGGCACGTTGCAGAACATCGAGATCTTGTCGCGCAGGCCGGCGTCGAGCGGGTGGTCGGTGCGGCAGACGAGGATATCCGGCTGGATGCCGATCTCGCGGAGCTTGGCGACCGACTGCTGCGTGGGCTTGGTCTTCAGCTCGCCCGCCGCGGCCACGTAGGGCACGAGCGTCACGTGGAGGAAAATCACGTCGTTCGGCCCGACCTCGAGCGCGAACTGCCGCATCGCCTCGAGGAACGGCAGCCCCTCGATGTCGCCGGTCGTGCCGCCGATCTCGGTGATGAGGACGTCGACGTCCTTCGCGGCCGCGTAGATGCGCTCCTTGATCTCGTTCGTGACGTGCGGGATCACCTGCACGGTCTTGCCGAGGTAGTCACCGCGCCGCTCCTTCTGGATGACGCTCTCGTAGATCTGGCCCGAGCTGAGGCTGTTGAGACGGGAAAGTTTGCCGCTGGTGAACCGCTCGTAGTGGCCGAGGTCGAGGTCGGTCTCCGCGCCGTCCTCCAGCACGTAGACCTCGCCGTGCTGGAACGGGCTCATCGTGCCCGGATCGACGTTCAGGTACGGGTCGAATTTCTGGATGCGCACGGTGAGGCCGCGCAGTTCGAGGAGGGCGCCGAGGGACGCCGCGGTCAGGCCCTTGCCCAGCGACGAAACCACCCCGCCCGTCACGAAGATATATTTCACCGGGATGGGTTAAGGGGGGCCCGGAGCCGTGACAAGAAAAAGCCGGACGCAACCCGCCTTTCCCTCAACCTTTTGCTGCGCAGAAATTGCCCGGTGCCGCCCGGCCGGCCGGGATTATCCGGGCCTCAGTGGAACAGCAGCCAAAGGGTCGTGGCCGCGCCGCCGACCAGCACCAGCCCGACCAGCAGGTACAGGCTCCATTTCAGCAGCTTGGCCAGGACCCAGAGCGCCGCGGCGATCACCACGGTCAGGCACGCCGCGACGAACCAGTGCGGATAGCGCGCGAGCGACTCGATCAGCGGGTTCGGCGGCAGGGTGGACAGCGGCATGACGGGGGTGTTTAAGCGCCCCGGGCGCCGCGGCTCCAAGCAAAATGATTTGCCCCGCCCGGCGCCCCCCGCCCCACTGGCCGCATGCAATCGAAACCCCAGCTGCTCGCCTGGCTCACCTGCGACGGCGTCCACATCGACCCGGGCTCGGGCAAGCACACCATCCTCGGCGTGTTCTCGAACATCAACGCCCGCCATTTCCCGGTCACCCACCCGTTCATGATCTGGTTCCTCACGCTCACCGACTGCTCGCCCGGGTCGCACTCGCTGCGCCTCTCGATGGGCCTCGACCCGACGAAGATGCAGGTGCTGATGGACCGCCCGTTCGAGTCGCAGAGCCCGCTCCACCGCATCAACCTCATCAACGAAATCCGCAACCTCGGGTTCCCCGCGGCCGGCGACTACTCGATCCTCGTCGAGGTGGACGAGGAGCCCCTGCTCGCCACCAACCTGACCGTCAGCGGTCAATGATCCCGTCATCGGCAACTTAGTCCACCGATCGGACATTCGAAATTCGAAAATCCAAATTCGAAATTACCATGCCCCCTGCGTTTGACCTGATCGGCGTCGGCAACCCGATCATGGACCTGCTCGCCCATGTGGACGACGCCTTCCTCGCCCGGCACGTCGCCGGCGCCAAGGGCGGCATGGTGCTGGTGGACGATGCCGACATCGCCGCCCTCGTGCAGCAGGTGAAGGGCCAGGTCGCGATGATGCCCGGCGGCGCGGCGGGCAACGCCACGCTCGGCGCCGCCCGCCTCGGCCTGCGCGCGACCTACCTCGGCAAGATCGGCGGCGACATCACCGCGGAACATTACTTCGAGAACTTCACCGCCGCCGGCGGCGACGGCTCGCGCTTCAAGCGCGCCGCGCTCCCCAACGGCCGCTGCCTCTCGCTCGTCACGCCCGACGGCCAGCGCACCCTGCGCACGCACCTTGGCGCCGCGATGACGCTGGCCCCCGAGGAGGTCACCCTCGCCGACTTCGCCGGCACCCGCCATGCCCTCATCGAGGGCTACCTGCTCTTCAACCCCGCCCTGGCCCAGAAGGTCATCGACACCGCCCGCGCCGCCGGCTGCACCCTCAGCATCGACCTCGCGTCCTTCGAGGTGGTCAACGCCGCCCGCGACTGGATTTTCGGCCAGCTGCGCCAGGGCGTGGACATCGTCTTCGCCAACGAGGACGAGGCGGCCGCGCTGTTCGGGCGCAAGGACGCCTACGAGAATTTCGCCCGCGAGCTCGCCGGCTTCGGCGGCATCGCCTGCGTGAAGCTGGGCGGCGAAGGTGCCTGGATCGCGCAGGGCAAACACCTGCACCGCATCGCCCCGGTCCGCGCCGAGCGCGTCGTCGACACCACCGGCGCGGGCGACTCCTGGGCCGCCGGTTTTCTCTACGGCCACCTGCGCGGCGCTACGCTGCCCGTCGCCGGCGCGATCGGCTCGATCCTTGGCGCCGAGACCGTCCAGCACCTCGGCGCGGCCATCCCCGACGCCCACTGGCCCCGCATCCGCGCCGCGGCGGAGGCCCTGGTTAAACAGCCCAAGTAGGGCGGGGTCTTTGACCCTCCCTCTCTGAGCACACCCTCGGCCAAGCCAGGGCAGGTCAAAGACCTTGCCCTGCTCCAGTCATCGCGCCTACGGAAACCACTTGAGCAGCTCGGCCGCGACCAGCTGGTGACCGGTGAGGTTCGGGTGGTTGCCCGACGACATCACCGTGGCGAGCTTCACGCCTTCGCGCTCGAGGCGCTGGAACCCCGCAAAGCTGTCCACCAAGCCCACGCCGTGTTCCGCCGCCAGCGACCGCACCTGCGCCGCGTGCTGCACGAGCGGTTCGGCGGGATCCGTCAGGGAGGCCGCCTGGTCCGGGGTTGGCGTCAGGAGCAGGACCGGGAGGTTCGCCGCCCGCGCCTGCGCGAGCATCGCCGACCACGCGCGCCGCGCCCGCTCGAGCCCGTCGCCCCGGTCATTGAGCGCGTAATCGATGGTCACCACATCCGGCCGGAGCGGGAGCACGTCGGCGGCAAACCGCGCCGCGCCCTTTTCCGAGGTTTCGCCGCCGATGGCCGTCACGATCACGTTGATCACCGCGTGCGGAAAACGCCGCGCCAGGGCCACGTGCAGCAGATGCGGATAGGACTCGAATGTGCGGATCTCCGGGGTGGCAAAATAACCCGAGGGCACGCTGTGCCCGTGGCAGACGACATGGAGGGTGCGATTCTCCGGCCAGTCCACGCGGGCGAGCCGGGAAAATTTCTCGAGATAGGTGGCGGGATCGGCGGCAGGGGGGTTCATCACCCGGCACGGTAGGCGGTGGAGGAACAAAATCACGGCAAAACCGGCCGTCCGCGCCCAACCCGACCCGGGGGAGGAAATTTCCCGGTAACCTTCCGAATCGAGTCGAGTTACCAGGCATCCAGCCTACAACCGCTCCCATGCTTTCCCTCCGTTCCGTCACCAAGCGCTACGGCGCCCTCACGGCGCTGGACGGGGTGTCCCTCGACATCGCCCGCGGTGAATTCTTCGGCCTGCTCGGGCCCAACGGCGCCGGCAAATCCACGCTCATGTCGCTGGCGGCCGGCCTGCGCCCGCCCGACGCCGGCGTCCTCACGCTCGATGGCGTCGCGGTCACGCCGTCCGACCCGGCCACGCGCACGGCGCTCGGCCTCGTGCCGCAGTCGCTCGCCCTCTACGACGAGCTGAGCGCCCTGCAGAATCTCCAGGTCTTCGGCCGGCTCTACGGCCTGCACGGCGGCGTCCTGCGCGAGCGGATCGACGAGGCGCTCGCGGCCGTCGGGCTGACCGACCGCCGCCGCGACCAGGTGAAAACCTACTCCGGCGGCATGAAGCGCCGGCTCAACCTCGTCGCCGCGCTCCTCCACCGGCCCAAGCTCCTGCTCTGCGACGAGCCCACGGTCGGCATCGATCCCCAGTCCCGCAACGCCATCTTCGACTACCTCGAGGCGCGCAACCGCGCGGGCCTCACGATCATCTATTCCACGCACTACATGGAGGAGGCCACGCGCCTGTGCTCGCGCATCGCAATCATCGACCACGGCCGGATCCACGCCCTCGGCACGCTCGACGAGCTGCTCACGCGGCTGCCCTTCGAGGAGGAAATCGGCTTTCCCGCCATCCCCGCGACCGCGGCGCTCGCCGCCGAGCTCGGCGCCCAGGGCACGCTCACCACGCTCGACGGCCGCCATCGCTTCGAGCCGCGCGCGGACTTCCCGCTCTCGGCCTTCTACGCCCGGACCGAGGCCCACGGGCTGGCGCCCCGGCTCTTCACCGCCGCGCGCCCCACCCTCGAGGCCGTGTTCCTGCACCTGACCGGCCGCAACCTCCGCGAATAACCCGCCATGGCCGTCATCCCCACCCTCGTCCGCAAGGACATCGCGAATTTTCTCCGCAACCGCGCCGCGGTCAGCCTGACGTTCGTCGTGCCGATCGTGCTGATCTACATCTTCGGCTGGGTCTTCGGGCTGAACCAGAAGGACACCGGCCCCACCGGCATCCGCCTGGCCGTCGTCAATGCCAGCCCCAATCCCGCCGCGCAAAAACTGGTCGACGCGCTGCGGGCCGAGAAGGCCTTCCGCGTCGTCACCACGTTCGACAACCCCGACCGGACCACCCGCCCGCTCACCGAGGCGGATCTGCGCCCGCTGATCCGCGACGGCCGGTTTCGCTTCGCGGTCGTCATCCCCGCCGACGTGGTCCGCACGGATGACATCGGCCTGCACCTGCAGATCCTCTCCGACCCGCGCAACGACATCGAGGCCCAGACCGTCAACGGCCTGCTGCAGAAGGCGATTTTCTCCAACGTCCCGGAGTTGCTCGGCCAGTCGCTGCAGGCCCGCGCGAAGCAGTTCCTCGGCGACGGCCGGTTCAACCAGTTCAACCGCGGCATCGCCAACTCGGTCGCCACGGCCTTCGGTGGCGACCCCGCCCAGATCCAGCGCACCATCGAGTCCGGCAGCCTCGGCCTGGACCGGATCACCCGGCCCGCCAAGCCCGCCGATCCCACCCTGCGCCGCCTCGACAACGCGCCCGCCGCCGCCCCAACCCCGGGCACACCCGCCGCCGCCAAACCCGTGCCGGCCACCGCGGCGGATTTCTTCTCGCGCCTCGTCAAGATCGACCAGGAGCAGGTGGTGGGCAAAAACGTGCAGAGCCCCGCCGCCACGCGCCTGGTGGGCGGCTGGGCCATCATGTTCCTGCTCTTTGCGGTGAGCGGGGGCGCGGCGGCGTTCTTCGACGAGGAGAATGCCGGCGTCTTCCAACGCATCCTGTCCGCGCCGGTCTCCCGCGCCCAACTGCTCTGGAGCCGTTTTCTTTACGGCGTCCTGCTCGGCCTGGTCCAGCTGCTGACCATGTTCCTCGCCGGGCACCTGATGTACGGCATCGATGTCTTCGGCCACCTGGGCAATCTGATCGCCGTGAGCGTTTTTGCCGCCGCGGCCTGCTCCTCGTTTGGCATGCTGATCGCCGCGCTCGCGCCCAACGCGACGGCCGCCAGCGGGCTGTCGACCCTGCTGGTGATGGTCATGAGTGCGACCGGCGGCGCGTGGTTCCCCATGAGTTTCATGCCGGAGTTCATGCAGACGATCGGGAAGTTCACCCTCGTGTACTGGTCGATGGAGGGTTTCCAGCAGGTCCTCTGGGCCGAACGCAGCTTCGTCGAGCTGCTGCCCATCCTCGGGATCCTCGCTGGCATCACCCTGGCCGTGATGACCGTCGCCATCTGGCGGCTGAATAAGAAATCGATCTTCGCGTAGGTCCGCATGCCCACGCGGCGAGGGCGCCGCGTCTCCAGCCGAGCTGACCTGGAGCTGCGGCGCCCCCGCCGCGGTCAGTTGCCTTTTTCCGTGCCTTCCGTGTCTTCCGTGGTTTCCTATCACGAGCATGTCCGCCGACCTCGCCCAACTTGTCACGTCCCTCGCGCAGCGCGCCCGCGCCGCGTCGCTCGTGCTGGCGACCGTGCCGACCGCCGCCAAGAACGCCGCGCTCGTGCAACTGGCCGGTTTGATCGACGCCTCGCACCCCGTGCTGCTGGCCGCCAACCAGCGCGACCTTGCCGCGCCGGAGGCCGCCGTCCTCACCGCCGCCGCCCGCGACCGGCTCACGCTCGATGCCGCCCGGCTGCAGCAGCTCGCCGCGTCGGTCCGCGCGGTTGCCGCCCTGCCCGACCCGGTCGGCGACGTGCTCGAGGACTTCACCCGGCCGAACGGCCTGCGCATCCGCAAACTCCGCGTGCCGATCGGCGTGATCGGCATCGTGTACGAGGCGCGGCCCAACGTCACCATCGACTGCGCCGTGCTCTGCCTGAAAAGCGGCAACGCCTGCATCCTCCGGGGCGGGAAGGAGTGCTTCCACACCAACACCGCTTTGGTTGAGCTCATCACCCGCGCGCTGGCGGCCGCCGGTCTCCCGGTTGACGCCGTGCAACTCATCCCCACCACGGACCGCGCCGCGCTCACCACCCTGCTCCGGCTCGACACCCTCGTCCACTGCATCATCCCCCGCGGCGGCGAGAGCCTGATCCGCTTTGTCGCGGAAAACTCCACCATCCCCGTCATCAAGCACTACCGCGGCGTGTGCTTCGTCTACGTGGACGCCGCCGCCGACCTCGCGATGGCGGAGGCCATCACCGTCAACGCCAAGGCGTCCCGCCCCAGCGCGTGCAACGCCGCCGAGCAGCTGCTCGTCCACCGCGGCGTCGCGGACCAATTCCTCCCCCGGGTCGCGGCCGCGCTCGTCGCGCGGAAGGTCGCGCTCCGCTGCGACGCCGCCAGCGCCGCGATCCTCGCGCGGGAGAATATCCCGCACACCGCCGCGACCGCCGCCGACTTCTCGACTGAGTTCCTGGACTACGTCATCGCCCTCCGCGTCGTCGATTCGCTCGACGCCGCGATCGCGACGATCAACCGCGACGGTTCCAACCACAGCGACGCCATCGTGACCGCGGAAGCGGCGGCCGCACGCCGGTTCCTCGCCGAGGTGGACAGCGCGACGGTCTACTGGAACGCGAGCACGCGCTTCACCGACGGCTTCGAGTTCGGCTACGGCGCCGAGATCGGCATCAGCACCGACCGGCTCCACGCCCGCGGGCCGATGGGCCTGCGCGAGCTCTGCACGCACAAGTTCGTCATCGCGGGAACCGGCCAGGTGCGCGGGTGACTCAAGCACCCATGCGCCCACGAATCCCTTCATTCGCGGTCCTCGCACTCCTCCTGGCGCTCGCCTCGGCCGGCCTCGCCGGCTGCAGCACCGTCAAGCCCTGGGCCCACGGGGGCTCCGACCACCCGGCCCAGGCCGGGGGCAGCGTGCGGGTGCCGTTCGCAACCTCGCCACGGGTCGACACCTACTCTGCCGGGGGTTGCATGGAACCCCGCCCGTTCTAAGCTGACGTTATGGTGATGGCCCAGACAGACCGCCTCCGCTTGCTCCTGACCACGCTGCTCGCGCTCAGCCTCACCGCGGCCGGCCGGGCGCAGGCCACCGCGCCCAACCCGATCGCCGAACCCGCGAAAACCGCGTCCGCCTCCGAACCGGAAAACTCCTCCTCCCACCCGAAGCACGCGCGCGTCATGTCGGATGAAGTCGCCGCCACGCTCGCCAGCGGGATGCCCAAGTACAACCCGCCGAAGCCCGTCGCGCCCAAGCCCGAGGAGGAGCAGCCCGATCTGCGGGAAATCGACAAGCCGAAGAACACCATCATCCGCCTGCCGAAGTACGTCGTGAAGGAGCCCAAGCCACCGGTCTTCCGCGAGATCGACCTGCGTTCCAAGTCGCAGCAGGCCGATATCGCCTTGCGGACGCACGCTGGCCTCAAGATTGGCAACATCGGTGGATTGAACGATCCGGTGGCGCTGATGATGTATCAGGAGCAGGACCGGCTGAACAACATGTCCGACCTGTCCGACGAGGCCAAGACCGCCAAGCGCGCCGGTGATACCGCCGCCAGCGACTACATTCTGAAGGAAAGCAAGCGGGCGTACTACCGCCCGTCCGACTTCGGCTGGAACAGCGACGGCGGCGGCAAGTAGCCGCATCAGAACCGCACCGACCGGCCCATCGCGATCGTTGAGCCGGAAACCAGGAAGCCACGAATCAGGCGCCTGATCCGTTTCCTGGATTCCTGGCTTCCGGCTTCAAGCGTCTCCCAGCAGCGCGCGCGCAATCGCCTCGCGCTCGGCGTCCAGCGTGACGTTGGCCGGCGGCGGCGGCTGGCCGGCCCGCGCATACCAGTAGCGGGCGTTCGCCGTGTCGCCTTCCCGCCGGTGCAGGTAGGCGTGCACCCACGAGCCCGCGGCGCCCTCGTCCGCCTGGGCGCAGGCATGGGCGCGCGCCCAGTCGCCATGCGCCTCGTGCCAGAGTGCCGCCAGGGCCGGGCCGGCGTCCGCGGGCGGCGCCGCCGCAGCCAGAAATTCCGCAAATGACATTTGCCCAGCATGGGGGGACGCCCTCAAGTTTCAACCGTGGCCGCGTCCGCCTCCCCCAGCACCGAACTCATCATCCTGCGCGAACTGCTTGCCCGCGAGCCGGGCTTCATGTCCGGGGCGACGCTGGCCGCCCAGCTCGGGCTGAGCCGGGTGGCCGTCTGGCAGCACATGGAGAAGCTGCGGGCGCAGGGGTTTGAGTTCGAGGCGGCGCGGGCGCGCGGCTACCGCATCACGGCGCGGCCCGCCGGGCTGCACCTCGCGCTCATCCTGGCGCACCTCCAGGGCCGCGCCCGCGATTTTTCCGTCACGCTGCTCGACGAGGTGGACAGCACCAACGACGAGGCCGCGCGCCAGCTCGCCGCCGGCCGGCCCGCGCCGTTCGTCATCCTCGCGCGCCGGCAGACGCGCGGCCGCGGCCGCCTCGGCCGTGCCTGGCACAGCGAGGCCAACGGCAACCTCTACGCCAGCTTCGCCTTCCGGCCGGCGCTCGCCCCGGCGGGCATGCCGACCTTCACCCTCTGGATGGGCGTCAACGTCTGCGAACTCATCGCCAACTTCTGCGCCACCGCCCCCGGCATCAAGTGGCCCAACGACCTCCTCTTCGACGGGCGCAAGGCCGGCGGCATGCTCACCGAGGCGCGCATCGACGCCGACCAGATCCGCGACCTCGTCTTCGGCCTCGGGCTCAACCTCAACAGCCCCGCCGGCGCCTGGCCCGCCGACCTCGCCCGCCGCGCCGTCTCCCTCGCCGAGCAGACCGCCGCGCCGCTCGATCCCAACCGCTTCACCGCCGCGCTGATCGGCCGCGTCCTGCTCGCCTACACCCAGTTCCTCGAGGGCGACCACCGGAAAACGTTCGCCGACCTCTGGAACCGGTACGACGTCCTGCGCGGCCGGCCCGTGACCGTGCTGCAGGGCGGCCGGCGCTTCTCCGGCACCGCCGCCGGGGTGGACGACGCCGGGTCGCTGCTGGTGCGGGCGGCGGGCGGCGGGCGCCCCCTGCGGTTCCAGGCGGGCGAGGTCACCCTCGAAAAAAACGCCTGAAAACCCCTCCGGCGCCGAAACATTCGTGTTTATTCGTGTCCATCGCTGATGCACAACTTCCCGTGATGTCCGACACGCCCGCCATTGAGGTCTCCCACCTGGTCAAATCCTACGCCGGCGTCACCGCGGTCAACGACATCAGTTTCCGGGTCGCCCGCGGCGAGATCCTCGGCTTCCTCGGCCCCAACGGCGCGGGCAAGTCCACCACGATGCGCATCCTCACCGGCTACCTGCCCGCCACCTCGGGCAACGTCAGCATCTGCGGGGTCTCCGTCGCCGCGTCGCCGGACGAGGTCAAGCGCCACATCGGCTACATGCCCGAGAACAACCCGCTGCCCGAGGACATGCGCGTCTCGGAGTACCTCTACTTCCGCGGCCGGCTCAAGGAGATCACGCGCCGCATGCTCGGCCCGCGCATCGACGAGGTGCTCGAGCTCTGCGACCTCAAGCGCGTCCGCCACAAGATCATCGGCCAGCTCTCCAAGGGCTACCGCCAGCGCGTCGGCATCGCCGAGTCCATCCTCGCCGAGCCGCCGGTGATCATCATGGACGAGCCGACCATCGGCCTCGACCCGCACCAGATCCTGATCGTGCGCGACCTCATCGCCAGCCTGCGCGGCCGCATGACCGTCATCATCTCGTCGCACATCCTGCCCGAGATCGAGATGACCTGCGACCGCGTGCTCATCATCAACCAGGGCCGCGTCGTCGCGCAGGGCACGCCCGCCGACCTCCGCCGGGAGGTGCTCGGCCGCTCCACCTACCAGATCGAGGTCGCGGGCGACACCGCCTCCCTGCCCCTCCTGCTCGCCGCGATCGACCCCACCCTCTCGGTCAGCGCGGCGGGCGAGCCCGATGCCGACGGCTTCCGGCGGCTCACCCTCTCGACCGAGAACAACGGCGAGCTCGGCGAGCCGCTGCTGCGCACCCTCGGCTCGCAACCCTACCGCCTCCGGGCGCTCAGCCGGGTCAACCCGACCCTCGAGGACGTCTTCCTCGCGGCGACCCGCCGCAGCTGGGACGTGAAGACCAACGACCTGCGGAAGAAATGACATGAAGCACTTTTTCACCCTGCTCAGCCACGAGATCCGCATGCTGCTCGTCAGCCCGGGCACCTACCTCGCGAGCCTCCTGTTCCTCACGTTCATGGGGTTCATCTTCACCACCATCCTCGAGAGCTACAGCAAGGCGCCGCAGGAGGTGTCGCCCGCGCAGGTCTTCTTCCAGCTGTTCTGGCTGCCCGTGCTTTTCATGGTGCCGATGCTGACCATGAAGTGCCTCGCCGAGGAGCGCCGCCTCGGCACGATCGAGACGCTGCTCACGACGCCGGTGACCACGACCGAGGTCGTGCTCGGCAAGTACGGCGCGGCCTACCTCCTCTACCTCGCCCTCTGGGGCTCGACCGGCGGGTTCTTCCTCATCCTGCGCAAGTTCTCCGGCGACATGCGGTTCATCGACTCCGGCCCGCTCCTCGGCGGCTACCTCTTCATCGCCGTCTCCGGCCTGCTCTTCATCGCGATCGGGGTGTTCGCCAGCTCGCTGTCCAAAAACCAGGCCGTCGCCGGCATCCTGTGCTTCACGATGATCTTCGGGCTGATCTTCGGCCTGAGCTTCCTTTCCAGTTCCGCGATCCTCAGCCGCGACGCGCTGCAGCCGGCCCGGATGGCGGTCGACTACGCCCAGGTCCTGACCCACCGCGACGACTTCACCCGCGGCGTGATCGACACGCGCCAGATGCTCTTCTACCTGAGCGGCACGGTCCTCGCGCTCATCTTCAGCATCCTCAGCGTCGAGGCGAAGCTGCTGCACTCATGAACCCAAAGGCCATAGCGCGCGCAGTCATCGGTCATGGGCGGTGGGCGATCGGCCGCCAGCGGTCGGGCATTCGAAATTCGTAATTCGAAATTCGAAAAATCTAACCCATGCCCGCCCTCGACAGCTTCCGCACCGCCCGCTGGGTCCGCACCCTCAACCTCGTGCTGCAGGCCGTGCTGTTCCTCACGCTGTTCGGCGGGCTCAACTACCTCGCGCGCTACCATCCGCTGCGCTACGACCTGACCCAGCACCGCCGCTACTCGCTCTCGCCCGAGACCCTCGCCTACCTGCGCACCCTGTCGCAGCCGGTCAAGATCGTCGTCACCCTCACGCCGAACTCCGACAACGCCGACATCGCCCAGGCCTACCGCGACGTCAGCGGCCTCCTGCGCGAATACACCTACGCCACCGAGGCCGACGCCAACCGCCAGGTCACCGTGGAATACCTCGACGTCTACCAGCGCCGCCGCGAGGCCGACCAGCTCGGCATCGACCAGCCCGACACCATCGTGCTGCTCTGCGGCGACCGGCGCCGCGCCGTCACGCTCGGCGAGATCTACCGGCTGGAAAAGGGCGTGAAGCACGCGTTCCGCGGCGAGCAGGCCTTCACCGCCGCCATCCTCGACGTTTCCAGCCCGGGCAAGAAGAAGGTCTATTTCCTCACCGGCCACGGCGAGCTCAACC
Source organism: uncultured Opitutia bacterium (assembly GCA_903872505.1). Classification (GTDB taxonomy): domain Bacteria; phylum Verrucomicrobiota; class Verrucomicrobiia; order Opitutales; family Opitutaceae; genus Opi-474. The sequence goes on from CAIQKV010000006.1 coordinate 19,172, forward strand.
CCGAGGACGTCGATCCCGTGCGCGGCCTGTCCATGCTGCGCGACGAGCTGCGCGCACGGAATTTCGACGTCGACCGCCTCGAGCTCGCCGCCGGCGGCAAGGTCCCCGCCGACGCCGCCCTGCTCGTCGCCGTGGCCCCGCAGGGCCGCTACACGCCGGCGGAGCAGGAGCTGCTCCGCCAGTACCTCGGCCCCGGGGCCGGCCGCATGATCGTCCTGCTCGAGCCCGGCCAGCCGCACGGGCTGGGCAGCCTGCTGCTCGACTGGGGCCTGCTGGTGGACGACGACCTGATCTACGACACCGGCGCGGACAACATGACCGAGGAGGGCGACCTCATCGTGCGCTACTTCCTCCCGCATCCCATCACCCAGACGCTGCTGGACCGCCAGATCCCGCTGCGCATCGGGCCCGCGCGCAGCCTGCGCCCCGATCCCGGCCGGAAGCTCGGCAACGACCTCACCGTCACCACCCTCGCCGTCACCTCGACCACCGCCTGGGGCGAGGTCAGCTACCGCCTGCACACCGCGCCGGAATTCAACGCCGGCTACGACATCAAGAACGACCGCCCCGGGCTGGAGCCGCCCAACCACCTCGCCGTCGCCCTGGCCTCCGAGCGGGTCTCCGCGCGCGCCGGCCTCGACTTCAGCGTCCGCGGCGGCCGGCTGGTCGTGTTCGGCACCGGCGACCTGATTGCCAACAACCGCATCGTCGGCGCCGCCAACCTGAACATCTTCCTCGGCGCCGTGAACTGGACCGTGGACCGCGACACGCAGTTCAACATCCCGGTGCGCCCCATCGAGCGCTTCTCCCTCTCCCTCAGCGCCGGCGAGCTCGCGCGCCTCCGGCGCAGCCTGCTCTTCCTCCTCCCCGGCGCCGCCCTGCTCCTCGGCCTCATCGTCTACTGGACGCGCCGCCGCTAACCTCCCCGCCTACCATGCGCACCAAAGTCACCCTCGTTCTCCTCTTCCTGAACGTCGCGCTGTTCTTCTTCATCTTCCAGTTCGAGCGCAAATGGCGCATCGAGGAGGGCTGGAAGGAGGCGCGCCGCCGCGTCCTCGGCGCCGAGGCCGCCGACATCCGCTCGCTGGAAATCAGCGGGGGCGGCCCCGGGCACACCCTCGCCCTCGCCAAGCGCGGGGACGTGTGGTTCGTCACCGCGCCGCTCGAGTGGCCCGCCAATCCCAACGCCGTCAGCCGCATCCTCACCGAGCTCCAGTTCCTCGAGCACGAGACGAGCTTCAACGTCAGCGACCTCGCGAAGAACGGCCAGTCCCTCGCCGACTACGGCCTCGACAAGCCGCGCCTCACCATCGCCCTCACATCCGGCGACCCCGCCGAGCACCCGGTGCAGACGCTCCTGCGCATCGGCGACATCACCAAGGACGGACTCCGGCTCTATCTCCTCTCGCCCGACGGCGAGCGCATCCACGTCGTCAGCCAGAGCCTCGCCCGCAGCCTCGGCCTCAGCGCCGACGACCTCCGCGCCGACGCCCTCTTCACCATCCCGGTCTTCGAGGCCCGCTCGCTCAGCCTCCAGACCGCCGCGCCCGCCAGCCTCCGCATCCGGCTCCGGCGCGACGGCGGCCGCTGGTCGTTCGAGACCCCGATCATCGCCCGCGCCAGCAAGAACGCCACCGAGCTCGCCATCAACGGCCTCAACGCCCTGCGCGTCGAATCCTTCATCACCGCCAACCCGCCCGCCGTCCTCCCGGCGGCCAGCCCCGCCCTGCGCATCGCCCTCGAGGGCAACAACCGCCGCGAGACGCTCATCCTCGGCGCCGCCGCCCATCCGGAGGCCGCCGCCGGCAAGGGCTCGGACGAGTATTACGCCCAGCTCGAGGGCCGGTCCGCGCTCTTCACCGTTCGCATCCCGGCCACGCTGATGGCGACGCTCCACACCGCCCAGGTCGCGCTGCGCGAAACCCGGGTCCTCGACTTCGACGCCTCCGCCGTCACCGCCGTCACCCTCGCCGCCCCCAACTCGCCCGAGCTCATCCTCCAGCGCCTCGAGACCGGCACCCTGTCGGCGGACAACTCCGCCTGGCAAATCGTCCGCCGGGGCGAGTCCGCCGTCGGGCCGCAGACGGTGCCCGCCGACCGCGCGACCGTGTCGCGGCTCCTCGACCAGCTCGCGCGCCTCGCGGCGTCCGATTTCAAGAGCGACGCCCCCACCGCCGCCGACCTCGAGGCCTGGGGCTTCAATCGCCCCGAGCGCGAGATCCATCTCACGCTGGGCGGCGGCGCCGCGCCGCTGGCCCTCCAGCTGGGCACGGACGCGAAGCACAACGTCTACGCCCGCCTCGGCCCCTCCGCCAATCCCGGCGCGTCCATCTACGCCGTCGACGCCGGCATCCTCCGCGAGCTGCCCGTCGCGCCCCGGGCGTGGCGCGAGCGCCTGCTGCGCGAGCTGCCCGCCGGCGCCCGCCTCACCGCGCTCAAGCTCACCGACCTCGGCAGCGGCCAGGCGGTGCTCGACACCGCGCTGGACGAGGCCGGGCACCCGCCGCCGGGCGCCCGCAACCCGGAGGCCATCGCCGCGGTGCTCACCGCGCTGCGCACGTTGCGCGCGCGGGAGTTCGTCCTCGACCAGTTTGCCGACAAGGTGACCATCGCCGGCGAGGAGCGCCCCTGGCGCTACCGGCTCGAGGCCACCGCCACCCTGGTCGGCGGCGCCGGGGAGCAGACCAGCGTGACCACGCTCTTCCTCACCCTGCGCGCGGGGGGCGACCAGCAGCTCGCGGGTTCCCCGGCCAACGAGTACAACGCCGTGTTTTTCATCGAGCAGCCGCTCCTCGACGCGCTTTGGACGATCACCGAGGCGCCCCGCGATCCCGGCCCGGTGCCCGTCCCCGAGCCCAAGAAATAACCCCCGCGCCGGCCCGATGAAATCCTGGCTGAAGCTTTGCGGATCGGGGGCGCGCTTTTGCGGCCGGAGCCTCCTGAGCCTTTGCTGCTGGAGCCTCTGGCTCGGGCTCAGCCTCCTGCTGGCGCTCGAGGTCTGGATTGCCACCGCGCACGAGCTCGCGGTGCCCGGCTTCGTGCTGCGCAGCCTGGAGCAGCGCCTCGCCGTCTCCCACGTGCAGGTGAAGTTCGGCCATGCGCGCTTCGACCCCGCGGGCCGCATCCTGGTCGACGACGTGCGCGTCCTGCTCCCGGCGTTCGGCGAACCCATCATCACCACGCGCGCCGCGTACGTGGAGATCGACCCGTGGGCCCTGCTCGCGGGCCGGTTCGAGCCGCGCCGCCTGGGTTTGTCCGATGCCAGCCTGGCGGTGCCGGCGATGCTTTCGCCCACCGGCCGGGCCGAGGCCATCGTCCGCAACCTCGACGCCACGTTCCGGCCGGGGGCGCACGAACTCATCATCGAGCACCTGACCGCCCGGGTGGCGGGCTTCGCGGTGACGGTGCATGGGGCCATGCATCTGGCCGCGCCGCCGCCGGGCGCCCAGGTTGAGCCGCTGCCGGTCGCCGACCTCCTGGCCCGCAACTATCCCGACCTGTGCCGCCAGCTCACCCGCCTCGCCGGGCAGCTCGCCGCGCTGGATCAGCCCCAGCTCCGCATCGAGCTCTCCCCGTCCGACACCCGCGGGGCGATCGCCGACGTCACCATGCTCGCCCGCGGCCTGAAGCTGGAAACTCCCGTGGTCCTGCAGGCGCTCGGGCTCTGCCTCACGACCCGGTTTCCCATCCAGGGCGAGGCGCCGGTCATGGCCCCGCTCACCCTGACGGTGGACGACTTGCAGCTGCCCGGCGGGGTGGCGCTGCACGCGGTGCGCGCCCGGCTGCGCGGCTCGCTCCAGCCGGCCCGCTACACCTACGAGCCCCGCGAGGTGCTGGTGAGCGCCTCCGGCCTCGCCGCCGCGGGCTTCACTTTCACGGCCCTGTCCGCCCGGCTCGAACCCGGCCCGTTGCCGCGCGTCGCCGGCGAGGTCCTCGCGGAATGCGCCGGGAGCCTCCTCGCCGTCCGGGGCCGCGCCGACCTCGGGCGGCAAACCGCCGCCCTCCGGTTCGACGGCGTGCTCGCGCCCGCGCTGCTCGGGCCCATCGGCGGGGCGCTGCACCACGACCTCCGCCCCTATCTCGGGCTGACCACGCCGACCCCGCTCAGCGCCGACCTGACCCTCGGCCCCGGCTGGGAGTTCACGCGCGCCACCGGCCGCGTCGCCGTGGCGTCGCTGGACGCCTACCATGTGCCCATCGCCGCGGGCCGGGCCGAGTTCACGTTCGACGGCCGGTATCTCGTCGCGCACCACGTGTACGCCCAGCTCGGGGACAACTACGCGCGCGGCAGCTTCTTCAACGATTCCGCCACCGGGGAGCACCGGTTCCTGCTCGAGGGCCGCCTGCGGCCGCTCGCGATCTCGCCCTGGCTGGGCAAGTGGTGGCCCGCCTTCTTCAAGGACTACGAGTTCCCGGTCGCGCCCCCCGACGCCAGCGTGGACGTGAAGGGCAACTGGCACGGCGGCGGCCGCAACACGGTCTTCGTGTATGCGGACAGCACCGCCCCCGTGATCCACGGCGTGAAATTCGACCACGCGCGCGCGCTGCTGTTCATCCGGCCCAACTTCTACGACGGGCTCGAGGTCTTCGCCACCATCGGCTCCGGCTCGGCCCGGGGGACGTTCGTCCGCCAGGTCGAGGTGACCAACTTCGACCTGATCAGCCTCGACCTGAATTTCGACTCCTCCCTCGCGCTTGAGGTCCCGGCGCGGATCTTCGGGCCGCTCGTGGCGGACGTGCTCGCGCCCTACCGGTTTGCCCAGCCGCCCACGGTCAAGTTCCTCGCCCATTTCGACGGGTCGGCCTCGCCGGACGGCCTGCACCAGATCGCGCAGATCACGGCCCAGTCCACCGGCGCCTTCGCCTTCCATGATTTCCCGCTCAGCAACCTGGCCTTCCACGCCGTGATCCACGACGATGAGGTGACACTGGATCCCATCGCGGTGGGCTTTGCGGGCGGCATCGCCAGCGGCCGGGCGCGGGTCTGGGGCCGCGACGCCGGGCGCCGGCTCGGTTTCGACCTCACCCTGCAAAACGCCAGTCTGGGGCAGGCCGTCAGCACGCTGGAGGCGTTCTCCGCCAAACGGAACGGCCAGCCGCCGCCGGTGCCGGGCAAGTTCGTCCAGGACAAGGCCAACGTGAAGCTCGACCTCGCTGCGTCGGCCGAGGGGCTGTACGACGACCCGTACAGTTTCCGGGGCTCGGGCAACGCCAGCCTGGCGGGCGATGCCCTGGGGAATGTGCGCATGCTCGGGTTGCTGTCGGAACTCCTGTCCTTCACCTCGCTGCGCTTCACCGCGGCGAGCGCGGATTTCAAGGTCGCGGGTCCCAAGCTGGAATTCTCCCGGGTCAGCGTCACGGGGGCGAACTCCGCAATCGACGCGCGCGGCAGCTACGCGCTCGACCGGCACGAGCTCGACTTCAAGGGGCGCGTCAATCCGTTCCAGGAAAGCTCCTTCATCCCCACCGCGGTGCTCGGCGCCTTCCTCACGCCGTTCTCCAGCATGCTCGAGGTCAAGCTCACCGGCTCGCTCGAGAAGCCGTCCTGGGCCTTCGTCAACGGGCCGACCAACTTCCTGCGCAACCTCTCCCGGCCCGGTACCGTGGAACCGCCCAAGCCGCCGCCCGTCCCGACCGACTATCTGCGGCGCTGACCGCGGCCGCCCGTGCCGGAGGAAACTCATTGCACGCCTGTGGCGGGGCCGGTTAGGTGGCGCGAACCCCGCCATGGCGACCTTGCCCACACTGCCGCGCCGCTCCTGGCTCGAACGCACGTCGCTCCTGCTGGCCGGCGCCCTGGTCCTGCTGGGCGGGAGCGCCCTGGCCGGCCGCTGGCTGCATCTTGACGCCCTCGTCGCACCTTTGCCGGGGTTCGCCCCGGTCGCGCCGAACGGGGCGCTCGGCGTCTTCCTGCTGGGCTGGGCGCTGCTGGCCCGGGAACTGGGCTCGCGCCGCGGCGTCCTGTGGCTGGCGCTTGCGCCCGCCGGGATCGCGGCGCTGACCGTCGCGGAGATTCTCCTCCACGCCGATTTCGGCATCGACGGCCTGCTCGGCGCCGACCACCAGTTCGCGGATCTGGCGCAGTCCGGACGGATGCCCCTGGTCTCGGCCGGCTGCCTGCTGCTCGCCGCCCTCGTCCTGGTCTGGCGCAACCAGTCCCCGGGCGCCCGCGCCCAGGCCGGCACCGAGGCCGTCGTCGGCTCGCTGGTCGGCTCGGTCGGCTTGACCAACCTGCTCGGCTATGCCGCCGGCCTGCCGTCCTTTTACCGCTGGGGCGATGATGCGCCGATACCGCCCGGCGGCGGCTTCGCGCTCCTGTTTCTCGGCCTGGCCCTCGTGCTCCACGCCTCGCGCGAGGCCCTGCGGCCCGGGATCGCTTCGCCCCGCTGGGCGCCCCTGCCGGCCATGATCGGGTGCTGCATGCTCACGCTCATTCTTTGGAATGGCCTGCGGGTCCGCGAGCAGGCCTACACCGGGGTCAAGACCCAGACCTCCATGGAGGGCCTCGCGACGACCATCAACTATGAGCTCGATCGCCAGCGGGCGCTGCTCGGGCGCCTCGCGGACAAATGGGGCGCCGGCCCCGACGAGGCCGCCGTGATCCGGGAAACCGACGCGCACCTGCAGATGGATGAGTTGTCGCCGCTCGGCTGCGTGTCGCTCAGCTGGGTCACCCCCGATCTGCGCACGCGGTGGGTCTACCCGGCGGCGGGCAACGAGGGCGCGCTCAACTTTGACCACCGGCGGGACGGGGTCCGGCTCCGGGCGCTCGAGGAAGCCCGCGCCGGGCGGACCGCGGTGGTCTCGGGCACCACCAGCATCGCCGGCCAGGGCCGGGGTTTTGTGATCTATGCGCCGGCCGGGCGCACCGGTTACGTCGCAGCGGAGTTTCTCTATCGCCCGTTCTTCGCCGCGCTGACCTCCGACCGCAAGCTCGCCCCGGACTACCATGTGGTCGTCGTCATCGGGGACGAGCCACAGTACGATTCCGAGCCCGGTGCCACGGATCGCGACCCCGGGCAGACCCTCGACAAGACCTACCCGATTTTCGACCGCCGCATCCGGCTCAGCTTCACGCCGTCCGCCGGCGCGCTCGCCAACGACCGGCGCTTCCTGCCCGAGCTCGCGCTCGCCGCCGGCCTCGGCATCACCCTCCTCCTCGGCCTCAGCACCCATCTCGCCGGCCAGGCGCGGACCGGCCAGCGCACCGCCGAGCTGACCAACCGGCGGCTTGTCGCCGAGAACGAGGAACGCCGGCGGATCGAGGAGCGCCTCAAGGTGTCCGACGAGCGCCTGCGCCTGGCCCTCGACTCGACCCAGATCGGCATCTTCGAATGGACCGTCGCCTCCGGCCATGTCTACTACAGCCCCGGCCTGTGGGCCATGCTCGGCTACGAGCACCAGCGCATGCGCCCGACCATCGACGCCTGGCAGTCGCTCATCCATCCCGAGGACTTTCCCCTCTACCGCCAGAGCATCGAGACCCAGCTCGACGGCACGGCCAGCTTCATCGAGCGGGAGTACCGGGTGCGGGCGCGGACCGGCGAATGGCGCTGGGTCTACATCCGTTCCAAGCCCGTCGCCGGGGGCGCCGACCCCCGCCCCCTCCGCATCGTCGGCACCGTGCAGGATATCACCGCGCGCCGGGAGGCCGAGCTCGCCCTGCGCGCGAGCCAGGCCGAGGCCCGCAAGCTCTCCCTCGTCGCCTCGAAGACCGACAACCCCGTGCTCATCGGTTCGCCGGCGGGCACCATCGAGTGGGTCAACGAGAGCTTCACCCGCGTCATGGAATACACCCTGGAGGAGGCCGTGGGCCGCAATCCCGCGGACTTCATGACCGGGCCCGAGACCAGCCCGCGCAAGGTCCTCCTGATCCGCGCCGCCATGGCCCGCGGGCGCGCCCTGAGCACGGACGTCGTGAATTACTCCAAGTCCGGCCGCAAATACCACCTCCACCTCGAGATCCAGCCGGTGCGCAACGAGGCCGGCGTGGTCGAGAATTTCATCGCCATCGAGACCGACATCACCGCGCGCGTCGAGACCGAGAACCAGCTCCGCCTCGCCAAGGCCGAGGCCGACGCCGCCTCGCGCGCCAAGAGCGAGTTCCTCGCCTCCATGTCGCACGAGATCCGCACGCCCATGAACGGCGTCATCGGCATGACCAGCCTGCTGATGGAATCGAAGCTCACCGCCGAGCAGCGCGACTACGTGAACACCATCCGCTTCTCCGGCGAGGCCCTGCTCACCATCATCAACGACATCCTCGACTTCTCCAAGATCGAGTCCGGCAAGATGGACCTCGAGTACCTGCCGTTCGAGCTCGCCAGCTGCCTCGAGGAAACCCTCGACCTGTTCGCCCTCTCGGCCACGGCCAAGCGGCTCGAGCTCGTCTACCATGTCGACCCCGCCGTCCCCGCGTCGATCCTGGGCGACGTCACCCGCCTGCGCCAGATCCTCGTCAACCTCGTCAACAACGCCGTCAAGTTCACGCCCCGGGGCAACATCGCCATCGAGGTCCGGCTCGCCTCCGCGTCGGCCGGCCGCCTCGCGGCGTCCGGCCGCTTCCGCCTCGAGTTCACCGTCCGCGACACCGGCATCGGCATCCCGCCGGATCGCGTGGAGCGGCTGTTCAAGGCCTTCAGCCAGATCGACTCCACCACCACGCGCAAATACGGCGGCACCGGCCTCGGCCTCGTCATCTCGCAGCGGCTGTGCGCACTGATGGGCGGCGACATCCGCGTCGAGAGCGCCGTCGGGCGCGGCTCGGCCTTCATCTTCACGATCCTCGCCGAGGCGGACCGGCACCATGCCAAGGCGGCGCTGCCGCCGCTCGCCCCCAGCTTCCGCGCCGGTCCCGTCCTCTGCGTCGAGGACAACCCCGTGACGCAGAAACGCCTCCGCCTCTTCCTCGAATCCCTCGGCGCCACCTGCGTGTTCGCCCCGGATGCGGCGGCGGCCACGGCACTCGCCACCACCCTCCAGCCGCCGCCCGCCCTCGTCGTGATCGACGCCGACGAGACCGCCGGCACCCCCGCCCTGAATGCGCTCCTCCACCTCGGGACCCCGCGCCTGCTGATGCTGCCGTTTGGCCAGACGCCGCCCGAGGCACCCCCGGGAGCGCCGCCCCTGGCCGTCGTCTACAAGCCGCTCAAGAACTCGTTCCTCCTGCGCGCGCTCGCGCTGCTGGGCGAAACCGCTGCCCACCCGGTCGCCTCCGGCGGCACCATCTCCCCGTTCGACCATCTGCTCGCCCACGAATTTCCCCTGGATCTGCTCCTCGCCGAGGACAACACCGTCAACCAGAAGGTCGCGCTCCGCTTTCTCGAGCGCCTGGGCTACGGCGCCGACGCCGTGGGCAACGGCCTGGAGGTCATCACGGCGCTCGAGTCCCGCCATTACGATGTCGTGCTGATGGACCTGCAGATGCCGGAGATGGACGGGCTCGAGGCCAGCCGCCAGATCCGCCACCGCTTTCCGCCGGACCGCCAGCCCAAGATCATCGCGCTCACCGCCAACGCCATGCAGGGCGACCGCGAGCTTTGCCTGCAGGCCGGGATGGATGACTACATCAGCAAGCCCGTGAAGCTGCACGAGATCGAGGCCGTCATCCGCCGCCTGTTCGGCCCGGGCGGTCCTCCCGCGGCCCCCGCGGCATCGACCTCGTGATCAGGCCCGGCGGGCGGTACAAGTAGGCCGATTCCTCGCGCCCAGCCGCCAAGTCGCAATGTTCGAACTTCTCGGACCTTGGCGTGCCACCTATCCCACCATCCGCCTGAAGCCTTCGATCTCCCCGGCCCGCGCCGGATCCCCGGAGAGGTCCGTTATCTCCAGCGGATCATGCTCGAGGTCAAAAAACATCCACGGCGATCCGTCCGGGTTGAGCACGAGCTTGCGCGCCTTGGTCCGCACCCCGCGCCACACGCGGCCGCACTGGTGCGGCAGCGCCACCACCGACGGCATGGAAATCCTGGAAAAGGTAGGGCGGGTCTCCGACCCGCCCTTGCCGGGCCAGGGGAGGTCAGAGACCACCCCTGCTTTGTTCTCCGCCAATCCCCGGGTCATCCGCGCCAGATCCACCAGCGACACCGCCGCGTCGTCCCGCCGGGCCGCCACGCCCGGCGCCCGGATCAACAGCGGCACGCGCACGCTCTCCTCGTGCGGCCAGCCCTTGCGGAACAGCCCGTGCGCCCCGTGCATGTCGCCATGCACGCTGGTGAACACCACGATCGTGTCCTCGCGCGGCGTCGCCGCGAGCAGGCGGCCGATCGCCCGATCCGTCGCCTCGATGTGCGCGTAGTAGCCCGCGAGTTCCTGGCGGGCCCTCGCCTCCGCCTCGCCGCCCCGCGGCACATTCGCCGCCAGCACGATCTCGCCCGGCGCCCGCGCCTGCACGCCCGCCGCCGGCGCATCGTACGGCGGATGCGGCGCCTCCAGGCTGACCAGGCAAAACCACGGCCGTGGGCCCGGCCCGGCGTAGCTCGACGAGCGCAGCGGGGCATTCATCCACCCCGCCGCCCGCTCGCAGAGCACGTCGCTCTGGTAACCCTTCACCTGCACCGGCGCGGGCAGCCTGGAGCCGTGCAGCCACGGGTCGTTCAGCAGGAACCCGCTCTCAAAGCCCTCCCACAGCCCGAACCCGCCGCGCGCGAGGAGCGAGACCACCGTCCGGGCGTGGGCCTCGCCCACCAGCGGCGCCGCCGGGTCGCGTTTCGCCAGGTGCCACTTGCCGAAAAACGCCGTCGCATAGCCCCGGTCGTTCAGCTGGTGCGCGATGGTCCGCGCCGTCACCGGCAGCGGGTCGAAGTAGTCCTGCACGCCGTTCTCCGGCGAGGGCACGCCCGTCAGCAGCGCGGCCCGCGCGAACGGCCCGAACGGGTGCGGCGTCACCGCCTGCGTGTAGTTCACGCTCTCCGCCGCCAGCGCGTCGAGGCACGGCGTCCGCGCATTCGGGTCGTTCGCGTAGCCGGTCGCCGACGCCCGCCACTGGGTCGTCAGGATCCACAAGATATTCGGCGTGCGCGTGCTCATGTCCCGGTGTCACCCAACCTTCGATGCTCTTTGCGCCATGACAATCAAAGACGGCGCCTGCACCGGCCCCGGCTGTCCGCTCACTGCAACTTCAGCGGCAGCAGGCGCACCCGCGCGGCCAGGTCGTTGAGCACGGCGGCGGTGTGCTGGGCGCGCACGTCGTCGCCGGTCGTGATGGTCTTGGCGGGCAGGAAATTGTTCACGAGGGCGCAGTAGTCGCTGTTGACCATGATGCCGAGCAGCTCGCCGGTCTTGCTCAGCACGAGGTCCCCGCGCGAGGGCGCGAAGTCGCCGAACAGCCGCTTGAAAAACCGGTTGTCCACGCGCACGTAGCCCGGCTGCGACGCGTCGAGCTTGAAGCCGACCTCGCCGTAGCCCTTGCCGCCGCCGTTCACCAGCACCGCCTCGGTAAACTTGAACGGCTCCAGCGCGGTGGGATAAACCTTCACCCCGAGGGCGGCGGCCTGCACCGGATCCACGGGCAGGACCAGCACGCGCGGGTCGAGCGAAAGGAACTGCAGGGCGGCGGCGCGGCTGCGGTAGGCCGGCGGCTTGGTGAACTCCGCGGTGATCTTCTCCCAGTCGAGGCTGTCCTCGCTGAGCGGGAACGGCGTGTCGTCCAGGTGCAGCAGCGCGTAGATCTTCGCCCCGTCGGTGACGAGGATCGTGGCCGCCTGCTTCTCCCGGGTGGCCGGGCCGAACAGGCCGGACCGGACCGCGGTGAAGAGCGTGGTCACCCGGTTGGCGAGGAAATCGCTGAAGAGCACGTTGGCGTTGATCGGGCGGTTGTCCCGGATCTCCTTCGTCAGCTCGCCGGACTTCTCGGCCAGCTGGCCGACGCCCTGCGCGAGCTGGGTGGTCGCCGCCTGGGCCTTGAGCCGGTCCGACCGCTCCGCCTCGACCTGCGTCTTGAGCGTGTCGGCCGTCTCGCGCAGCAGCCGCTTTTCCTGCTCGGCGACCTGCACCGCGACCGTGAGCCCCTCGATTTTCTGGCGCGCCTCGGCCTGCGACGCGGCCAGCGCGGCCAGCGCCTGCTTCTGGCGCTCGGCCTCCGTGCGCTTGTCCTCGAGCTCGCGCTGGATCCGCGCGAGCTCCTCCTTGGTCAGCGTCGCATCCTGCGTGGCGGCGGCAAATTTCTGGCCCAGGTCCGCCGCGGTGCGCTGGGTGGCGCTCAGCGTCGCCGCGAGCTTCGTCTGGTCGGCTTGCAGCTGGGTGAGGTTCTGCTCGCGCGAGGCCAGCGTGGACTCGGTGGCGGACAGCTTCTGCGTCAGCTGCTCGCGCGTCGTGCGCTCGTCGGCGAGCGAGAGCTTCATCGTCTCGACCAGGTCCTGGTCCTTGGTGGCGGCGGTGGCGGTCATCTGCGGCACGGGCGGCTGCTTCGCGCGCGCCGGCTCCGCCTTCTCCCAGCGCGTGAGCGCGAGGAGGTTCAGCAGGAGAAAATCGCAGAGGATGAGGAGCAGGGTCTTGTTCATGACGCGAGCTTGACCCCGGTCTGGACCTGGCTCTCGAGGATGAGCAGGCGCTTGTAGGGGCGGACGTGGCGGATCTTCACCAGCGCGACGCAGGTGATGCCGAAGAGGTTGGAGGAATACGCGGCCAGCAGGTTGGGCTCGATGATGCCGAGCACCTGCAGCACGAGCGCGGTGGCGGTGCCGCCGATGCCGACGTAGAGGCCGCCGTCAAAGAGGTTCTCCTCGTTTTCCATCAGCCGCAGCTTGGTCAGCGGGGGCAGCGTGGAGCGGGCGACCTCCGCGATTTTGCGGAGGCAGATGACATACATGGCGATTTGCAGGCAGGCAAAAAAGCCAATCGAGATGAGGGTGGAGGCGTCCATGGAGGGTGTGGGTTGGTTGGCGGGAGGGGTCGGTGGTTTGGAAGTGGAGACGAGCACCGGCAGGACCAGCCTGACCCGGTATTCCGACAGCGGTGCCGCCCGGAGCAGGAACGGTTCGGTGACGATGACCAGCACGGTCGAAAAAAGCAGCGCCAGCACCCCGCTTTTCATGTGGGGCAGCGCGAGCCTCGGGTCCGAGACCGGGCTGACGATCCAGTGGTCGAGTCCCACAAAGACCAGGAACACCCCGAGCAGGTACCCGAGGTACTTCACCACGATCATGATGTGCGGGTGGAGCAGCACCAGCGAGGCGGCGGTGCCCAGCCCGGCGCCCGGGCCATGGCTGACCGGCACCTGCCGGAGCATCAGCTGGTGGACCGCCCCCTGCCCGTTCCCGAGGGCGAGGCGCAGGTCGTCCGCGCCCTGCTTGCCGAACTGGATCAGATACGACGCCACCGGGTCGGCCGAGCCGGAGAACAGCGCCGCGGCGTAGATCACGGGCAGCTGGTCGGGCGCCACCCGCGCGAGGTGGGCGAACTCGCCGACCGTCTTGGTGTTTTCCGTGGCGCGGAGCAATTCGCCGAGCTGCGCCCAGTCGAGGCGCTTGCCGAGCGAGAGCAGGTCGAGAAAGAACGGTTCCAGCGCTCCCAGCTCCTTCGCGGCGAGCGCCGTCTCGGCGAGGCCGCGCAGCTCGCGCTGGAGCGGCGGCGACAGGTGCTCGCCCTGGTAGAGTAGCGCCGCGAGCAGGATGACGGCGTCGAGCGGCTGGCCGCCGGGCTGGGTCGCGGGGACGAACCGCCCGGTGGCAGTGATCCCGCGGGTGCGAAGCAGCGCCTGCACGCCCAGCGACCGCGAATTGGCCAGGTAGGCCCGGAGCGTCTCCCGGGCCTTCTCGGTGATGAAAAAGGTCAGCACGGGCGTGCTGGCGGCGCGGCCCTTGTTTTCGCGGAGGTTGAACAGCGGGTCGAGGAACGGATCCCAGCCGCCCCACGCCACCATCTCCGGCGTGTGCGCGGAGAGGCGGGCCAGTTCGGTCTCCAGGCCGGCGGCCCCCGGGTCGTTGAGCGAGCGCGCCGCGGCCAGCACCTGCGCGGCGGGGCCGATCTTCTCCGAGTCCACCAGCTGGCGCCCGAACTGCGCCAGCGTGGGCGTGCCGGCGCCGGCCTCGCGCAGCAGCGCCGGGCTGAGCGCCTTGAGGTTGACCGGCAGCGACCAGGCCGCGAACGCCAGCAGCAGGCCGCCCACCGCCAGCAAGGGGGCGGCGAGGGGCTTTTTGGCCAGGTCGGAGAACGCGCTCATGGAACGGGAGTATTGATTTGCGGGCCGCAGATAGCAAACCCACGCTTGGGCCTCACCGACCGATGTCCCTCCCCATTGTTCACTACAACACGCCCATTTTGCGCAAGAAGGGCGAAAAAATCGCCGTGTTCGACGCGGCGCTGGCCAAGTTCGCCCGCGCCATGGTCGCCTCGATGCACGCGGCCCAGGGCATCGGGCTCGCCGCCCAGCAGGTCGGCAAGGCCGTCCAGCTCTGCGTCGTGGACCTGCGCGCGGCCGAGGCGGATTTCGCCTGGGAGCTCGACGGGTCTCGCGTGCCGCTCGACCTCTTCATGCCGATGGCCATCGCCAACCCCCGGATCACGGTCGTGCCGGGGACCGACGAGCTGATTTACGAGGAGGGCTGCCTGTCGTTTCCCAAGATCCGCGGCGACGTGGTGCGGCCCGACGCCATCACGGTCGCCTTCCAGGATGAGCACGGGGTGCCGCACACCCTGCGCGGCGACGGGCTGCTCTCCCGCTGCATCCAGCACGAGGCCGACCACCTGAACGGGATCCTGTTCATCGACCGCATGGCAAAGAAGGTCCGCGCCGACCTCGACCCCGCCGTCCGCACGCTGGCGAAGGCGACCCGCGACGCCGCCAAGCCATGAGTTCCCCTCGGTCCATTGCCACCCGCACGGGCGACGACGGCACCACCAGCCTGCTCTACGGCCAGCGCGTGCCGAAGGACCATCCCCAGATCGAGGCGGTCGGCGTCTTCGACGAGCTTAACGCCACCGTCGGCCTCGCGAAGGCCGCTTGCCCGGATCCCGCCCGGAAAGCGGAGCTCGAGCAGATCCAGCAGGACCTGGTCGCGCTGATGGGCGAGCTGGCCTGCGCCGAGGCCGACGCCGCGCGCTACGCCGCGTCGGAATTCCGGAAGATCGGGGAGGCCGAGCTGGCCCGCCTCGACGCCGCCCTCGCCGCGCTCGAGTCCCGGCCCGTCCGGCTCGACGGCTGGGCCACGCCCGGCGCCAACCCGCACGCCGCCGCCCTCGACCTCGCCCGCACGGCCGCGCGCCGCGCCGAACGCCGGCTGGTCGCGCTGCCCGCGGCGGGCCGCCGCGTGCGCCCGGTGCTGCTCCAGTTCGTCAACCGCCTCGCGGACCTGCTCTGGCTCCTGGCCCGCGCCGCGGAGCAATAAGCCCCGACGCAGTCTTGCCAACGCGGGTTTTTCGCGCCAATCCTTCGCCCATGATCACCGCCCTCCTCATGATTGTCCTCGCCGCTGGTTACCGCGTGGTCGCCGCGTCGGAGTCATCGCTCGCCAATTTCGCGCCGCTGATGGCGCTGGCTTTCTGTGGAGGCGTGTATTTCCGCGACCGCCGGCTCTGGCTCGTGCCGTTCGCCGCGCTGATCCTGTCGGACTACTTCATCAATTCCTACTACGCCACGCAGTACGGCTACCTCTGGACGTACAGCGGCGCGGCCGTCCGCGCGGTCTGCTTCGGCGTGGCGCTCGGCCTCGGCTGGCTCGTCTCGCGCCGGAAAAACTGGCTCAACCTCTTCTCCGGCGTCCTCGGCGGCGCGGTGTTCTTCTATCTGGTGACCAACACGCAGTCCTGGTTCACCGACCTCGGCTATGCCAAGAACGCGGCCGGCTGGTGGCAGGCGATGACGGTCGGGCACCCGGCGTTCCCGCCCACCCTGCTGTTCTTCCGCAATTCCCTCGCGAGCGACTTCTTCTTCACCGCGGCCTTCGTGCTGGTGATGGAATACCGCGCGCTGCGTTTCGCGCAGCCCAGCCTGCTCAAGCGCTCGGCCGCCTGAGGCTGTTGTCGGCCGGGGTCGCTGACCCCGCCGGAGTTAGGTAGGGCGCGTTATCCTTAACGCGCCGCGTCTGATGAGTAGGCCGACCAATGCACGGCGGATTAGGGATAATCCGCCCTGCCTCGGAGCCGGATAGGCGGGGTCAACAACCCCGCGCTCCACCCGCTCACAGCAGGTCCGCGGCGAGCTCGGCGAGCTTCGAGCGCTCGCCCTTCATCAGCTTCACGTGCGCCGCCACCGCCTGGCCCTTCATCCGGTTGTGGCAGTAGACGAGGCCGTTGCTGCGTGAGTCCACGTAGGGGTTGTCGATCTGCGCCGGGTCGCCGATCAGCACGATCTTCGAGCCCTCGGAAATGCGGGTGATGACGGTCTTCACCTCGTGCGGCGTGAGCTGCTGCGCCTCGTCGAGGATGAAGAAGCGGCGCGCGATGGAGCGGCCGCGGATGAAGGCGAGTGCCTCGATCTCGACCAGGCCGCTCTTGAGCAGCCGCTCGTAGGGCTTGACCAGCGGGAGACTGTTGTGGCTGCCGTTGTGCGCCGCGGGCGGGGGCGTCATCGCGCCGAAATACCGGTCGTCGTGCTTCTTGTGCTTCTTCTTGGAGACCTTCTTGGCGGCAAATTGCGGCTCCTTCTGCGGCTTCGAGGGAATCAGCACCTCCAGCGCGTCGTAGTACGGCTGGAGCCACGGCTTCATCTTCTCTTCCAGCGTGCCGGGGAGGAACCCGATGTCCTTGCCGAGCGCGATCACGGGCCGGGAGATGGACACGCCGTCGTAGCGCGACTGGTCGTCGTGGGTCTGGTGCAGCGCCCCGGCGATCGAGAGGAGCGTCTTGCCCGTGCCCGCCTTGCCGAAGCAGGTGAGCATGTGGATGCTGTCGTCGAGCAGCGCATCGAGGAAGAACTGCTGCTCGAGGTTGCGCGCGCGGATCGTGATGCCGCCGGGCGCCTTGACGAAATCGGGGATCTTCAGCCGCCGCACGAGCCCGTCGCCGTAATACCGGGCGGGCATCGTCTTGCCCTCGTCGGACCGGAGCAGGAGATATTCGTTGAGGTAGAGGGGCTTGGCGGCTTCGGGGCCGATGTCGAACTGGCCCTCGGAGCAGAAGCGCTGCAGCTCGTAAAGGTTGACCGGGATGTCGCGGTAGCTGGCCTCCTCGACGGTCTCGGGGACCTTGTCGTTGAGGTAGTCCTCGGACTCGAGCCCGACGGCGCGGGCCTTCAGCTGCACGTTGACGTCCTTGGTGACGAGGATGGTCGGCGGCGGAAACTGTTCCTGCACAAACAACGCCGCGGCGATGATGCGGTTGTCCTTCTTGGCGAGGTCGGGGAGGATCGATCGCAACCGGTCCATGGCGGGGGAACTGCGCCCGCCGTCCATGAGGTAAGGGTTGATGATGATGGAGAGCGTGCCGCCGTTGGGCAGCTTCACGCCCTCGTGCATCGAGCGCGAATCAGGCAGCAGCTCCTGCAGGATCCGGTGGACGCGGCGGGCATTCCGGCCCCGCTCGGTGGACTGCTCACCCTTGATGGCGTCGAGTTCCTCCAGGACCTCCACCGGGATCGCGAGATTGTTGTCCTCGAATTTGTAAATCGATTGCGGGTCGTGCAGGAGGACGTTCGTGTCGAGTACGAAGGTCTTTATCTTTGCCGCCACCCTGATCCCCGGATTTGGAGCGTGCGCCCCGCGGTGGTTTTCCATCGTGTGGGTATCTTGTGAATAACTGAGCAGGGCACATGCCAGTTGTCGATGACAGAGTTACGCACTTTTGGAAAAGTCACGCGGCTGTCACCATTTGTCATTGCGAGGAGTCCCGACTTGGCGGGACGACGAAGCAATCCATCCGGATGGATCGCCACGCCAGCGATACCTGGCTCGCGATGACAAGGCCACCCCTGCCACCACGCGAAAAAAAGGAAGGCGGGCCGTGTACCCCTACACGGCCCGCC
>CAIQKV010000007.1 GCA_903872505.1 uncultured Opitutia bacterium
CGACACGGGTAAGATCCTGCCGCGCAAGTACACCCATCTCACCACGAAGCACCAGCGCGCCATCACCAAGACCATCAAGCGGTCGCGCAACATGCTCCTCGCCCCGTAAGGGTTGCGATTGCCTAATTTCCAGCCAGCCGGAGTCTTTGGACTCCGGCTTTTTTGCGCCATGACGGCCCGATCCACAGCTCGAATCTACCGCGGCACCCCCGCCAACCTCGCCCGGCTCGCCCGCCGGCTGCGGGCCGGCGAACTCGTGGCCGTGCCGACCGAGACGGTCTACGGGCTCGCCGCCCACGCGCTCGACGCCCGCGCCTGCCGGAAGATTTTCACCGCCAAGCGCCGGCCGGCCAATGACCCGCTGATCGTGCACATCCACTCGCTCGCGCAGCTGCGCGAGGTCGCCGAGGTCAACGACGCCGCACTGCGGCTCGCGAAAAAGTTCTGGCCCGGCCCGCTGACGATCGTGCTGCCGAAGAAACCGCTGGTGCCGGCCGTCGTGTCCGCCGGGCTGCCGAGCGTGGCGGTGCGGATGCCGAGCCACCCGCTCTTCCGCCGGCTGCTCAAGCTCTGCGGCGTGCCGCTGGCCGCGCCCAGCGCCAATCCGTTCGGCTATGTGAGCCCAACCACCGCCGAACACGTCCGCGCCGGCCTCGGCAACCGGATCCGCCACATCCTCGACGGCGGCCCATGCACCATCGGGCTGGAGTCGACCATCGTGGACCTGCGCGATCCGCAAAAACCCCGGTTGCTGCGGCCCGGCGCCGTGACGCGTGTCGAGCTCGAGCGCACACTCGGTCGCCGCGTGTCTCCGGCGCGCACGCCGGGCTCAGAAAAGGTTGCCCAACTGGCCCCGGGCCGACTCGCCCGGCACTACAGCCCGCGTACACCCGTCACCCTGCACGCGCGGATGTCCCGCGCCCGCGCGGCGCGGAGCCCGGCGAGCGAGGCGTGGATTTTTGTCGGACGGCCGCGCGGGCTGACTGGCCCGAATATTTTCTGGCTCGACGAACGCGGCGGACTCACGGGCGCGGCGCGGCGGCTGTTCCGCACCCTGCGCAAGGTGGACGCGCACGGCTTTTCCCGGATCCATGCCGAGCTCGCCCGCGGCGGCGGACTTGCCCCCGCGATCAACGACAGGTTAAAACGGGCAGCCAGCCGTGGGTAACGACCGGTTCCGCCGCGCCGCCAGCCGCGGTTAGCGTCGTGCCGCGGCCAGCTCGGCCAGGAGACGCTCGTTCTGCGCCTTCGTGCCGACGGTGATGCGCAGCCACTCGGGCATCCCGTACGACGCCATCGGGCGCACGATCAACCCGTGCCGCTGCAGGGCGTCGAACAGCCGCGCACCCTCGCCCACCTTGACCAAAATGAAATTCGCCACGCTCGGCACAAACTCCAGGCCCTGCTGTTTGAACCCCGCCTCGAGCTGCGCGAGGCCCGCGCGATTCTCCCGAACGCAGCTTTCCACAAACTCGCGGTCGTCCAGCGCGGCCACCGCCGCCGCCTGCGCGATCGCATTCACGTTGAACGGCTGCCGGACGCGGTTGAGCAGCGCCACGATGTCCGCGGTCGCGTACCCGTAGCCCACCCGCAGCGCGGCGAGCCCGTAGATCTTGGAGAACGTCCGCAGGCAGACGACCTTCCGCCCCTCGCGGATCAGCGGCCGCAGGTCCGGCGCGTCCGCGACGTAGTCCGCGTAGGCCTCGTCGAACACCGCCACGACGTGGTCGGGCAGCGCGCGGGCGAACGCCAGCAGCTCCGCCGCCGTGTTTGCCGTGCCGGTCGGGTTGTTCGGGCTGCACACGTACACCAGCTTCGTCCGCGGCGTGATCGCCGCGGCGATGCGGGCGAGGTCGTGGCGGTGATTCGTGAGCGGCACCTCCACCGCCTTGGCGCCGAACACCAGCGTGACCAGCTTGTAGACGACGAACGCCGGCGCACCCATGACCACCTCGTCGCCGGGGCGCAGCAGCGCATGGCCCAGGAACTCGATGATCTCGTTGGAGCCGTTGCCGATGATGAACTGGTCCGCCGCGAGTCCGCGGACTGACGCCAGCTTCTGGCGCAGCGCAAAACATCCGCCGTCCGGGTAGAGTTCGCCGTGCAGCAGCGCGCGCTGCGCCGCGAGGAGGGCCTTGGGCGACGGCCCGAACGGGTTTTCATTCGACGCCAGCTTGATGATACCCGCGGGATCGAGCCCGAGCTCGCGCGCGACCTCCTCGATCGGCTTGCCCGGCTCGTAGACCGGCTGCGTCAGCACGGCGGGATTGACCAGTGACTCGAACTTCATCCAAGCAGGAGAGCACAAATCACGGCGCGGGCAAAACCCTTAAATATTTGAAGCCGGAGGCCAGGAACCCCGGAACCGGTCATGGTTGATCCATTTCCTGGTTTCC
Organism: uncultured Opitutia bacterium; assembly: GCA_903872505.1. Taxonomy (GTDB): domain Bacteria; phylum Verrucomicrobiota; class Verrucomicrobiia; order Opitutales; family Opitutaceae; genus Opi-474. Next base: position 2,397 of record CAIQKV010000007.1, read on the forward strand.
TGCCTGCCAGCCGAAGCCTTGGCGAAGGCGGGGCTTCCGGCTAAAATCCTCAAACCCGCCGGCTCGGCACGCGCACGACCTGCATCCCGGCCGCCAGTGCGCCCTTGATGCCGGGCTCGGCGTCCTCGAACACGAGGCAGGTCTCCGGGGGCACGCCGAGAAGCCTGGCCGCCAGCAGGAACATGTCCGGCGAGGGCTTGCCGTGCTTCACGTCGTCCGCCGTCACCACCGCGCGGAACAGGTGCGCGAGCCCGGTGATTTCAAGCGAGCGCTCCACGATCATGCGCGGCCCGCCCGAGGCGATGGCCATGGGATGCGTGGCGTGCATGCGCCGGGCAAAATCCACCACCGGCCCGATGAGCTTCGCGTCCGCCTGCAGCTCGGTGAACAGTGCCTCCTTGGCGTGAAACACAAGGTCGGGGTCGAGCTTGAGTTTGTAATGCTCCCCGAACAGCTCCGCGACCCGGCGCGTCGGCACGCCGCCGAGCTTGTAGAAAAAGTCCTCGTCCAGCGCATGCGGCAGCCCGGCCGCGCGCATCGCCTTGTCCCACGCCCGGTAATGCAGGGGCATCGTGTCGATGAGCGTGCCGTCGAGGTCGAAGATGTAGCCGGAAAACTCGCCGGGCGGAATGTCGAGATGCATGAACCGCGCACGCCACGGGCAAACCCGCCCCATGGCAACGGCAAAGTCAGGCGGTGCCGGCTACCGCGCTCCGCCGCTCGAGCAGCAGCGTGTCGCGCCACTGGCCGGCCAGCGGGCCGTGTGTCATTTTCCCAATCCGCTCGCGGCGGCCCACGGTCCGGAACCCATGCCGCACGTGCAGCGCGATGCTCGGCTGGTTTTCCGGGAAAATCCCCGCCTGCAACATCCAGATCCCCGCCACTTCCGAGCGCTCAATCAGGTCGGCCATCAGCGCGTCGCCCACGCCGCGGCCCCGGGCGGCGGCGGCGACATATACGCTCACCTCGGCCACACCCGCATAGACGCAGCGGTCCGACACGGGCGTAAGGCACGCCCAGCCGACAATGCCGCCCGAAGCATCGCGAGCCACCAAGCTGCAGCCGGCAACTTTTGCCTCGCTCCAATTGGCAAACGAGTCCGGCGGCGCCGGCGCGAAAGTCGCGTGTCCCGTCGCGATGCCCTCGCGGTAAATCGCCGCCACCGCCGGCCAGTCGGCCGCGGTCATCGCCGCAATTTGAATCCCAGGTGCGCCCATGTCGCCGGTCAGGCTGGACGAGCCAGCCGGCGTTTCCAAGCCAAGGCGACGCTCACCAGCAGAATAAGTGCCGGCACCTCCACCAGCGGCCCCACCACCGCGGCGAACGCCGCGCCCGATGCGAGCCCGAACACGCCCACCGCCACGGCGATCGCCAGCTCGAAATTATTGCCGGCCGCGGTGAAGGCCAAGGTGGCCGCCCGCTCGTAGTCCGTGCCCGCGCGGATGCTCATCCAGAACGTCGCGAAGAACATGATGCCAAAATATACCAGCAGCGGCAGCGCGATCCGCAGCACGTCGAGCGGGATGCGGATGACCGTGTCACCCTTCAGGCTGAACATCACGAAGATCGTGAACAGCAGCGCGCCGAGCGTCAGCGGGCTGATCACCGCGGAAAACTTCCCGTCGTACCAGGCCACGCGCGCGCCGCGGCGCAGGCCGAGCCGCGTCAGCCAGCCGGCGAGGAACGGGATGCCGAGGTAGATGAAGACACTCTTCGCCACGGCCGCGATCGTGATGCTCGACAGGTCGAGCGCGCCGGTGTGCACGCCGACCAGCGGCGGCAGCACCCGCAGGAAGAGCCACGCGAGCGGTGCGAAGCAAAAGACCTGGAAGAGCGCGTTGAACGCCACGAGGCCCGCGCAGTATTCCCGGCTCCCGCCCGCGAGGTCATTCCACACGATCACCATCGCGATGCAGCGGGCCAGCCCGATCAAGACCAGGCCGGCGAAGTATTCCGGCCGGTCGCGGAGGAAGATCACCGCCAGCGCGAACATCAGCACCGGGCCGACCAGCCAGTTCTGGACGAGGGAGAGCACCAGCACCTTCCGGTCCCGGAACACGTCGCCCAGCTCCTCGTAGTGCACCTTGGCCAGCGGCGGGTACATCATCACGATCAACCCGATCGCAATCGGGATCGAGGTGGTGCCGATGCTCCACGCAGTCAGCGCCGACGGGATGGCCGGCACCCAGCGGCCCGCCAGCAGCCCCGCCGCCATCGCGAGGAAGATCCAGAGCGTAAGATAGCGGTCGAGGAACGAAAGCCGGGCGGAAATGGGATTCATGGGAGGAGAATGTAGTTCGTGGCGGTCAGGCCTTCATCGCCGACTCGCCCGGGAGCTTGAACTCATCGCCCACGCCGCGCACCGCCACCGCGTCGAGCAGCTTGGCGTCGGGAAACGCGCAGAACAGGTCCACCCGCCGCGCGATCTGCGAGGCCACGTTCACGAAAAAACGGTATTTCTCGTCCTCGGTCCCGGTCGCCGCCGCCGGGTCGGGTGAGCCCCAGTGCGCGATCATCGGCTGGCCCGGCCAGACCGGGCAGGCCTCCTTCGCGTTGTCGCACACGGTGATGACAAAATCGAACTTCACCCCCTTGAACTCGTCCCACGACTTCGAGCGTGCCGCACTGGCGTCGAGGTTGTATTTCTCGCGCAGCGTGCGGACCGCCAGCGGGTTCACCCGGCCGGTGGGGTGCGAGCCGGCGCTGACCACCTCGAAGCGGCCCTGGCCCTTCGCGCGGAGCAGGTATTCGCCGAGGATGGAGCGGGCCGAGTTGCCCGTGCAGAGGATCAGGACCTGGTAGGGTGGCTTTGGGTTCATGGAAAATCAGGCCGCGGGAGCGCAGCCGCACGGGCTGGTCCGGGCGAACTTGGGTGCAAACTTCCTCCGCCGGGCCAGATCGCGCCGGAACACCGGGTTTTCGCGCGTGCAGTCCTGCAGGCAGGCGAGGTTGGCCCGCAGCTCCCGCGGCGGCTTCGCCGGCAGCGCGTAGACCATCCAGTTGCCCGAGCGCTCGCAGACGACCAGTCCGCGGGAACGCAGGTAGGCGAGGTGCTTCGAGATCTTCACCTGCGGCGCGCGCAGGATTTGCTGGAAATGGCAGACGCAGAGCGGCCCCTGCGCCAGCACGTGGAGCACGCGCAGCCGCGTCTCGTCGCACAGGCATTCGTAGATTTTGACCAGCTTCACGCCCGATACTATATTCCGTTTAAGGAATATAGTTCAAGCCGGAACCGGGCGGCGTAACCCAAACGTCACCGGGTGGTTTCAGTGCCCCGCACGGGGGTTCGCCTTCTCGAGCCGCTTGAGTTCGGCGAGCGAGCGGGTCTTCAGCCGGGCGGCACCGCGGTTGGCCTTGGTCCGGACCCGCGGGCCCGTTGCGAGGCGCTTCTTCGCCGCCGCGATCGCCCGCCGGTAGCGGGGCAGCCACGGGGCCTGCGCCACGAGCATCTCGTCCACCATCTGCCAGATCTCGGGCGGGTTGCAGACCGCCCCGACGAGGGGATCCATCATGAACGCCTGGCGCAGCAGCGTGTCGTCGCCGGCCACCGCCGCCTCGACGCCGAGCCGCTGCACGCTGATCGAGGCGTTGCACACCGCGGCGCAGCCGAGCGGCAGGTCACCGAACTGCGGCATGTTGATGCCGTGGCGGTCGACGAAACCGGGCGCCTCGATGATGGCGTCCTCCGGGAGATTGGTGATGGTGCCGCGGTTCGGCAGGTTGAAGTGCCCGCGGTAGACCCGGCCGGTCTCGATCGCCTCAAGGATGCGGCTGCCGTGCTCCTCGCTGCGGTTCTCCGCAGTGTAGCGCAGCGGTTCCGGGCGTTTCGTCTTGGCCAGCTCCGCCTCAAACCAGTGCCGGCCCTCGATGCAGACGCGCAGGTAGCCGCCCGTCTCCCCGAGGATCCACGAGCTCATGTCGATCCACTTCTTGATCTCGTCCGGCCGCTTGCGGTACCAGGGCACGTACTCGCTCAGGTGGCCGTTCGACTCGGTGGAGTAGTAGCCGAAGCGCCGGAGCATATCGATGCGCACCTTCTCCTCGCGCCGGTAAACCTTGTGCCGCTCGAACGCCGCCAGCAGCTCCGGGGTGCGCTCGCGGCCGTCGGCCTTGACCGAGACGAACCACGTCTGGTGGTTGATGCCGGCGCAGATGATGTCGACCTCCGACTTCTTCTTGCCCAGCGCCTCCGCAATCTGGAAATGCCCGTGCTGCACGCCGTGGCAGAGACCCACGCAGCGCACGCCGCCGTACTTGTTCACGGCCCAGGTCATCATCGCCATCGGGTTGGCGTAGTTGAGCAGCAGGCAGTCCGGCGCGGCCACTTCCCGGATGTCGCGGCAGAAATCCAGCAGCGCCGAGATGCCGCGCTGCGCATACATGATGCCGCCCGCGCACAGCGTGTCGCCGACGCACTGGTCCACGCCGTACTTCAGCGGGATCTCGATATCGTGGGCGAAGGCCTCCAGCCCGCCGATGCGCACCACCGTGAACACGTACTTCGCGCCGCGCAGCGCCTCCCGGCGGTTCGTGGTCGCGGTGATCTGCGTCGGCAGGCCGTTGGCGGCGATGTCGGCCCGGCAGAGGTCGGTGACCATCTTCAGGTTCCGGGCGTTGATGTCGGTGAAGGCGAACTCGACGTTCGCGAACTCCGGGACGGCGAGCAGGTCGGCGAGCAGCCGGCGGGTGAAGCCGATCGAGCCGGCGCCGATGAAGGTGATCTTGAAGGACATGGTGGGGGAGGAAATTTCTCCCGGAAGCTGGACCGTTCCGGGCCCGCTGGCGACGCCGAAAAGCCGCCCGGGCCGGGCCAAAAAAAAGGCGCCCCGGCAAATCGCCAGGACGCCCGCAAAACGGTTCGGACGCTCAGTGGTGGGCGAGATAGTCCGCGACCCCGGCGTTGGTCGCCTTCATGCCGGCCTTGCCGCGGGCCCAGTTGGCGGGGCAGACCTCGCCATGCTTCTCGAAGAATTGCAGGGCGTCCACCATGCGCAGCGCTTCATCCACATTGCGGCCGAGCGGCAGGTCGTTCACGAGCGCGTGGCGCACCGTGCCCTTGCGGTCGATCAGGAACAGGCCGCGGTAGGCGATCAGGTCGCCGGTCGCGGTGAAGGGCGCGCCGGGCGTCGCGCCCGGGTGGAGTTCGCCCGCCAGCACGCCGTAGGCGGACGAGATCGTCTTGTTGGTGTCGGCGACAATGGGATAGGTCACACCCTTGATGCCGCCGTGGTCCTTCGCCACCTGCAGCCAGCCCCAGTGCGACTGCTCGGTGTCCGTCGAGCAGGCCACCACCGCGGTGTGGCGCGACTCGAACTCGGCCAGCGCGGCCTGGAAGGCGTGCAGCTCGCTGGGGCAGACGAACGTGAAGTCCTTCGGGTAGAAGAAAAACACGACATGCTGCTTGTCGAGATAGCGGGTCAGGGAGAAGTCGCTGACGACCTCGCCGTTGACGACGGCGTTGGCTTTGAAGACGGGGGCGGATTTGCCGACGAGAGTGCTCATGCCGGCAATTTATGACCGCCGGTCCGTTCCGCAAGACCCGAGCGGCCGGCGGGCCGGAAAAATCGTCCCGCCGCCGGGTTCCGGCCCGGTCAGCGCCGGGCGCCGCGGTGCAGCCGGCTGACCGGCTTGGCCGTCGCCGCCACCTCGTCCGCCAGCGCCTTCTCGTCGAAGAGCGCCGAATAGATGTAGGGGAAGCCCTCGATTTTCTTCCGCTCGACCGCCATGCCCATGTACCGCTCGATGCTGCGCGCATCGCGCACGTCATCCTCGGTCACCAGCGTGAAGGCGTCGCCCGTGTGGTGGGCGCGGCCGGTCCGGCCGATGCGGTGCACGTAGTCCTCGGCGTTCTCCGGGACGTCGTAGTTGACGACGTGCGAGACGCCCGCGATGTCGAGCCCGCGCGCCGCGATGTCGGTCGCGACGAGCACCTCGAACTTGCCGCTCTTGAAGCCGTCGAGCGCCTCGATGCGCTCGCGCTGGCTGCGGTCGGAGTGCATCACCGCCACCGTGTGGCCCTTGGCCTGCAGGCGGTGGGCGATGCGGTCGGCCCCCATGCGGGTGCGCGAGAAGATCAGCACGCTCTTGAACTCGGTCTGCTCCAGCAGGAGCTGCAGCAGGTCGAACTTCTGCGACGCCACCACGGGGTAGAACGCATGCGACACCGTCTCCGCCGGCGAGCGCTGGCGGTCGACCGCGACCTTCACCGGGTCGCGCAGCGCCCAGGAGGCCAGCGACGCGATTTCCGGGGGCACCGTGGCGGTGAAAAAGAGGGTCTGCCGCGAGGCCGGCGTCTTCTGGACGATGCGCTTCACGTCGGGCAGGAAGCCCATGTCGAGCATCCGGTCCACCTCGTCGAGCACCAGGATGTCGACGTCCTTCAGCGAGACGTTCCCCTGCTCCATGTGGTCGAGCAGCCGGCCCGGCGTCGCGGCAAGGATGTCCATGCCGCGCTTCAGGTCCTCGAGCTGCTTCCCGTAACCCACGCCGCCATACACGATCGTGACGTTGAGGTCGGTGAACTTGGCGAATTTCTGGAACGCCTCCTCGACCTGCAGCGCGAGCTCGCGCGTGGGCTCGAGGATGAGGCAGCGGAGCTTCCCGTGCGAAGCCAGCCGCTGGATGATCGGCAGCGCGAACGCCGCCGTCTTGCCAGTGCCGGTCTGCGCCGAGCCAATGACGTCGCCGCCCTTGAGCACGACCGGGATGGCCTGCACCTGGATCGGCGTCGGGGTCACGTAGCCCATCTCCTGCACCGCAAAGGCGAGCGCATCGCACAGGCCGAGCTTGGAAAACTCCGTGTCCATCTTGGGCACGTCCACCGGCACCGCCGGCTTCACCGGGCCGGACCGGGGGTGGTCGAAGGTCTTGTCGATCATCGGCCGCTCACGCTCGCCGCGCGGGCCGCCATGGCTGCCGCCGCTCGAACGGGAGTGCAGGCCCCGGCCGCCGTGGGAAGAGCTGCTGTGGGAGGAACCGCCGTGGGAACCAGCGGAACCGCCCCGTCCGCCGCGGTTGTCCGACTCCTGGCGCGGGCCGCGGTCATCGCGGCGCGGGCGTGAATCGGGCGAACCGCGCGGGCCCGGCTGCGACGGCTGGCCGTGGTGCGGGCGCGGCGTGGCATGGGATCTGGCCGGGGCGGCGGACTTGGCGCCCGCGGCGGGCGCGGGTGAGGTGGAGCGGGAAGGCGCGATCGATTGGCGCAGCTTCGACAGGAATTTCTTCAGCATTGGCGGGAGTTAAAGGGGTCACCGTCAGCGATAGGCACCCGTTTGGCAACCCTGGAAACCGGCCGCCACCCCCCGCCCAGCCGCGGAACTCAGAGCTTCGCCTTGATCTTGTCCAAAACCGTCATCGACAGCGGCCGGTCGCCGAAGGTGTCGACCCGGATGCTGACCTTGGTCAGGTTGTCGCCGACGCGCTCGAGCTTGATCACGATCTTCTGGTTGACGGCGTTGCGCACCGTGACCTTGGCGATCAGCGCATCCTTCGACTCGCTGACCTTGGTGAATTCGAGCTGCTCCACGGCCTGCTGCGTCGCCCGGTAGGAGCGGTCCAGGCTGGCATCCAGGTTGGCCGTGAGGTCGCCCATCACAAAGGCCACGCCCGCGGCGCCGGCGCCGGCCGCCGCCGCGAGGCAGCCGGAGGACAGGGTGAGGGTCGACAGGCCGAGAATCAGCGCGGCCAGGGCGGCCGCCCGGGGGAGTTTGGAGTGCTTCATGGGAAGGGAAATGACGCATGGACCCCTCCCGCGTAAAGCGGTTTCCTGCCTTCGCGCTTGGCTTGCCCGCCGGTCGCTGCCTAGCTTTTCCCGCCATCACCATCCTTCCTGCATGAAACCCGACGTTCTCTGGCTTGTCCGCCTCGGCCTCGACCAGGGCCTTTTCCGCCGTGAACAATGCCAGAAGGTCCGCGCCGCCCTGGGGGACAGCGCCGAAATCGCCGACTTCGCGCAGCGGCTCATCGACGACGGCTTCGTCGACGACGTCGAAACGCTGGAAAAACTCGCCGGGCTCGCGATGGCCAAGGGGCAGAAGGGCCCGCCCGCCGGCGACCCGTTCGTCGGCGACGACACCGCCCCGGCGTTCCCCATCCCCACCCAGGCGAGGGCGGGCGCCGTCGCCAGGAAAACAGTGTCCCCGTTCTCCTCGGCCGAGATCGCCAAGCCCCCGGCCTTTCCCTTCGCCAACATCGGCAAGTTCGACGATGCCACCCTCGCGTCGGCGATGCGCATCCTCCTCCGCGAATCGGCCGACTTCGGGGCCAGCGACCTCCATCTGTCCACCGGCGCACGGCCGTTCATCCGCCGGGACCGGAAGCTCGAGTTCCTGGCCGATACCGTGCTCACGGCCGACGACGCCCTGCGGTTGAACACGGCGCTGCTGTCCGCGGGCCAGAAGAAAATCTTCCTCGAGCGCAAGGACTACGACTACGCCCTGGCGCTCCGCGACAGCGACCGCTACCGCGTGAACCTCATGTTCCACAAGAATGGCGCGGCCGGCGCCTACCGCATGGTCCCCGAGATCGTGCCCACGCTCAGCGAGCTCGGCTATGCCTCCCACCTCGAGACACTCCAGAAACTCCTCTCCTACCACAACGGCCTGATCCTGATCACCGGCCCGGTCGGCTCCGGCAAGACGACCACCCTCGCCTCGATGGTCGCCTACCTCAACGAGACCCGCACCGACCACATCATCTCGGTCGAGGACCCCATCGAGGTCGTGCAGGCGGCCAAGGGCTGCAACGTCACCCAGCGCGAGATCGGCGAGCACACCAAGTCGTTCGCCAGCGCGCTCAAGGGCGCCCTCCGCGAGGACCCCGACATCATCGTCATCGGCGAACTCCGCGACCTCGAGACCATCGAGATGGCCATCACCGCCTCCGAGACCGGCCATCTCGTCATCGGCACCATGCACACGAGCGACGCCGCCACCACGCTCAACCGCGTGCTCGACGTCTTCCCGCCGGGCCAGTTGACCCAGATTCGCGCCAGCGTGGCGGAGAGCCTCCGCGGCATCGTCTGCCAGCGCCTCCTGCCCGCCACCCAGGGCGGCCTCACCCTCGCCTGCGAAATCCTCATCAACAACACCGCCATCCAGAATCTCATCCGCGAGGGCAAGTCGCAGGGCCTGCGCAACACGATGGAGACCAGCGTCCGGGACGGCATGTGCCTGATGGACAATGTCATCTTCACCCTCTGGCAGGGGAAGACCATCACCACCGAGACCGCCCTCGCCAACATCAGCAACCGCGTCCTGCGCGCGAAAATCTCCTGACCATGGCCGCCGTTGACAAGCTGCTCCGCACCATGCTCGACCAGGGCGGCTCCGACCTGCACCTCACCGTCGGCCTCCCGCCCAAGGCCCGCATCTCCGGCGCACTGAAGCCCATCAGCACCGGCTCGATCGACGCCGCCACGATGGAGATGATGCTGCAGGAGATCGTCACCAAGCACCGCTGGCAGGAATTCCTCGAGCGCAAGGACCTCGACCTCGCGCACGAGATCCCGGGCGTGGCCCGCTTCCGCGCCAATTTCCTCTACAACCACTGGGGCCAGGCGGCGGTCTTCCGCGAGATTCCCGTCAAGATCCGCTCGTTCGCGGAGCTCAAGCTGCCCGAGGCGCTGAAGAAGCTCTGCCACCTCAGCGAGGGCCTCGTGGTCGTCACCGGCCCCACCGGCGCCGGCAAGTCGACCACGCTCGCGGCGATGATCGACTACATCAATTCGAACCTCTCGCGGCACATCATCACGATCGAGGACCCGATCGAGTTCGTCCACCAGAACAAGAAGTCCATCATCGTCCACCGCGAGGTCGGCGACCACACCGAGTCGTTCGCCGCCGCGCTCAAGGGCGCGATGCGCCACGATCCCGACATCCTGCTGCTGGGCGAAATGCGCGAGATGGAGACCATCAAGCTCGCGCTCAGCTGCGCCTCGATGGGCATGCTCGTCTTCGGCACGCTGCACACCAACAACGCCCCGAAGACCGTGGACCGCATGATCAACGCCTTTCCCGCCGAGGAGCAGAACCAGGTGCGGGTGATGCTCTCCAGCTGCCTCGTCGGCGTCGTGGCCCAGCTGCTCTGCAAGCGCGTCCCGTCGGGCCGCTGCGCGGTGCACGAGATCCTGCTCACCCACGAGGCCCTGCCCAACACCATCCGCAGCGGCCAGATCGCCAACATCCGCTCGATCATCGAGAGCGGCGGCAACGACGGCATGATCACGATGGACAACAGCCTCCTGAACCGCGTGAAGGACAACACCATCGCGCCCAAGGAGGCCTACATGAAGGCCGCGAACAAGGCGCTCTTCCAGCCGATGCTCAAGCCGGGCGACCTGGAAAACCTGGACTGACGGCCCGGCGGGGCGGCCCGCGCCGCCCGCGTTGCGCGGGCGCCAAAGTGTGCAACCTTGCCGGATGCCCTCCGCCGCCACCTTTGCCCTCCGCTCGGTTTCGCTCGTCACCCCCCGCCTCGGGGGCGTCCTGCCGTTCTACCGCGACACCCTGGGCCTCGTCGCCCGCCGGCCCGACGCCCGCACGCTGACCCTGCACGCCTCGGCCGCCGCGCCAGCGGTCATCACCTTCACCGAGTATCCCACGGCCGCCGCGCCGGCGGAACGGGTCGCGGGCCTGTTCCATCTCGCCCTGCTCGTCCCGGACCGCCCCACCCTCGCGGCGGTGCTCGCCCGCCTGATCGCATACGACCAGCCGATCGAGGGCCTCTCCGACCACGGCGTGAGCGAGGCCATCTACCTGTCGGATCCCGACGGCAACGGGATCGAGATTTACCGCGACCGGCCGCGCACCGAATGGCCCATGGCCGGGGACAAGGTGGCGATGGTCACCCGCGCCCTCGACGCCCGCGGCCTGCTGCGCGAACTGCCCGTGCCGCCGCCCGCCGCGCCCCTCGCGTCGGCGGTCCTCGGCCATGTTCACCTGTCGGTCACGGCGCTCGCCCCCGCGGCCGGCTTCTACGCCGCCGAGCTCGGCCTCGCCGTCCGCCAGGACGATTATCCCGGCGCGCTCTTCCTCGCCGCCGACGGCTACCACCACCACGTCGCCGTCAACACCTGGGGCTCGCCCGCCGCCCGCGGCCCCGCGCCCCGCACGGGCCTGGCCGGCTTGACCGCCGCCACCACCCGCGTCAGCTCCACCCGCACGCTGGCCGATCCCGACGGGAATCGCGTGACGCTGGAGCCGCTGCGCGGAGCCGGCGGTTGACTTCCCCCGCGGGGCAGGCGAACTCCCGGGCAATCTACGCATGAAAAAAATCCCCCTGTCCCTGCAGCTCTACTCGGTGCGCGGCGATACGAGCACCGACTTCGCCGGCACCGTCGCGGCGGTCGCCAAAATGGGCTACACCGGCGTGGAGCTGGCCGGCTACGGCAACCTCGACGCCAAGGGCGCCAAGGCGGCGATCGACGCCACCGGGCTGAAGGTTTCCGGCATGCACGCGGGCATCGATGCTATGCGCAACGACTTCGACCGGGTGGTGAACGAAGCCATGTACTTCGGCACCCGCGAGGTCATCTGCCCCTGGTGGCATCCGCAGCAATATCTCTCGGCCTCCGCCTGCCAGCGGGTCGGCGAGGAACTCGGCCAGATCGGCGCCGCGCTGCGCGCCTTCGGCATCCGCCTGAGCTTTCACAACCACGCCAGCGAGCTGAAGGTCGTCGAGGGCCGCACGGCGCTTGACTGGATCTTGTCCGCCGCGGCGCCGCGCGACCTCTCCGCCGAGCTCGATGTCTACTGGGCCCACGTCGGCGGCTGCGCGCCGGAAAAATTCCTCCGCGACCATGGGACGCGCGTGCGCCTGATCCACCTGAAGGATGAGAAGGAACTCGGCCTCGGGCCCGTGGATTTCACCAAGGTGTTTGCCGCCGCCGAGTCGGTGGGCGCGGTCGAGTGGTATGTCGTCGAGCAGGAGCAGTACAATCACGCCCCGCTCGAGAGCGTCCGCCGCTGCTACGAACAGCTGAAGCAGTGGGGCAAGACCTGAGGCCCGCCGCCCGGCGGAGTTAGTAACGCAATACGTTACAAACGGTGCGGTCCCGTGACCGGCGCCCGTCCCGCGGGACTTATTTCGCGGTGAGCGCGGCCTGCAGCACCTTCGCGAGGTCGGCCACGCGGTAGGGCTTGGGCACGATGCCGCAGAACCCGTGCTCGCGGAAATTGGCCAGCACCGGGTCGCCGGAATAGCCGCTGGAAACCACGGCGCGGACGTTCGGGTCGATCTCGCGCAGCTGCCGCATCGCCTCCTGCCCGCCCATCCCGCCCGGCACCGTGAGGTCCATCATCACCAGGTCGTAAGGCTGGCCCCCGGCACGGGCGGCGCCAAATTCCCGCACCAGTTCGGCGCCGTCAGCGACGGTCTTCACCGTGAGGCCGAGCCGGCCGAGCAGCACGGTCACCATCTGCCGGATCGGCTCCTCGTCATCCATGAACAGGATCCGCCCCTGCATCAGCTCGAACGGCGAGCGGCTGACCGCCACGGCCGCGGGCGCCTCCTTGGCCGCGGGCAGCCACAGGTGGAAGGTGGTGCCCTTGCCCAGCTCGGATTCCACCGTCACGTGCCCCTGGTGCTTGCGAATGATCGAGTAGACGGTCGCCAGTCCGATCCCGCTGCCGTGCTCCTTCGTGGTGAAATAGGGATCGAAGATGCGCGCGAGATGTTCCGGCCGGATGCCGGTGCCGGTGTCGGCAATGGACAACCGCAGGTAGCGGCCGGCGGCCAGCGGGGCCGGCGGGTCCGCCGACAGTTCCTCGTTGTGCAGCGTGATGCGGAGGCTGCCGCCGCCGCGCATGGCCTGCACGGCGTTGATGACGAGGTTCTGGATGACCTGGGAAATCTGGCCCCCGTCCACCTCGGCCGCCCAGAGGTCGTCGGCGATCTCGAATTCGCCCCGCACGGTCGAGCCGTGCAGGGCGAACTTCGCGGCCTCGCGCACGATTTCGGGCAGCAGCACGGCCGTGCGCACCGGGTCGCCGCCCTTGGCAAAGGTGAGCAGCTGCTGCGTCAGGTCGCGGGCCCGCAGCGTCCCGCGCTCCGCCTCCTTCAGCCAGCGCAACGCCGCGGCGCCGGTGCCGGCGTCGAGCTGCGCCAGCGTCAGGTTGCCCATCACGATCGCCAGGATGTTGTTGAAGTCATGCGCGATGCCGCCCGCGAGGATGCCGACCGACTCCAGTTTCGAGGCCCGCTGGAGCTCGGCCTCCAGCCGCGAGCGCTCCGTGACATCGCGCAGCACGAGCACGGCGCCGGTGCCCCGGCCCGCGGCGTCGCGGATGGGGGCGCAGCAGCCTTCCACCAGGCCGCGGCCGCCCACGCGGCGCAGCAGGGTCGTCTGCGGTAGCAGGTCCACCACGTGGCCGGCGGCGAGGGCGGCCGCCACCGGCGGCATCACGGGGGCCCCGGTCTTCTCATGCCGCAGCGTGCACACCTCATCGATGCGCCGGCCGGTCGCCGCCGCCGCCGTCCACCCGGTGATGACGCACGCCGCCTTGTTGATGAAGCGGACCTGGCCGGCGGCGTCGGTCGTGACCACGCCCTCCGCCATGGCGCTCAGCGTCACGGCGAGCCGCTCCCGCTCGGCCGCCAGCTCCAGCTCCGCCACCTTGGCCTGGGTCAAGTCCAGCAGGGCGATTGGCGTGCGCTCGTAGAACGGGCGCCCGTCCAGCAGGGGCAACCACCAGTGCGCATGCACGTGGTGCTTTGAGCCGTCCAGGGCGAACAGCTCCAGCTCGCCCTCGGACTCGTTGCGGCCCTCCCACACCGCCAGAAACGACCGGCGGCGCACCGTCCACCCGGCGGGCGAGATGATGCGCGGCAAATTCGCCCTGACTTCCTCGAAATTCTTTGCCCCGACGAGCCGGAGCGCCGCCAGGTTCACGCCCACGATGGGCAGCGCACTCATCGCGGCGGCCATCTCCCCGGGATGAGTGTCGGCCCAGGCGGCCAGATCCGTCACGCCGGCGCCGCGCAAGCCCTCCATCCAGGCAATCGTGGACCGGTAGTCGTATTCGACGATCCCGATGGGTGAATTCTCAAACAGCACCCGGTAGCGCGATTCGCTCTCCCGCAGCGCCGCCTGCGCCTGCTCGCGCTCGGTCAGGTCCTTGGCAATGGCGAGCACCTGCTCGCGCCCCTGGTCGGTGAAGACCAGGGTGGTGATCTCGACCTGCAGGAGGCGGCCGTCCTTGCACCGGTGGATGAAGACGCCCAGCTGGTTCGGGCCGGCGTGCATCGCCCGCACGGCGCTCGCGAGATGCCCCCGTTCGTCGTCCGGCCGGATGTCCGGCAGCGTCATCCGCGCGAATTCCTCCGGCGTGTAACCGTAGAGGGCGACGGTCGCGTCGTTGACCGCCAAAAACCGCAGGGTCTCGCGGTCGTAAATCCACATCGGATAGGGGTTGGCCAGGAACAGCCGGCGGTAGCCCTGCTCGCTCTCGCGCAACGCCCGCTCGGCCCGTTTCCGCGCCGTCACATCGGTCACCTGCCCCTGCACGTACAACAACCGCCCGGTCGCATCCCGCACGGCGCGCACATTTTCCGAAATCCAGATCATCGAGCCGTCCCGCCGCCGGACCTCGGACTCAAAGTCGGTCACCAGATCCCGCTGCGGCCCGTCGAGCAGCGCAAAAAATTCCGCGTGCCGCGTCGGCGAGACATAGCAGGCGGCCACCTGCTCCGACGGCAGCGCCATCAGCTCTGCCGCGCTCGTGTAGCCCAGGATTCGCGCCATCGCGGGGTTCGCCAGCCGGAAGCGTCCGCCCGGCTCGTTTTCATAAATACCCTCCACCGCGTTTTCAAACAGCCGCCGGAACCGCTCCTCCGACGCGCGCAGCTCGCGCGTGCGCCGCACCAGCGTCCGCCGCAGATACACGATCAGCCCGAGCACCGCCGCCACGAGCAGGAGTTCCAGCCCGAGCTGCAGCTCGGGCGAGGCCCACCCGCCGGCGCCCCGGGATCCCGGCAACGTCCCGGCCCGGGCCACGGGAACCGCCAGCCCCAAAGAGGACGACCAAATCGAAAGGCGCTTCATGCCGGTTAAAAAACTTTGGCACCCTAGCCCCGGACGGGAATTCATGTCGAGGGACAATCCCCCGCGGCCCCCGCTTGACTTTCGCCCGTCCCTCGCCGCCTTGGGGCCGTAGCATGCCGCCCCTCATCCGCCCCGCCACCCCGGAGGATCTGCCGCTCATCCTCGATTTCATCCGCGGCCTCGCCGCCTACGAGAAATTGCTGCCCGAAGTCACGGCGACGGAGGCCAAGCTCCGCGCCACGTTGTTCGGACCGCAGCCCGCCGCCGAATGCGTGCTCGCCTTTGCCGGCGACACCCCCGCGGGCTTTGCCGTCTTCTTCACCAGCTATTCCACTTTTCTCGCCCAGCCGGGCCTCTATCTGGAGGACCTGTTTGTGCCGCCCGGGTTGCGCGGCCGCGGCATCGGCAAGGCGCTGCTGCGGCACCTCGCGCGCCTCGCCGCTCAGCGCGGCTGCGGCCGCCTGGAATGGGCCGTGCTCGACTGGAACCAGCCGGCGATCGACTTCTACGAGTCGCTCGGGGCCAAGCGGATGGCGGACTGGACGACCTGCCGCCTGAGCGGCGCCGCCCTCGCGCGCCATGCCTTGCCGCCCGGCGACTGAAACCCCTGCGCGGCAGGGCGCGCCTACGTGTTTCTACGGGGGGAGAGGGATTGCAGTTTGCGACGCGGCTGACCTAGGGTGTCTGGCCATGCCCCATGTGCCGCCACCGAACAGCGCCATTGCCGAGCTGGCCGAGGCCCTGGGCGAGGACTCCGCCCGCGAGTTGGTCGACATGTTCCTGGGCAGCTTCGAGGCGGTGTTGCGCGACCTGAACGCCGGCGACCATGAGCAGCGCAAGCGCGCGGCCCACAGCCTGAAGAGCAGCGCGCGCATCGTGGGGGCCGGCGTGCTTTCCAACCGCATGGCCGAGCTCGAGGCCCGGCTGACGAACACCGCCGGGGATGTCACGCACGAGGACATCACCGCCACCATCGAGGAGTTCGAGCGGATCGCCGTCTCCCTGCGGGCGTTCGCCCGCCAGTCCGGCGCCTAGTTCTTGACCAGGCCGGCCTGCACGCACCAGCGCACCAGGCTGGCCACCTCGCGCACGCCGATTTTTTCCATGATGTTCGCCCGGTGCTTCTCAACCGTGCGCACGCTGAGGTTGAGCCGGGAGGCGATCTCCTTCGACGAAAAGCCCTCCGCCACCAACTGCACCACCTCGATCTCGCGGCCGGAAAGCATCTGCACCGCCTCCAAGGAGGGCGCGGGCGGCCCCGGCTTCGTGATGGCCGGCGTCGGCGGCAGCTTGGCGGCGGACGCGGCGGCCTCGGTGCCGACCTTGGGCGGCACGTTCGTCGCGAAAAACATCCCGCCCCCCATCACCACCTCGATGGCCTGCAGCACGTAACTGAGCGGCTCCGCCTTGTCCACGAACCCGTGGACGCCCTGGGCAATCAGCCGGGCCGGCAGGTCGCCATCCGGATGGCCCGTGAGCACCAGGATGCGCGTCGCGGGCGACTTGGCGCGCACCTCGCGCGCCACGTCCAAGCCGTGCATGCCAGGAAGAAAAAGATCCAGCACGAGCAGGGCGGGTTTCTCCTTGAGGCAAAACTCCAGCCCGGTCCGTCCGTCGGCAAACTCGCCGGCCACCGTCAGGCCGCGCATGCGGCTCAGCGCCATGCTCAGCATATGGCGGAAAACCGCCTCGTCCTCGATGATGACTGCACGGATGGCCACGAGGCATCACTCAAAGCCTGCCCGCCGTGGTTACAAGTCTATATCCCCGCCCGGGCAAGGGCATGCAGATACCGCTGGAGAGCCCGGAAATCCTCCGGCAGGAACACATCGCGGTGCGCCGCCAGCTCCGCCGCCCCCGCCGGCTGCCACGCCCGGGCGAGCAACCGGCCATGCTGTTCCGGGGTCAGCGCCACCCAGTGGGGGCAGTCCACGCAGTGCGCGCCGCTTACCCGCCCGCGGGCGCGCGCCAGCTCCTGCCGCCGGCAGGTGCCGTCGGGCGAGACCGCGCGGTACGAATCCCGGCAGGTCTTGAATTCCGGGTAAAAGCACGCCTTCACGAGCTGGCTGGCCGGCCCCTCCAGCGTGGCGCGCCAGGCCGGCGACGTGCCGCCCAGCACATAGTCCAGGAGCAGCGCCACCTCCGTTTCGGGCAACTTCCCGGGGGTCCCGAGCTCCGCCGGCCCCAGCGGACGCGGCAGCCCGCGCTCGCCGATGAGCGCCCACAGCTGCGCTGCAAAACGGGCGAGCTCCGCTTCCGGCGGCGCCGGGTGGTCGTTCTGCCGGAAGTAGCGCGCGAGGATCGCGCCCACGAGGTCCGCAAAGGCATTGCCGGCGTGGGTCATCGCCGGCAGCTGAGACGAAGGTCATGCCCGGCGCAATTTTTCTCGCGCCGGCGCCGCCTCTCCGCCGGCTGGCACCCGCCGGAACGGGCAATTTCGCCCCAATTCGTTGGGATTTGCCCCGGGCGGCAAGGTCGCCATCGTGCCCGTCCGGTGACCACCCCGCTGCCCGCCCCCCGCTCCGCGCTCCTCCTCGCGTTCGCCGCCATCTACGGCATCTGGGGCAGCACGTACCTCGCCATCCGGGTCGCGGTGGAGACGCTCCCGCCGTTCACGATGGCCGGCCTGCGCTTCCTGGTGGCCGGGGGACTGCTCTACGGCTGGCTCGCGTTCAAGGGCCGCGCGTCCGCGACGCCGCGCCAGTGGCGCGACAACGCGGTCATCGGGGCGCTCCTGCTGCTCGTCGGCAACGGCCTCGTCGTCTGGGCCGAGCAGAAAATTCCCTCGGGCATCACCACGCTGATCATTTCGGTCAGCCCGCTCTTCATGGTGCTGTTCGACTGGATGCTGCCCCATGGCATCCGGCCCACCCGGTCCACGTTCACCGGCCTCGCCCTCGGCTTCGGCGGCCTCGTGCTGCTGATCGGCGGCGGCGTGCCGGGGGGAGCCGCGTTCGATCTCTGGCGCTGCGGCGGACTGATGATCGCCTGCATCTCTTGGTCCGTCGGCTCGCTTTTTTCCCGGCACGCCCGGAATCCCGCCGACCCGATGCTGGCGGCCACCCTCCAGATGCTGCAGGGCGGCGTCCTCATGGTCCTGGTGGGGCTGGCGCGGGGTGAAGCCGGTGCGTTCCATCTGTCCGCCCTGACCCTGCGCCCAGTCCTGGCCTGGGCCTATCTGGTCACGGCGGGTTCGCTCATCGCGTTTCCCTCGTATGTGTACCTGCTCAAGCACAGCACGCCGGCGCGCGTGTCCACCTACGCCTACGTCAATCCCGTGGTCGCCGTCTTTCTCGGCTGGCTCATCCTCGGCGAGCCGGTGACCACCCGCACCTTCGTGGCCTCGGTGATCATCGTCGTCGCCGTGGCGATCATCACCACGCAGCGCGGCAAGGCGGCCGCAAAGGCAGCCTGACATGAATCCCGCCATCGCCCTGGTCGGGGATTTCTCGCCGGACGTGACCGCCCACCGCGTGATTCCGCGGGCGCTCGAACTCGCCAGCCAGGCGGAGGGCGTGCGAGTGACCTGGACGTGGGTGTCCACGGCCTCGATCCGCGACGCCGCGCGTGACCTCGCCGGATTCGCCGCTGTTTGGGTGGTGCCCGCCAGTCCCTATGCCAGCATGGCCGGAGCCCTCGCCGCCATCCGCTGGGCGCGAGAGACCAAGCGGCCGCTGTTCGGCTCCTGCGGTGGATTCCAACACCTGCTGATTGAGTTTGCGCGCAGCCACGCCGGTCTGGCCGCCGCCGACACGGCCGAGACGCATCCCGACGGCACCGAGCTCATTATCACCCCGCTGGCGTGCTCGCTGGTGGAGCAGACCAGCCCGCTGCGTTTCGCGGCCGGCAGCCGGCTGCGCGCGATCTACGGTCGCGACACCGCGACCGAGGGCTTCCACTGCCGCTACGGGGTGAACGCCGCCTACCGCGCGCGGCTCGAGGCGGCCGGGCTGTGTTTCACCGCATTTGATGAAAACGACGAGGTGCGGGCGGCAGAGTTATCCGCCGATATGCATCCGTTCTTTATCGGCACGCTGTTCCAGCCCGAGCGCGCCGCCCTGCGCGGCGAGGCGCCGCCCCTCGTCCGCGCCCTGGTGCGCGCCACCACCAACTTTACCCTATGAGCTCAATCCACCTCGCCCGCGCCGAGTCCGACGCCGACATCCTCCGCTGCTTCCCCGTCATGGCCCAGCTGCGCCCGCACCTGATGGAAGCCGAGTTTGTGCCCCGCGTGCGCCGCATGCAGCAGGAGGGATTCCACCTCGCCCGGCTCGAGGAGGACGGCGCGGTGCGCGCCGTGGCCGGCTACCGGTTCCACGAGAAGCTTTTTTCCGGCCGCACGCTCTATGTGGACGATCTCGTGAGTGACGCGACCCGGCGCTCGCGCGGCCATGGCGCGCGGCTCCTCGGGTGGCTCCTCGACCAGGCCAAGGCCCACGACTGCGACCTGCTCGAGCTCGACTCCGGCGTGCAGCGCTTCGAGGCGCACCGGTTTTACTTCCGCGAGCGGATGAAGATTTCCGCCTACCACTTCACCCGGCCGCTCCGGGCTCCAGCCACGCCTTGAGCGTGGCCGCGTCGCGCAGGAAATTGGCCGGCGAGTCGGCCTCGACATACTCGAGCATCGCGTGGCGGTCGCCCGGGGCCGTGGCCGCCACGGCGAAAAACTTCCGCCACCGCTCGGCGCCGGCGGCCAGCGGGAGGCGTTCCGCGTAGGTCCGCCACTGGTAGACATGGAGGTTGGTCAGCCGGGGCAGCAGGCTGCGCAGGTCGGACTCGGACTCGGCGGTGTCACGTTCCAGCGGTGGCTGCCAGTAAGTGGAGAGGTTGGGCTGGCCGACCTCGGCGAGCAGCCGGGCGGTCGAGTCCGCGGTGTCCGCGAGGGTGCCGTTGTGAAATTCGAGCGACACGCCCACCCGCGCGTCCGCCGCGAGGGCCGCGACGCGGCGGAGGTCCGCCCCAACCTGCGCCCGCACCGCGGGGCTGGCCGTGGCCGAACCGGCGTTGCCCGCCCACACGCGGATGAGCGGGGCGCCGAGCTCCACCGCCGATTCCAGCACGCGGGCAAACGGCAACCCCTCCGCCTCACTCTGCGCCGCGCGATAGTAGCTGCCGTAGGCCGCGACGGTGAGCCCGGCATCCTGCGTCAGCTGCCGCACCTCGCGGGCGCGGGCCCGGTCGCCGTGCGGCACATGGATGTCGCCGCCCCACTCGATGCCGCGCAGGCCCGCCGAGCGGACGAGCGCCACGATCTCCCCGGGGGAGAGCGCGCGAAAGGTGATCGAGACAAGTCCGGGCCAGATCATGCGCGGCAGCATGAGGGCGGCCGGGCGCCGCGCCAAGCCGCATCAGCCGCCCAGCGCCAGCACCCCCTTGAAGAAAAGGAGGATCACGCCGACGAAGGCGCAGCAGCCGAAGAAGCCGAGCGCGTCCTGGCGGTCCCATTTCGTGAACTCCCAGTTGGAGTTCGGGAAGAGCTTGTGGTGGTCGAAACGCCGCGGATTCGCGTAGCCCGCGTTCACCTCGATCGCGTCCTGCGCCAGCGTCGCCGCGACCGGGGTCTTCAACCGCACATAAAAATGCGCCACTCGGGTCGGGTCCGTCGGCGACGTGAGCAGGCTGACCACGAGCAGGATCAGCACCGGCACCGCGGCATCCACCACATAGCGGGTGGTCAGCAGCCCAGCCGCGTTGAACCCCGCCACGTCCACGCCCAGCAGCGACAGGACGTAGACCTCGACCCGGAAGAGCCCCCGGCCCGTCTTCGGGGAGCTGAGGTCCTTCGGATTAACGTGGACCACGCCGTCTTCGAAATACAACGACACCGGTTCGATCCGCTGCGTCTTGGTCAAGAGCGCCCCCTCGGCCCGGGCCCGCCCCAGTGCCACGTCCGCGGCACTGGCCCGGGCCTCGAAGGTCACCACCCGCTCACGGGTCATCGCCGTGAGCGCGGCGGAACGGGCCAGGGTCGGAATGGCCGGGATACTCCACGGGATGACCGCCACGAAGATCAGCGTGGCCACCACCTGCACCCGGACCGCCGTCTCCGTCAGCCGGCGCCAGAGGAACATCAGGGTGATCGGCACGCCCCAGATCACCAGGAGCACGATCGCAAACTTCAGCAGCGCGATCACGCTGTGCAGGTAGAGCGCGACGCCGATTCCGAGCAGCAGGACCAAGGGCACCGTCAGCCGGGCGACGAACATGTAGTGTTTCTCGGGCTTCCCCGGGAACAGCGGCTCGTAGAGGTTCTTCACCACGAGGCCGGACAGGACCACCGAGCCCGCCCCGAGCACGGCGAGTTTGCCGCCGAGGATGCCGATGATCATCACGCCGATCAGTCCGACGGGCAGCAGCGCCTTGGTCAGCAGGCCCCACGTCTGGTCCGGATCGGAGAGGTTGGGCCCGAACAGCGCGATGGCGATCAAGCCGCAATAGCACCAGGCGATGGTGACAAACCGCTTGCTGAACCCGCCGGTCACCGCGCCGATGCGCGCCGCAAACTCGTTCTTGGCCGACCCGGCGATCGTCATGCTGGCCTGCGAGCCCACGATGCCCACGAACTGCACCAACAGCAGCGCGCCGATGGAATACCAGGTGTATTCGCTGGCCCGGTCGCCGCCGAAGACGTTGAACATCACCGCGGGCAATTTCGCATGCAGGCCCGTCACGCCCCCGATCTTGGCCAGCCCGAACGGAATCAGGATCAGCGAAATGGTGATCACCAGCACGGCCTGCACCGCGTCCACCACGGCCGAGGCCTTGAGCCCGCCCAGCACGACGAAGACCGCCACCAGCAGCGAGGACACCAGATAGAATGGGACCGGGCTGAGATACGAGACGTAGGGCTGGAGTTCGCCGCGGTCGTAAAAGCCCTTGAGCAGCTCATAGCGGGCCGTGGGGGCCGCCAGCGGCGTCGCGAGATGCTCCTTCCGCAGCTGCGAGAATTCGTGATAATCCGCGACCATCTGCTGCTCGGTCACGCTGTATTCCGCGGGCGCCTTCACCATCAGCGGCTGCAGCGTCTTGAGGGCGACCACGTTGCCGCCGGCGATCCCGACGATCGCCATCAGGATCGTGGTGATCGCGTACAGCGTCGCGAGGAAGCGCTTGCCAAACCGGTCCTCGAACAGGTCCGCCATCGTCGTCAGCCGCACGCGGCGGAACCAGACGTTGGTGAACCAGTAGTAGGGCGTCAGGAACAGCGTGATCAGCGCGAGCCAGGCGCCGCCCGCGCCCTGCCGGTAGACCGAGCTCGCCGTGGTCGTGGCCTGCCCCGGGTCGGTCATGTTGCCGAAGCTCAGGAAAAACTGGAACCACTTCCCCAGCGAACGCCCGCCGAGGAAGAAGTCGCTCTCCCCCTTCATGTGCCCGGCGAAGGCCCGGCCGATGACCAGGATGACGATCACGTAGGCGATCAGGATGGAGGCGTCGATCCAGTGCAGGCCAAACAGGGTCATGGGGGATGGGGCCGGAGGGTTGCGGCGAAAGGCGGGGACGGCGATTACGCGGGCTCGCTCCGCCGCAGGCAAGCCCGCTTGCAGCGAATTTTTTCGCCGCCGCCCTGCCGGCCGGCCGCGGGCAGGTTGGGCGTGACTAACCGTTCCAAAACAGCCACTCTGCGCCGCAACCAGACCCATGGTCCACGGGCTTAATTTCCTCGCGGGATGGTGGCTGATCCTGGCGGCGTTCGTCACCGGCGCCGCGCTCGGGCTGGGCTTTCATCGCGAGGACTTCCTGGGCGGCTACGGTTCGTTTCGCCGCCGCCTGGCGCGGCTGGGGCATATCGCCCTCGCGGCGCTGGGCGGACTGAATGTCCTCTACGGCCTGGCGCCCGTGCCGGTCAGCGCCCTGCCCGGCCGGCTGCTGCTGGCCGGGGCGATCGCCATGCCGCTGGTCTGCTTCCTGTCGGCTTGGAAGGAACCGCTCCGGCAGCTCTTTTTCATCCCCGTGCTCCTGCTGGTGTCGGCGGTGGGCCTCATCCTTTATCTCCTCCCGCCATGAAGATCGGTTTCCTCGCGATGAGCGGGATCCGCGTGCACGACCGGAAGCTGCTGGAGCTGGGCCTCACGCTGCCGGGGTTTGTGGAACGGAGCCGGATCATCGCGTCGCTGCCGAGCCTCGGTCTGCTCCATCTCGCGGCCTGCACGCCGCCCGGCCACAAGCTGCGGTATTTCGAGGCCGAGTCGGGCACCACGGAGCCGCCCGAAATCTACGCCTGCGATCTCGTCGCCATCAGCACGTTCACGGCGCAAATTTTCGAGGCGTATGCCATCGCCGACCGGTTGCGGCAGCGGGGCGTGAAGGTCGCCATGGGCGGGCTGCATGTCTCGGTGCTGCCCGACGAGGCACAGGTGCACGCCGACTACGTGGTGGTCGGCGAGGGCGAGAACACCTGGCCCGCCGTGGTGGCGGCGGCGGCGCGCGGAACCGGCGCCGGGATCTACCGGTCGGGCGACTACGACCCGGTGGACACCGCCCAGCTGCCCGTGCCGCGGTACGACTTGCTCGGCGACCGGCCGTACAACCGCTACACCGTCCAGACGAGCCGCGGGTGCCCGTGGCGCTGCGAGTTTTGCGCCTCGACCGTGATGCTGCAGCGGCCCTACCGGCACCGGCCGGTGGAGCATGTGATCCGCGACATTCAGGCGGTCCTGGACCTGCATCCGGCGGCATTCATCGAGTTCGCCGACGACAACACGTTTGTCGACAAGGCGTGGGGCAAGGCGCTTTGCCGGGCGCTCATTCCGCTCAATATCAAGTGGTTCACCGAGACGGACATCAGCGTGGCCGATGACCCGGAATTGCTCGACCTGCTGTTGCGGGCCGGATGCCGGCAGGTCTTGGTGGGCCTCGAGAGCCCGTCCGCCGGCCCGCTCGCGGGCTTGGAGCAGCGCGCCGACCGCAAGGCCCGGTGGGCGTCCCATTACGCCGACGCGGTCCGGAAAATCCAGGCCCACGGCGTGACGGTGAACGCCTGCTTCATCCTGGGACTGGACGGCCACACGCCGGCCATCTTCGAGGAGGTGCTCGGATTTGCCGAGGACGCCAATCCCTTCGATGTGCAGATCACGCTGCTCACGCCCTTCCCGGGCACCCCGCTCTACGACCGCCTGCTGAAGGAAGGGCGGATCCTCCAGCCGGGCGCATGGAATCTCTGCACGCTGTTCGACGTGAACTATCGCCCCACCGGCATGACGCCCCAGGAACTGCGCGAAGGCATCTACTGGCTGAGCGAGCGGCTCTACAACGACGACGCCACGCGACGCCGGCGCAAAGGATTTTTCAGTCAGCGCAACCCCGAACGAAACCCCGTATGAAATCGCTCTCCTCCATCCGCCTCCTCTACTACCTCGCCGCCGCCTATGACGGGCTGCTGGGCCTCGCGTTTATCCTGGCCGCCCCGCGGATCTACGAACTGTGCGGCATCACCCCGCCGAACCACTGGGGCTACGTGCATTTCGCCGCCGGCATCCTCGTGATCTTCGGCTGGATGTTCCTGTCGATTGCCCTGCGGCCGGTCGAGAACCGCGGCCTCGTGCTCTACGGCGTGCTGCTCAAGATCTGCTATGTCCTGACCGTCGGCTGGCACCAGTTCCACGGCGGCATCCCGCACCTGTGGATCGGGTTTGCCGTTGCCGACACGGCCTTCCTCGCGCTGTTCATCTGGAGCATGGGCTGGCTCAAGGCCGCGGCGACCGGCGTGGTGAAGTAACCCCGCGGGGCCAGCCGGCATTTCCCGCCCGGCCGGCAGGGCTAGCTGTTGATGTCGTTGTCCTTCGTCTCGTGCAGCACCAGCAGGCTCACGATCGCCGACATCGCCGCGATGCCGATGGGGTACCACAGGCCGGCATAAATGTCGCCCGTGTACACCACGATGCTCGCGGCGATCAGGGGCAGGAAGCCCCCGAACCAGCCGTTGCCGATGTGATAGGGCAGCGACATCGAGGTGTAGCGGATGTTGGTCGGGAAAAGCTCGACGAGAAATGCCGCGATCGGCCCGTACACCATCGCGACGTACGCCATGAGCACGAACAGCAGTCCGATCACCTTCACGCGGTCGACTCGCGCCGGATCGGCGGCCTTCGGATAGCCCGCCGGCGCCAGCGCGGCCTCGTACGCTTTGGCCTCGAAGCCCGTCACGGACTTGCCACCGACGGTCAGGACCACGGGCGCGCCGGTCGTGGCGGGAACCAGCTGGAAGGGAATGCCGTGGTTGTTGAGGTAGTTCCGGGCCTGGTCCGTCTCCGAGTAAACATGCTTCATCCCGACGATCTTGCGGGCGGCGTCCGACGCGGCGTCCAGCGTCACATCCACGATGGAGCGGAATTCCCCCGTGTAGAGCAGCACGGGCGTCCGGGCCATGGCGCCGGCCAAGGCCGGGTTGGCCGCCGCGGTGAGCCCGCGGAAGATCGGCTGGTACGTCAGCATCGCGAGCAGGCAGCCGGCGAGCATGATGAACTTGCGGCCGATGCGGTCGGAGAGCCACCCGAACACGATGAGCAGCGGCGCGCCGAGCAGCAGCGCCGCGCCGATCAGCAGGTAGGTGTTCTCGTAGTCGAGCTTCAGCGTCGTGGTGAGAAAATAGAGCGCGTAGAACTGGCCGGTGTACCACACGACGCCCTGCCCCGCCGTCGCGCCGAACAGCGCCATCAGCACGAGCTTCGCATTGCCCCAGCGCGCGAAGCTCTCCGTCAACGGCGCCTTCGACGCCCGGCCCTGCGCCTTCATCTCGGCGAACACCGGCGATTCCTCGAGCTTGAGGCGGATGTAGACCGAGATGATGAGCAGCAGGATCGACACCAAGAACGGCACGCGCCAGCCCCACGCGCCGAAGCTCTCGGCAGACATGAGGTGCCGCGTGAGGTAGATCACCGCGAGCGAGAGGAAGAAACCCAACGTGGCCGTGAGCTGGATCCAGCTGGTGAACAGCCCGCGCTTGCCGTGCGGCGCGTGCTCCGCGACATACGTGGCCGCGCCGCCATATTCGCCGCCCAGCGCCAGGCCCTGGGCGAGGCGCAGCACGACAAGGATGATGGGCGCCCAGAAGCCGATCGCCGCATACGTCGGCAGCACGCCGACCAGCGCCGTGGCCAGGCCCATCACGACGATGGTGACGAGAAAGGTGTATTTCCGCCCGATCAGGTCGCCGATCCGGCCGAAGAACAGCGCGCCGAACGGCCGCACCGAAAAGCCCACGCCGAACAGCGCGAGGCTGGAGAGAAAACCCGCGGTCTCGTTGCCGGGCGGGAAGAACAGTTTCCCAAAAAAGGCCGCCAGCGTGCCGTAGATGTAGAAGTCATACCACTCGAAGACGGTGCCGAGCGACGAGGCGAAGATGACCAGCTTGTGTTTGCGATCGAGCGCGGCTGCAGCGGCTTCGGGACTCATGGGGTGCGGGCTACTCAAGGGCTTCGCCGACCCAGCGCAAGCCCGGCCGCGCGGACGCCACCCCGGCGGTCACTCCCGCTTCAGGCCGCGGGTCATGAGGGCGTGAAGCGCCTTCGCCGGGGCCTTGCCCTCGAACAGGATCGCATGCATCTCGCGCAGGATCGGGGCATCGATCGATTTCTCGACGCACAGCCCGTGAAACGACTGCGTGGTCTTGTAGCCCTCGACGACGGTCTTGCGGTGGGCCATCAGCTCGGCCACGGCGCGGCCCTCGCCGATCTGGAAGCCAAACTCGCGGTTGCGGCTCCACGCCCCGTGGCAGGTCGCCACCAGGTCGCCAAACCCGCTCAGCCCGTAGAACGTCTCCGGCTTGGCGCCGAGCGCGGCGCCGACGCGCACCATCTCGGTCAGCGCCCGCGTGAGCAGGGCGGCCCGGGAATTGTCCCCCAGTTTCAGCCCGTCGCAGCAGCCGGCGGCGATCGCGTAGATGTTTTTCAGGCTGCCGCCGAATTCCGCCCCGGGCAGGTCCTCGGTCGTGTAGACCCGCAGCGTGGAGCCGCTGAGCGCCCCCTGGATCGCCTGGGCGGCCTCATCCACCGGCCGCGTCGCCAGCACCATCGCCGCGGGCAGGCCGCGCGCCACCTCGGCGGCGTTGGTCGGCCCGGTGAGCGTGCCGGCGGGAATCCCGGGGAGCATCTCGGCAATGACCTGGGAGGGACGCAGGTGCGTGCCCAGTTCCAAACCCTTGGCCAGGCTGAGCACGAGCCGCGGCCGGGCCGCCCCGAGGCTCTCGCGCACCCGCCGGCTGGTCTCGCGCAGCGCCTGCGACGGGCAGGCCAGCAACACCACCTCGGCGGCCGCCAGCGCGGCCCCCAGCTCGTGGTCGATGCGAAGCTCCGGCGGCAGCGCCACGCCCGGCAGGTAGTCGGCGTTTTCGCGCGTGGCCGCGAGGGCGCGCGCCTGCTCGGCCCGCCGCGGCACCAGCGTGACCGTCTGGCCGGCCCGCGCCAGGTGCAGCGCAAAGGCCGTGCCCCAGGCGCCGGCGCCAACCACCACGAAGTTCATGCCCACCTGTTAACCACGGATTGCCGGATTGGGCACGGAAAATTTTCCCCGGTCCCGCCCGGGCTGCGTTATTGGAGGAACGCCGGGATCTTCTCCCCCGCGGTCATCTGCTCGAAGGTTTCGCGGGCGTTGACGAGCTCGAAGGCGCTGCCGTTCACCAGCACCTCGGCCGGCATGCCGCGCGTGTTGTAGCGGCTGGCCATCACGTAGCCGTAGGCCCCGGCGCTGAGGAAGGCGACCAACTCGCCCTCGCCGACCTCCTGGATCTTCCGGTCCTTCGCGAAGCAGTCGCCGCTCTCGCAGATCGGGCCGACAATGTCGGCCACCAGCGCGCGCCGCGAGCTGTCCCGGTGCACCGGCACGATCTCGTGGAACGACTCGTACATCGCGGGCCGGACCAGGTCGTTCATCGCCGCATCGACAATGAGGAAATTCTTGCCCGCCCCGCGCTTCAGGTGCTCGACCCGCGCGAGGAGCACGCCGGCGTTGCCCACCATGAAGCGGCCGTGCTCCAGCAGCACCTTCAGCCCCAGCGGCGCCAGGAGCGGCGTGAGCTCCGCGCCGTAAGCCTCCGGCGTGAGCGGGCGCCGGTCGGCCGGCTGCGCGTCCCACCACGCGGCCGAGCCGCTCGCGAGCGCGTCCTGGTAGACAATGCCGAGGCCGCCCCCGATGGAGAAATACTCGATGGCGTAGGCGGCCTTCAGCTCGGCCACGAACGGCGCGACCTTTTTCACCGCCTCGACGAACGGGCCGACCTCGGTGATCTGCGAGCCAATGTGCATCTGCACGCCGCGGATGCGGAGATTCTTCAGCTTGGCCGCGGCCTCGTAGGCGGCGGCGGCGTGCTTGAGCGGGATGCCGAACTTGTTGCCGCTCTTGCCGGTCGTGATCTTCGCGTGCGTGTTGGCATCGACGTCGGGGTTGATGCGGATGGCGATGGGCGCCTTCACGCCCAGCTGGCCGGCGACATGGTTGATGCGGGCCAGCTCGGGCTCGCTCTCCACATGGAACGCATAGATGTCGTTTTCGAGCGCCAGCTTGATCTCGCCCTCGGTCTTGCCCACGCCCGCGAACACGCTGGTGCGGACGTTGGCACCGGCAGCCAGCACGCGCCGCAGTTCGCCGCCGCTGACCAGGTCAAAGCCCGCGCCGAGGTTCGCGAAATGCCGCAACACGGCGAGGTTCGAGTTCGCCTTCATCGCGTAGCAGATCTGGAGGTCGAGCCCGCCGAGATTCCGCTGCAGGCGGTGGAAATTGTCCGCCATCGTCGCCGCGCTGTAGACGTAAGTCGGTGTGCCATAGAGCTTGGCGATGGCGGCGAGGTCGACCGACTCGCAGTGCAGGTCGTGGCCGGAGTAGGAGAAGTGGTGCATGGGCGGCGTGGGAAAAAATCGTGAAAGGCGGAACTTAGCGAGTTTCCCCTTGAAAAAACGACTCCTAATTTTGCAGATGTCTGGCATGTTGCGCACGCTCCAACACCTCTTCCACCGCCCGGTCATCCGGCTGGGAATGATGGAGGATTCGCGCGGCCCCTTCCGCAACCCGCGGTTCGTGAGTTTCCTGGTCGAAGCCAACCGGAAGCCGCTCAACACCGATTTCCATGACACCCTGCTGCGCGGTCGCAAGCTGCTGCGGCAGGCGCTGGTGCTGGCGCTCATCGGCGGCTGTGCCTGGATCGCACTGGAGAGTGCGCACGCGCTGTCCGTGTTTTGAACGGCCGGCCGGCGCCGGCGGCGGTCTTGCACTTTCCGACGCCGCTGCCATGGGTTGGGTCCTGACCCACCCATGAAACTGATTTCACCCCTCCTGCTGGCCCTGCTGGGCTGGTGCGTCCTCCTCCCCGGCTGCAGTACCCCGCCCGTGGTCAGCGGTATCACCGTCTCCGTCGACGGGTTCAAGCGGTACGATGCCGCCCCGGGCCCGGCCCGCGGCATCATGACCCTGCGCTTCACCAGCGAGAACACCTCCGCGATCGCCTTCTCCGGGTCGACCCACCGGCTCTATCTCAACGACACGCTGGTCGGTTCGGCCAAGAATGAAACTCCCGTCGGGTTGCCCCCGATGGAGACGGTCACCCATGATGTGATCATCGAACTCGTGAACCCAGCCGCGATCCGGCAGGCGCTGGCGGACGAGAGCGCCGGACGCCCAACCCGCTACCGGGTGGAAAGCGTGCTCCGGTTCAACGACGGCGAGAATATCTCCCAGATCAAAAAGACTTTCGCGGGCACCGTCGCCCTGCTGGGCCTCGAAACCGCGGTCCGCTGACCGAAAAAAGACGGTTCCCGCCGAAGGCCGGAACCGTCTTCCAGTGCGAACCGGCGGGGATCAAGCCGCCAGTTCGAAGGCAGCCACCCGGCGGCCCGGGCGGGGAAAAGTGACCACGGCGGCCTGGGTCGTCAGGGGCTTCAGCGAGCGGGTGTAGTCCCCCACAAAGATGCTGATGATGCCGGCGGCGAAGAGCAGCGAACTGATCATGGCCAGATTATGCGGGAAGAGGACAAACGCGACGAGCGCGGCAAGGAAGGCGATGGCGGGAAGGGTTTTCATGGAGGTGAAATTCATGTCTGAGCTGAAAACACCCGGTCCCCGGAAAAGTTACAAAAAAGCCGCCCGGACCGGGCGGCGTTTCGCAACTGATTCTGTTTCAGGCGCCTACCCCGCGCCACCGCCACCGGCCGAGGCGGGCTTGAGGGCGGTGCGAACACTCGCCTTCAGGTAGTCGCGGTTCATGCGCGCGATGAAATCGTGGCTGATGCTCTTCGGGCAGGCGGCGCTGCACTCGTACTGGTTGGTGCAGTTGCCGAAGCCGAGTGCGTCCATCGTCCCGACCATGGCGAGCACGCGCTGGTCGCGCTCGGGCTGGCCCTGCGGGAGCAGGCCGAGCTGGGAAACCTTGGCCGCCACGAACAGCATGGCCGAGGCGTTCTTGCAGGCCGCGACACACGCCCCGCAGCCGATGCAGGCCGCCGCGTCCATCGCGAGGTCGGCGTCGGCCTTCGGCACCGGGATCGAGTTGGCGTCGGGCGCGGCGCCCGTGCGGACACTGATGAAGCCGCCCGCCTGGATGATCCGGTCGAACGCGGAACGGTCGATCACCAGGTCCTTCACGAGCGGAAACGCCCGGGCGCGAAACGGCTCGACCACGATGGTGTCGCCGTCCGCGAAGCTGCGCACATAGGTCTGGCAGGTGGCGATGCCGTGGCCGGGGCCGTGGGGCTTGCCGTTGATCATGCACGAACAGGTGCCGCAGATGCCCTCGCGGCAGTCGTGCGCGAACGCGATGGGCTCCTCGCCCTTGAGCGTCAGCTCGTCGTTCACCACGTCGAGCATCTCGAGGAAGGACATGTTCGGGCTCAGGTCTTTCGCAGCGTAGTCGACAAACCGTCCCGGCTGGTCGGGCCCGGCCTGGCGCCAGACGCGGAGGGTGACGCTGATAGTGCTGGGAGTGGCGGCGACCATGGTGGGTTACTTGTAATTGCGGACGCTCATCTTCGTGAACTCGTAGTTGAGCGGCTCCACGTTGCGCCGCGGCGCCTGGCCGGCGCCCTGGAATTCCCAGGCGGCGACGTGGCCGAACTGCTCGTCGTTCCGCTGGCACTCGCCGTCGGGATACTGGTGCTCCTCGCGGAAGTGCCCGCCGCAGCTTTCCTCGCGGGTGAGTGCGTCGAGGCAGAGCAACTCGCCCAGCTCGAGGAAGTCGGCCACGCGGCCGGCCTGTTCCAGCGACTGGTTGAGCGTGTCGGCCGAGCCCGGCACCTTGACGCTGGCCCAGAACTCCTCGCGCAGCGCCGGAATCAGCTTGAGCGCCTCCTCGAGGCCGGCGCGCGTGCGCGCCATGCCGCAATGCTCCCACAGGATCTTGCCCAGGCGCTTGTGGAAATGGCTGACCGGCTCGCGGCCGTTGGTCGCCAGCAGCCGGTTCGTCAGGCCGCGGATGTTTTCCGCCGCGGCCAGGAACTCGGGGGCATCCGCCGACGGGCGGGAGCCGGGCTTCTGGCCGGCGAGGTAGTCGCCAATCGTGTACGGGATGACAAAGTAGCCGTCGGCGAGGCCCTGCATCAGCGCGGAGGCCCCGAGCCGGTTGGCGCCGTGGTCGGAGAAGTTCGCCTCGCCGAGCACGAAGAGCCCGGGGATGTTCGACATGAGGTTATAGTCCACCCAGAGCCCGCCCATGGTGTAGTGGACCGCGGGGAAAATGCGCATCGGCACCTGATATGCGCTCTCCGCGGTGATCTCGTGGTAGATGTCGAACAGGTTGCCGTAGCGCTCGCGGACGGCGGACTCGCCCAGCCGCTTGATCGCCTCGGCGAAGTCGAGGTAGACGCCGAGCCCGGTCTCGCCCACCCCGCGGCCCTCGTCGCACACGCGCTTCGCGGCGCGGGAGGCGACGTCGCGCGGGCAGAGGTTGCCAAAGCTCGGATACAGCCGCTCGAGGTAGTAGTCGCGATCGGCCTCGGGGATCTCCGCCGGCGGCTTCCGCCGGTCGGCCGCGTTCTTCGGCACCCAGATGCGGCCGTCGTTGCGCAGCGACTCGGACATGAGCGTGAGTTTCGACTGGTACTCGCCGCTCACCGGGATGCATGTCGGGTGGATCTGCGTGTAGCAGGGATTGGCGAAGCAGGCGCCGCGCTTGTAGGCGCGCCAGATGGCCGTGGCATTCGAGCCGCGCGCGTAGGTGGAAAGGTTGAAGACGTTGCCGTAGCCGCCCGTCGCCAGGATGACTGCGTCGGCCGCGTGGCAATGGAGCTCGCCGGTGATGAGGTCGCGGACGATGACGCCCTTCGCCTGGCCGTCCACGATGACGAGGTCGAGCATCTCGCTGTTCGGATGGAGTTCCACGCCGCCCGCGCCGACCATGCGCGACAGCGCGGAGTAGGCGCCGAGGAGGAGCTGCTGGCCGGTCTGGCCGCGGGCGTAGAACGTGCGGCTCACCTGCGCGCCGCCGAACGAGCGGTTGGCGAGCAGCCCGCCGTACTCGCGGGCAAACGGCACGCCCTGCGCGACGCACTGGTCGATGATGTTGACCGAGACCTCGGCGAGGCGGTGGACGTTGGCCTCGCGGGAGCGGTAGTCGCCGCCCTTGATCGTGTCGTAGAACAGCCGGTGCACCGAGTCGCCGTCGTTCTGGTAATTCTTGGCCGCGTTGATGCCGCCCTGGGCCGCGATGGAGTGCGCGCGGCGCGGGCTGTCGTGGAAGACGAAGCTCTTCACCCGGTAGCCGAGCTCCGCCAGCGTGGCCGCGGCCGAGGCGCCCGCGAGACCGGCGCCGACCACGATCACCTCGTACTTCCGCTTGTTGGCGGGGTTGACGAGCTTGATCTCCGCCTTGTGCCGGCGCCACTTGTCCGCCAGCGGACCGGGGGGAATCTTGGATTCAAGTTTGGCCATGGCGGAAAATGTTTAGCGGCGGACCGCGACGGGCGCGGCGTCCCGTGGGTGCAGCTTGCCGAGCAGCACGGCGCCGGGGATGGCGAGATTGAGGAGGAAGTAGGCCGTGCAGCAGACAATCACGACCTTGCGCAGCGCGCCCGCCCACTTCTCCGAGCGCCACCCGAGCGTCTGGAACAGGCTGTCGGCGCCGTGCACGAGATGCAGGCTCAGCAGACCCACCGCGATAACGTAGAAAATCGCGACCACCGGCTTCTGGAAGCCGAGGATCACCATGTTGTACACGTCGAGCACCTCGGTGCCGGACTTCACGGCGAGGAAGCCGGCCACGCGGTAGTCGCCGCCCAGCACATAGCGCGGGAGGGATTCCTTGAAGCTCGCGACCTGGGTGAACCCCAGCGTGAAATGCGCCAGGTGGTAAAGCAGGAAGGCGAGCACCACCACGCCCGACCAGCGCATCAGCCGGGAGGACAGCGTGGCTTGGATGGTGTGCTTCACGCCATACGCCACGCCGCGCGCCGTGAGATTTTCCCGGCTCAGCACCGCCGCGGCCCAGATGTGGATCACCGCGCAGGCGAGCAGCCCGAGGCGCGCGACCCAGAGCAGCGGCCCCAACTGGTGCAGGAACGCCCCGTAGCCGTTGATGTGGTCGGGTTCCGAGAAAATCTGCAGGTTCCCGACAAGGTGGCCGATGATAAAACCGGTCAGGATCACGCCGGTCACCGCCATCAGGATTTTCCGGCCAAGGGAAGAGCCGAAGATGCTGCTGGCGAGATTCATGGGTATGGCAGGAAGGGACGCGGAAGGGGCGCTGCCACGCTCGGGGACCGGCCCCGGGATGTAAAGTTCATCGGCGGCACCGAACCCGCGGCTCCGGCCTTATTAGAAAGCCTAACCATTTCAAGAAGCTCCCTTGCCAAGGCGTGGCCGTCGAATCGCCGGCCGACTAGCGCGCGAGCGGCTTGAGCAGGGCGAACTTGCCGCTCGCGGCCGGCGCCAGCACCCGCCGGCGAAACGCGTTCACGCGCACGCCCGCGCCCAGCATGCCTGCGATCGCCGCCTCGACCGCGCGATGGTCCGCCGTCTCGTCGGCCACGTAGTGAAAATCCCAGCGCTGCTCGGCCGTCTGGACGAGCGAGTAGTGCCAGCAGGCGAAATTCCCCGGCAGCGCCGCATCGATGTCCGTCGGCGACACCAGCGAACCGTCGGGCCGGAAGTACAGGTTGCCCTCGCGGCCCAGCAGGCGGAAGCCGTGCGGGAATTGCTGCACGATGTCGCCCGTGTGGTAGCGCAGCAGCGGCATCGCCACGCGATCGCGCGTCGTCACATGGATCTGGAACACCCCGGGCAGGTTCGCCCGCCACGGCGCGAGCTCGATGAACGCGTTCGCGTCGATCGCCCGGGAGTTGTCCTTGAACGCCTCGCCGACGAACAGGTAGCCCGCCTCGGTCGAGCCGTAGAGATCGACCTGCGGCGCGGGGAACGCCTCCGCGATCCGCCGGCCGTGCTGCGTGCTCGCCTTGCCGTAGGTCAGGATCACCGCGCGGATACTCGGCACCTTCACGCCGCGCTTCCGCACCGCGCGCGCCAGCAGCGCCAGGTAGACCGGCTCGCCTTCGATCACCTCGGGTTTCGTCGCCTGCAACTCCAGCACGATGCGGTTCCACTCCGCCTCGGGAAACGCGAAGGGATCGCTCGAGAGGTTGAGGTAGACCGTGCCATTGAAATAGCGGTGCGGAAACGGATGGTCCTCGTAGGGGCAGAGGTTGCTGGAGCAGCCCACCGGCGCCAGGACGCACTTGCGATACGGCCGGCCGGCAAACTCCCGCAGCATCGGCGAGGCGCGGTAGGCGTTCTCGGTCTGCCGGTCCCACCAGCCCTCCTCCATGATCACCGTCATCGGCGACTGGGTGGTGCCACCCGTGCTCTCGTACTCAAACCGCCGGGTCAGCAGCCCGCGGTCGACCTCGGCATAGTCGGCGAAAAACGCCTGGTGGCCCTCCGCCACGATCTCCTTCTTCGACAGCGCCGGAATCTCGCTGTAACAGGACCACTTCAGCGGATTCGGGTGGAGCGGGAAGCGCCGGCCATACAGCGGGCTCCGCGCGTAGATCCGCCGGATCTCGGTCTCCAGCGACGCCGGCACGTGGCCCTCCGACGGGGAGGGCCCGAGCGTCTCGGGGCGATTGGCGAACAGCGGCGCGGACATGGTGGCGGGGGAGTCGCAGGTAAGCGGGCGGGGTGGTTAAGTCAAATATCGCCCGGGAACCGTCGGATCCCGCTTCATTGCTGCAGTTTCCGCCAGTGCTTCTCGAAGTGGAACAGCGCGTCCAGCACCAGCCCGTGCGTGATACCGCCCGAGTGCGCCAGCGCGAGCACCTCGTTGACCGGCTGGGTCGTGATCTCGATCTCCTCGTCCGTGTCCCACTCCAGCGGCGCGGAGAGTATGGCCTGCTCCACCAGGACGAAATGGCAGCGGTTGCTCTGGATCGCGGGGTTCGGGTGCACGCTGCCAAGCAGCCGCGCGGGCGTGCCCGCGAAACCCGTCTCCTCCCGCAGTTCGCGCAGACCCGCGACCACGGGGTCTTCGCCGCGCGCCATCACGCCGCCGGGGATCTCGAGCGAAAACCCGTCGATGCCGAACCGGAACTGCCGCACCAGCACGAGCCGGTGGTCCGGCGTCAGCGCCACCACGTTCACCCAGTCCGGCGGATGAGCGACGATGAAGTCGCGCTCCGTCGCCCGCACCGGGTGGCGGTAGCGCGTGCTGTGCAGGTCGAACACCCGGGTCGAGGCGAGGGTCGTGTGCGCAAGCTTCTCCCAGCGCGCGGGACCGGACTTGGACGGATTCATGGGGCGAAAAAAAATGCCTCCTGACCGCGAAGTCGAGGAGGCACAAAGGGTGAGAGGAAGCGGGGCTTACTTCTTGACCGGCAGCTTGATCTTCTGGCCGACCTTGAGGTGGCTGGGGTTGACGTCGGGATTGACCGAGGCGACGTCCGCACCGGTGAAGCCGTGGGCCTTGCCGATCTTCGAGAAGGTGTCGCCCGCCTTGATCACGTATTCGCCGGGACCGGCGACGACATCCGCATGACCCTTGCCGGCGGCCGGCGCCTTGCGGGCCTCCTCCAGCTTGGTGATCGACGCATGGATGTTGCCGAGGTCGGCGGCGACGGTGTTGAACGCCTCCTGCGTGGTGCGCGAGAGCGAGCCGATGTCCTTGGCGGACTTGTCGGCCGTGGCGGCGGTCGTGCCCAGCTGGGACTCGATGCCGTCGATCTTGGCTACCTTTTCCTCCTGCGCATCGACTTTCTTTTGGAGGCCGGAAGCCTTGATGGCGCCGTAGCCACCGACAAGCAGGGCAAGCACGCCGACGATGACTCCGGCAACCGGAAGCATGCTGTTATTTTCGCGAGAAATGGTATCCATAGGTAAGAAGTTAGAAGCGGAGAACTAGTGGAATCGGGGGGCGTGGCAAGCAGAGATTATTAACAATCGGAGGGGTCTTTCAGGGCTAACCTGCCTCCGTGGCGCAGACTTGTGGATGAGCCGGGCTTATTGGGTGAATCCATCTTGATTAACAGCCACCGCGCGGCACCAGCCGTCCCTGCCCGCGACCGCGCTGGAAGACCCGCGTTTTCCGATGCCGCCCCTCCACCTTCATTCCTTATCCATCCTCCTCTGCCACTTCCCGGGATAGCATTGACACCCCCCGCCAACCGGCGTCCCTTTCCGCCTTCGCGCAACGGGGTGTAGCTTAGCCTGGTAGAGCGCCTGGTTTGGGACCAGGAGGTCGCGAGTTCGAATCTCGCCGCCCCGACCATTTCATACGCGACTGTCTGCCAGTCTTCATCGTGAATTTGAGGTCGCTGAACCCCATGGCCTCCATCACCACGCCTGGCGGAGCACTGGGGGACGCGAGCTGTGTATCTTGGAATGAGTCCTGATTAGCTGCGAAATCCCGTCAGGGCATACGCACTTCCCCGGTAAGGAATGCGTTAAAAAATCCCGGTTATTTTATCGCCTGATTGCCGCAGGACGCTACCACCGAACGCCTTAGCAAGCGCGAATCAGGGATATTCCCCTCGGTTTCAGGATTGTGTGACTACGTATCACGACCGACGAGTATCGACATAATCGACTCGATTAATATTCGTGACACCTCAATTCCGGTTTCTGCACTCGTATTAAACCATAACAAATCCAACCCAAACCCGTAAAGTATCCCATGAAAAATATGCACCAGTCCAAGGGCTTCACCCTTGTTGAAATCATGATTGTCGTCGTCATCATCGGCCTGCTGGCCGCGATGGCGATTCCGGCGTTCCAAAAGGTCCGCAAATCATCGCAGGACAAGGCCGTGTTGAACAACGCGCGCCAGCTGTCCGGCGCCGCCGACCAGTACTACCTGGAAAACGGTGTCTCGACCGTGTCGATCAACAAC
>CAIQKV010000008.1 GCA_903872505.1 uncultured Opitutia bacterium
ACCGGTGAAAACGACGTAAAGAGCGGAAAAGAACTAGCTGACGCAAGCAAGTTTTTTTCTGAATGTTCAGAACGTCAAGAGCTTCGCTTGATCGGGGGTGATCAGGGAGGGGGCAACGGTGAGCCCGACCCGGCCTTGCATCGAGGGATTCTCGATGCGCCACACCAGATGGTCGACGACTTTCCGCACCAGGGTGGACAGGTTGATGTTCAGGACGGCGGGCAGGTGGTCGAGGTTATGATAGATCACGGGGTTGTAGTTCCCGAGCACCGCTTCGAAGTCCCGCTCGGATTTGAGGCCGGCCAGCCGCATCGCCCGGAAAAAGGAACCGCAGAAATGATCCACCGGCAGGTAGAGGCCGGTGGGGCGGGGCGAGGTCTGCATCAAGCGGCGCACGAGTGAGTCGCTCTCCTCGTGCAGCGGGGAGGGGTCGAGGTAGCCGACACCGGGCCGGGGCTTGCCAAGGATGTTGTGCACGGTGAGTCCGAGCTCCCGGGCCCGGTCGCCGAAGGACTTGACCCGCCAGGCGATGGCGCTGTAGGCGGGGTCGATCGAGACCACCGCCAGGGTCTTGTGGCCCCGGCTGTGGAGATAGTCGGCGGCCAGCTGGCCATTAAGGTCGTTGTCGGGCTCGACAAAATCCCCCGGGTAGTTGGCGGTCCGGCGGGTCATAAACCACACATGGGGAAGCCCTTCCAGCTGTTGCAGCGCAGCCGGGGTCGGCTCCATGCCTTGGATGATGACGCCGTCCACCTGGCGGTCGGCGAGCGGGCGGGGCAGGTCCTCGGGCGTGTCGGTGAACAGCACGCTCAGATCGACGCGCTGGCGCTCATTGGAAGACTGGACCTGAAGCATCTGGTCCTGGAACCAGTTGAGGCTGGAGGTCTTTTTTGCGCCGACGAACCACACGGCAATCTTCTTCGGGGCGGCGAGGCGGGATTTGGGGCCGCGGCGCCGGTGGAGAGGGGTCGGGGTGTAGTTCACCGCCGCCATGACGGCTTGGACGCGGGCGAGCCGGTCGGGGGCGACGAGGTGCGGCTGATTGATTACGCGGGAGACGGTGGCAGGGGACACCTTCGCCCGGTGGGCGATATCGGCAATGAGCATGGCTGGGGTGGCGCCGTGAACGTTTCAGAAAAAACTCTGAAAATCAGTGCGTTCCGTCAAGGGTTTTCAGGCAGACGGCGCCCTGGAACCAACCTATCCGCGGTTGCGGGCGGGGCTCAGCGCTTCCGGGCGCGGCGCAGGGCGCGACGCCAGGCACCGGCATACTCGCGCTTGGCCACGATCGCGTCCGGCCAGGCATGCGGGTCGGTGCTGACGTGGTAGCCATGGCTCATGCCGAGCTCGGGGCAGACGTAGAGTTCGCCGCGCGGCTTGGGGCCCTGCAGCCAGAGGGTGAAGAGATCCTCGACGAAGGCCAGGTAGTCCTTGAATTCGGGGGTGAGCTGGCCGCGGCCGTTGGTGACGGGGACCTGGCAGTGCTGGCTGTTGAACGGCCGCAGGTGGAACACGTGCGAGCGTTGGATCAGCTTGGGCCAGACCAGCAGCCGCTTCGAGTAGACGGCGGGCAGCAGGTGCTTCGAAACCGCGAAATGCGAGTGGTCCCACGTCGTCGGCATCAGCCGCCCGGTGGCGCGCTGGAAGCGCCGCTGAATCTCGTCGTATTTCTCCGGGGTTTCGGTGGCGGTGTCGCGGTGGGTCTCGAGGTGCACGCCGACGCCAAGCTCATCGGACATCCGGATGAGCGTCACGGCCAGCTTGGCGGCCACCGCCGGCGGCGTGTCGTGGTCGAGCAGCTGGACATTCATGTAGTGGACCCCGAGGTCGCGCTGGAGGATCATCTGCCGGCGGGCCGCGGCCACGTTCCTGCCATCAAAGCCCCCCATCATCACGAGCCCCTGTTTTTTCGCGAGGGCCTGGATCTCAGGGGTGATGACCGCCGCGACGCCGTCGAAGCCGGCGGCCTTGATTTCCTGCAGCTTTCGGGCGAGCGACCACTCGCGCTTGGCGGTGGGATAGGCGATCAAAGACCAGGGGGTGGCGCACTGAACGAGACGGGGTGGGGTGGTTTTTTTCATGAAATGAATGTTCGGGGAAAATGCTGGTTGAAATGCCTCGGAAACAGCATTCATGCTGGGCCTTCTGCTCCCCGAGACAACCCCATATCATGCTGAAACCGGCAAAGAGGCGTAATATTCTGGTGTTTATTACGGCCCTGATCGCGGGGGCCATGAGTCTCCGGGCGGCGGAAGCCCCGGTTTCGCTGGCGGATGCCGATATTGCACGCCGTTTCCAGGCCCGGCGGGCGGCCGTGCTCGAGAAGTCCCTCGGCAACATCGTGCCGGGCGACCCGGCCAAGGGCGGGTTCTTCGACGTGGCGGCGTGCCTGCAACTGGGCCGGCAGCGGGAGGCCGCGCTGGCCCGGCTCGCGGTGATCAACGAGCCCATGCCGAAGGAAAACATGTTCTGGATGTACCCGATGGCGACCGTGATGGTGGCCGGGCGGGAGGGGCTCGACGCCGCCAGCTGGGCTCGGATCCAGGAGTTGTGGCGCATCTACTGGCCGAGCCGCGGCGACACCGAGAACCACTGGTGCATCTATTATACCAGCCTGTACCTCGCGGCGCAGTCCTTCCCGGGCGCGGGCCCGGAGCAGTGGTTCAACGGTCGCTCCTCCGCGGAGAACA
Source organism: uncultured Opitutia bacterium (assembly GCA_903872505.1). GTDB lineage: Bacteria > Verrucomicrobiota > Verrucomicrobiia > Opitutales > Opitutaceae > Opi-474. The sequence continues at coordinate 2,691 of CAIQKV010000008.1, forward strand.
TGGCTGAGGCGCGCAGTTACCTCGAGCACTGGATGCAGATCGCCACGTCCTACGGCCAGGGCGAATACGACTCACCCAACTACATCGAGGAGTACGTGACCCCGATGTGCCTGCTCGCCGGCTGGGCGCAGGACGCCAGCCTGCGGCACAAGGCGCGCCTGATGCTCGACTACGTGCTCTATGACTACGTCGTCGAGTCGCTCGACGGTTATTACGGCGGGGCGCACAGCCGGGTTTATCCCCGCCAGGTCGTGGCGCCGGCGCTGACCCCGGTTTCCGCCCTGGGCTGGCTGCTGTTCGGGTTCGGCGAGCCCCAGCCCAACGGCACGGTCCAGCTCGTGGCGCTGAGCGGCTACGCGCCGCCACCGATCCTCGAGCGCATCGCGCGCGACCGCGACCGGCCGTACGTGGAGCGGGAGCTGAAGCGGACCCGCTGGCGGCTGCGCCACGCCGGGCCCGACTCGTTTGCCATCGGCGACAAGCGCACCGTGCCGGTCTACAAGTACACTTACGTCGACCACGATTTCGTGCTCGGCTCCAGCCAGGGCGGCCTCCTGCAGCCGATCCAGCAGCAGACGTGGAGCCTGATCTGGCGCACGGACAAGGGCCTCAAGTCCGCCAACACCTTTTTTGGCACGCAGCCGTATTCCTCGCCGCTCGAGGGCACGATGTTCTTCGGCGGCGACTGGGACACGGTCACCGACCTCATCGCGCGCTCGAAGGCCGACTATGATTCCGAGGACAAGCTGCCCGGCGGCTCGCCCTACGAGCAGGTGTTCCAGCACGGCACCGCGCTGATCGCGCTCTACGACCTGCCGGAGCATAACCGCTTCCCGCACATCACGACGTTCTTCTCGCGGGACCTGACGCGCACCACCGAGGACGCGTCTGGCTGGATCTTTGCGCAGGGCGGCCCGGTCTACATCGCCTACCGGCCGTTTGCCGCCGGCGAGTGGAAACCCAACGACTGGACCGGGCTGCTGCGGAACGGCGCGGGCGGCTTCATCAGCACGGGCTTTGCGGAGTGGGGCACCGGCCACCGCTGCTACGTCAGCGGCGCGCGGCGCAACGGCTACGTGGTGCAGGTCGCCCCGGTGCGCGAGTTCGCGTCGTTCGAGAAATTCCAGCAGGCGGTGCGCGCCCTGCCGCTCCGCTTCTCCACGCAGGCCGCGCCGGAGGCGACGTTCACCGCGCTCGACGGCCGCGTGCTCCACGCCCGCTATGGCGCCAAGCCGACGGTGGACGGCGCGCCGGTGGACTTCGCGCACTGGCCGCTGTTCGACAGCCCGTTCGGCCACGCGGAGCGCGGCAGCCAGAAGCTGGTGATCAGCCACGGCGCGGAGCGCTACCTGCTCGATTTCGAGCACAACCTCGGCCAGCAGACGGTCGTCCCCACCGCGCCATGAAGACCCGCTGCATCCTCCTGGTGTTTCTGGCGCTCGCGGCCGGCGGATGGGCGGCCGGGCCGGCGGCGCCGGACCGGTTTTTCGCCGCGTTGGCGATGACGAAGGCGCAGAAAAACTCCTCCACCCCGGCCGACTCGGGGCTCTACCTGCGCGACGCGCAGGGCGCGTGGCAGCATTACGGCCCGCGCATCCTCGGCGTCGCCGGCCTGGCGGTGCACCCGAAGGATCCCAACGTCATCCTGATCGCCAGCGCCGACGGCGTGGTGCGCAGCGCCGACGGCGGCCGCACCTGGCGGAAGACCACCGGGTGGGAGGTCGCCGACGTGCGCAGCATCGTGTTTGAACTTGCCACGCCCGGGCGGGCGTACGCCGCGACGGCCTGGGGCCCGCTGCGCTCGACCGACAGCGGGGCGACCTGGCAGCTGGCGCAGGCGGGACTCCCGAAACTTTACTCGCAGGCGGTCCTGGCCGACCGCGCGAAGTCCGGCCGCGTGCTGCTCGGCACGGAGGACGGCATCTACCTGTCGAAGGACGCCGCCCAGTCCTGGTCGCGCGTGGCCTCCTCGCCCGCGACGACCGTGCTGCGCCTCGCCCAGAGCGGCGCCGATCCGCGGCTGCTGCTCGCCGGCAGCCAGGGACGCGGGGCCTGGCTCTCGCACGACAGCGGCCGCACGTGGGCGCCGACCGACGCGGCCTCGGCCGCGGCCAATCTCTATGCCGTGGCGCTCAGCCCGCACGATCCCGCCGCGATGGCGGTCGGCGGCTGGGGCGCGGGCGTGCGCGTGTCCGCCGACGGCGGCCGGACCTGGACGGACCGCACCGCCGGGCTGCCGGTGAAGAACGTCTTCGTGCTCGCGTTTGATCCCGGGGTGAAGGGCCGGTTGTGGGCCTCGACCTTCGAGGAGGGCACGTTTTATTCCGACGACCTCGGCCGCACGTGGCAGGACGGCGGGCTGTACGGCGCCTACGGCTTCGATTTCATCTTTGTGCCGCCGGCCCGCTGAACGCCGCGATGCCCGACCCCGTGTCCGCCCTCCCCTTCGTCAATTCCGCCTCCTGGATCTGGTCCGCCGAGGGCTCGCACGCCGCGCCGCCGCCCGCGGCCGCGACGCCCTCGCACTACCAGGTGCGCTATTTCCGGCGCACGTTTGAGGTAGCCGATCCGGCGGCCGCGCAGCTCACCGTCCACGTCTCGGGTGACAGCCGCTACCTGTTTTTCTGCAACGGCGCCTGCCTCGGGCGCGGCCCGGCCAAGGGCGACGTGAACCACCACTTCTACGAGACGTTCGACCTCGCGCCGCACCTGCGCCGCGGCCGCAACGTCCTCGCGGCGCTCGTGCTCGATATGTCGCGCGTGGCGCACCGGCCCGCGCTGCTCGGCCCGCCCTGCTCGGTGATGACGTACACCGGCGGCTTCGTGCTGGAGGGCGCGCTGCAGGCCAAGACCGGCGCGGTGCTCGCCGACCTGCGCACCGACGCGGCGTGGAAGGTTGCGGTCGACCAGGCGCACCGGTTCCAGAACGAGCACACGACCTTCGAGGGCTACCTCGGCTACTTCGAGCACCGCGTCTCCCGGCTGATCCCGGCCGGCTGGAACACGCCGGGGTTCGACGATGCCGCCTGGGCGGCAGCGCATATTCTCTTCAAGGCCGAGCGGCTGGAGAACCGCCGCGACCCGGCCAGCCCCTACGGACTGCTGCCCCGCATGGTGCCGATGCTGGAGGAGGGCGCGCCCGGAAAATTTGCGGACGCGTTCCTCGCGGGCGGCGCCCCGGTGCCCGCGGCGTGGACCGCGCTGCTGGAGCACGGCCGGCCGCTCACCCTGCCGCCGAACACCACGGCCACGCTCGTGCTCGACGCCGCGCAGCTCACCACCGCGTTCCCGCACCTGGCCGTGTCGGGCGGCGCGGGCAGCGAGGTCCGGCTGCGGTACGCCGAGGCGCTGCGGCTGCCGTGGAACACGCCGGGCGCGCAGCTGCTGGGCAAGCAGCAGTCGCTCGCCAACCTCGCCTCGCATTTCGCCGACGAGAGCCGCGGCTGGACGTTTGACCGCCGCGGCGAGGTGACGGGGTGGGGCGACATCTGGGAGCCGTCGGGCGGCGAGGAAATTTTCGAGCCGCTGCACTGGCGGGCGTTCCGCTACATCGGCCTGGCGATCCGGACCGGCGCCACCCCGCTCACGCTGCGCACGGTGACGCACCGCTTCACCGCGTACCCGTACCGCATCGCGGCCTCGTTCAAGTCGTCCGACCCGGCGCTCGACCGGATCTGGGCGGTCGGCCTGCACACGATGCGGATGTGCTCGCACGAGACGTTCGAGGACTGCCCGCACTACGAGCAGATGCAGTACGCGGGCGACACGATGATCACCTCGAAGCTCGGCATGCTCACGACCGGCGACTACCGGCTGAGCCGCCAGGCGCTGTACCATTTCGACTGGTCGCGGCTGTCGGACGGGCTCACGCAGGCGCGGTTTCCCTCGCGGCTCGTGCAGGTCATCCCGGCCTGGAGCATCCACTGGATTACCAACCTCAAGGACTACTTCGAAATCACCGGTGACCGCGCCACGGTGCGGGACCTGCTGCCGGGCATCCAGGCCGTGCTCGACTGGTATCGCCGCCACACCGACGCGGCCGGGTTGCCGGCGCAGCTGCCGTACTGGAACATCACCGACTGGTGCCCGTGGTGGCCGCGCGGCGTGGTGCCGGGCGCCGACACCGGGGCAACCTGCATCCATTCCGCCCAGTACATCAACGCCCTCGACGAGGCGGCGCTGCTGGTGCGCCACCTCGGCGGCACCGCCGAGGCCGACGCGCTCGCGGGCGAGGCCGCCGGCCTGCGCCCCAAGGCGCACGCGCTGTTCTGGTCCGAGGCGGAGGGCCTCTACTTCGACCGGCCCGGCGGGCCGGAGCTCAGCCAGTACGGCAACGCCTGGGCGATCGTCGCCGGGCTCGCGGGGGAGCGGGAGCGCGCGATCATCATGCGGCGCTTCCCGAACGACCCCAAGCTCGCGCCGGGTTCCTTCTTCTGGCTGCACACGGGTTTCGCGGCGCTGGCGAAGTCCGGCCGCAGCGACGAGATGCCCAAGCACCTCGGCCCGTGGCACGAGTCCGTTGCCTACGGCCTCTCGACCTTCGTCGAGGAGAACAGCTACTGGCGTTCGCTCTGCCATGCGTGGAGCGCCCACCCCGTGCTCGAGTTCCAGCAGCGCATCCTCGGCGTCACGCCGGCCGCGCCCGGCTTCGCGTCGGCCCGCATCGCGCCCTCGCGTTGCGGCCTGACGCACGCCGCCGGCAGCGTCTGCACGCCGCACGGCCTGATCGAGGTCGCGTGGCGCGTGGCGGACGGTAAATTTCACCTGACTGTCAGCGCGCCGCCGGCGGTCGGGCTCACCATCGTCGCGCCCGGCGGCGCCGTCCGCACTTGCACGGGCGGCAAATTCGAGGAAGCCTTCGCCCTCACATGAGCACGCTCCGTCTATCGCACGAGGAAGGCCGGGCGGTGGACGTCCTCGCCGGCGACCGGCTGCTCTGCCGCTACGTCTATGTGTCCGCGGTGGAGCACAAGGAATCGCCGAAGCCGTATTTTCACCCGCTCAATTCGCTCGCGGGCGATACCCTGACGAATTTCCGCCCCAACGACCACCCGTGGCACCACGGGCTCACCTTCACGCTGACGGAGGTGTCGGGCATGAATTTCTGGGGCGGCCCCACCTGCCGGCCGGCGGACGGCTACCAGTGGCGCGATGACCACGGCGAGCAGCGGCACACCGCGTGGACGAAGCTCGCGGCGGCGGGGAACCAGGCGACGCTCGCGCACACGCTGGAGTGGCGCACGCCCAAGGAATTGATCTTCCGCGAGGAGCGCACACTCGACCTCGCGGTGGATGAGGCGGCCCGGTCGTGGTCGCTCCGCTGGCGGGCGCGGCTGGTGAACGCCAGCGGCCGCGAGCTCGCGCTCGGCAATCCCCACTCCTTCGGCGGCAAGCCCGGCTCGCATTACACCGGCCTGCAGTTCCGCGGCGCGCGCGAGCTGCTCGACGACCACGGGGACGCGACGATCAAGATCTCTGCCGAGGGCGGCCGGGAGGGCGTGGACGCGGTCCACGGCGCGAGCGCGCGCTGGATGGAATGGCACGGGCAGCTCGACGAATCGCTCCGGCGGGTCACCATCCGCTTCGCCAACAATTCCGGCCCACTGCACTGGTTCGTGCGCCGCAACTATCCGCTGGCGGCCTTCCCGGTGCAGTTCGACCGGGACCTCGCGCTGGCGGCAAACGCGACGCTCGACGTCGACCACACCCTGACCTTCGCCTCCCCATGAATTTCGACCGCAAGACCTTTCTCCGCACGCTGGGCATTGGCGCCGCCGGCCTGCTCGCCACCCGGGGCCGCGGGGCCGTCGAGACCGACCCGGAGGAGCAGACCTCCGCGCCGGTGTGGACCCCCGAGGATCCCGAGGGTTACTGGGGGCAGGTGCGCGCGCAGTTTCCGATGACGCCGCGCCGCACCTACTTCAACACCGGCGGGCTCGGGCCGGCGCCGCGGCGCGTGCTCGACATGCTCACGCTCGCCAGCCGGCAGCTGCAGGAGCGGGTCGAGACCGGGCATGATTTCTTCGAGCAGGCGCGGGTGATTGTCGCCGCCTATTTCGGCGCGCGGCCGGACGAGATCTGTTTTGCGCGCAACGCCACCGAGGGCAACTGCGTCGTGGCCACGGGCCTCGAGCTCCAGGCGGCGGACGAGGTGATCTTTGAATCCCACGCGCACCCCGGCGGCTCCTTTCCCTGGCTCAACCGGCAGCGGACGGACGGCATCGTGGTCAAGACCTTCGAACCCGACCCGGTGCGGGCCGAGGGCAACGTCGAGCGGATCGCCGCGCTGATCACGCCGCGCACGCGCGTCATCCAGGTTTCGCACATCACCTCGCCGACCGGCATCATCATGCCGCTCCCGGCCATCGCGAAGCTCGCGCATCAGCACCGTGCCTGGTTCCACGTCGACGGGGCGCAGTCCGCCGGCATGATCCCGCTCAACCTGCCGGCGCTGGGCTGCGACTCCTTCGCCACCAGCGGGCACAAGTGGATGGGCGGCCCGCATGAGACCGGCGTGTTCTGGATCCGCCTCGAGAAGATGGGCGAGATCGTCCCGCGGCAGGTCGGCGCGCACTCCAGCGAGGACGTCAATCTCAAGCGTCCGGGTGAGTTCTTGTACGCCGCGGGCGCGCACCGCTTCGAGTACGGGACGCGCAACGCGGCCTCGGTCCTGGCCCTGGCCGAGGCGGTCCGCTTCCAGAACGAGCTCGGCCGCGAGCGCATCGCGGCGCGCGGCCATGCGCTGGCCGACCATGTCCGCGCCGGCATCGAAAAAATCGACGGAATCGAGATCCTCACGCCGGCCGATCCCGCCATGCGCGGGTCGATCCTGACCTTTCATTCGCCCCGGATCGGCCAGAAGAAACTCTTCGAGCAGCTGCTCGTCGATCACCGCCTGCGCTGCCGCCCGGTGAATGAGGTCGGGCTCGACGCCATCCGCGTCTCGACCCATCTCTTCAACACCGTGGCGGAGTGCGACCGGCTGATTGGGGCGGTCGGCGAGATCCTGAAAAAAGCGTGACGATGGCCTTAGTCCGCGACTTCCGCGATCAGCTCGATCTCGACCGGCGCGTCGCCGGGCAGCGCGGCGACGCCGACGGCGGCGCGGGCATGGCGGCCGCGGTCGCCGAACACCGCGACCAGCAGGTCGGAGGCGCCGTTGACGACCTTGGGCTGGGCGGTGAAGTCGGGTGTGCAGTTCACGAAGCCGCCGACGCGGACGATGCGGGTCACCCGGGCCAGGTCGCCCACCTCCGCCTTCAGCGCGGCGAGCAACTGCAGGGCGCAGAGGCGCGCGGCCGCCGCCGCCTGGGCCTCGGTGAGGTCGCGCCCGACCTTGCCGGCGAGAATCCGGCCGTCCGGGCCGCGCGCGACCTGGCCGGCGAGGAACACGAGGCGGCCGCTGCGCACCGCGGGCACGTAGTTGGCGACGGACGCCGGCACCGCCGGCAGGGTGAGGCCGAGCGCCGCGAGCCGCTGCTCGGGCGTGCGATCTTCGGCCGCCGGCGCGGCATTCAGAACCGAGGCCAGCGCCAACACCAATATCCAGGATAGTTTCATCGGGGTACCCGACCATTGTCGGGTCCCGGGCTCCGCCGCAATTCCAGAACTCCCGCCTTCCGTCATGACCAAATCCGCTTCCCCGCTTTGCCTGCTCGCCCTGCTCGCCCTCGCCGCGCCCGCCGCCGCCGAGCACGACCTCACCCTCTGCGCCGCCATCAACAAGAACTACGTCATCGGCTCGAAGCTGGTCACCCCGAACGGGCTCTTCCGGCGCGCGGCCGACGGGACCTTCGCGCATTTCGGCCTCAACTTTCCCGGCATCCTGAATTTTTCCAGCGATCCGCGCGATCCCCGGGTGTTCTACATGGCGACGCTCAACGGCTGCGTGCTGACCACCGACGGCGGCCAGACCTGGCGCATCGGGACGAGCTGGGACATGACGGAGCCGAAGGACGTGTGCGTGGATCCGAACGCCCCCGACCACGTCTACCTGGCGCTGCCGGACGGCATCGCGGTCTCGCCCGACCGCGGGGCCACCTGGCCCCGGCGCGAGACGGGTCTGCCGGACCGCGGCAAGTACACCCAGACCATCGAGGTCGACCGCACCCAGGCCGGCCGCGTGCTCGCCGGCTGCGAGTCCGGCATCTACCTGACCGAGGACGGCGCGCAGACTTGGCGCCGCGTGCTCCCGGCCCGGGCCACGGTCGACGACATCCAGCAGTCGCCGCACGACCCGAAGCTCTGGCTGGCCGTGACGCAGAGCGACGGGGCGTTCCGCTCGCCCGACGGCGGGCGCACCTGGGAGAAGATCGCCGGCGTCCCCGCCGACCAGGCGCTCTACAACCTGGCGTTTGACGCCACCAATCCGCGGCGCCTCGCGATCGCCAGCTGGGTCTACGGCGTGCTCGTGTCCGAGGACGGCGGGCTGACCTGGGTGGCGCGCCACGCGGGCGCGCCCGGCGCGCAGCACGTGTTCAAGCTCGGCATCGACCCCGACAACGGCCGGCTCTACGCGAGCCTGCACCAGGACTGCATCAACGTCTCGGACGACTTCGGCCGCACCTGGCGCAAGGCCGGGCTCGAGGGCTCCACCGTCTACAATTTCGTCTTCGTGCCGAAGGCGGCGAAGTAACCGCCACCCGGCCACCCGACCATGAAAACCACCTTCCTTCTGCTCTCCGTTCTCGCCACCGCCCCCGCGGCCGCACTCTTTGCCCAGCCCGCCTTCGAGGGCCCCGCGCCGTCACCGGCGGTGGTGGAGCGGCCGGAACTCCGCCGCGCCGCCTATCACCAGCGCATCGACGAGGTGCTCGCCTGGCGCGTGGGCCAGTTGAAGCCCGCGGACGCGCTCCTGCCTGACATGGGCGCGATCGCGGCCAAGCTCGCCCGCCACGAGGACGCCGACCTGTGCTCGCGCAGCGTCATCACACTGATGAAGGAGCCGGGCAGCGGCCCGTTCTGGATGTTTCCGGTGGTCAGCGTGGCCTTCCTCGGCCGCGACCAGCTGTCGCCGGAGGCCCGGCAGGCGATCCGGCGCGCGTGGAGCTCGGGCATGCAGCTGCGCGGCGACACCGAGAACCACTGGGCGATGTACTACACCTCGCTGTACCTGATGGCGGAGCTGTACCCGGACGAACCCGGCACGAGCTGGTACTCGGGCAAGAGCTCGGCGGAGAACCTCGCCGAGGCGCGCGGCTACCTCATCCACTGGATGGACCTCGCGACCACGATCGGGCAGGGCGAGTTCACCTGCTCCCACTACATCGGCGAGTATGCGATCCCGATGCTCTTCCTCAGCAGCTGGGCGAAGGATCCCGCCATGCGGCAGCGCGGCCACCTGATGCTCGACTGGGTCTTGGCCGACCAGTTCGCCAACTCGCTCAACGGCGTCCTCCACGGGGCCAACGCCCGCTCCGACGACACCGCCATCTCCGAGCGCTGGAACTGCCTCTCCTCGTTCTTCAGCTGGCTGCTGCTCGGCAACACCCCGTCGCCCGCCGGCTACGGCGGCTGGGGCGTCTACTTCGCCGCAGCCGCGAAAAACTACGAGCTGCCCGAGGTCATCTACCGCATCGGCGTCGACCGCGACCAGGACTTCCTGCAGCGCGACCTGAAGCGCACCCGCCGCCGCTGGCGGAACAGCGACGTCTTCATGGCGCCGATCTACAAGCAGAACTACACGCGCCGCGACTACGCCGTCGGGTCCTACCAGGGCGGCATGTCCGACCCGATCCAGACGCACGCCTGGGACGTGACCTGGGCCGTGCCCGACCCGCGCGGGAAGCACAACACGATGTTCTCGATGAACCCCGTCTCGGCGGCGTTCGACATGCAGACGTATTTCACCGAGTTCCCCGACCACATGATGCAGGGCGTGACCAAGGAGGGGAAGGCCTCCTACGACTCGCCCGACAAGCTCCTCGGCGGGTCGCGCTTCGAGCAGGTCTTCCAAGACCGCGACACGATCATCGCGCTCTACGACATCCCGCCCGGCACGCGCTTCCCCCACGTCAACGGCTTCTTCTCGAAGGACCTCGTGAACCTCACGGTGGACCCGTCCGGCTGGATCTTCGCCCAGGGCGGCAACACCTACCTGGCCTACCGCCCGCTCGCCGGGTACGAGCTGCTGCCGGTCGCGGCGATCAAGTCGTCCTTTACCGGGGAGCGCTCCCACTTGGGCGACCAGCGCCTCTACAGCCCGCACCTGAAGAACGGCACGATCGTGCAGGCCGCGAGCGCGAGTGAGTTCAAGGACTTCGCCGCGTTCCAGGCGGCCATCCGCGCACTGCCGCTGACGTTCAGCCTCGAACCCGTCCCGACGGTGAAGCTGCGGACACTCCGCGGCCGCGAGGTCGTCGTCACCTACGGCGCGGCGCCGGTGGTGGACGGCGCGGCGGTCGACTACGCGAAGTGGAAGCTGTTCGAGGGCCCGCACCTCAACGCCGAGAAGGGCTCGCGCCAGCTGACGCTCACCCACGGCCACCTCCAGCGCGTGCTCGACTTCAACACGCTCTCGATCACCGACCGCGTGCTCCCTTAGTTCTCGAGTAGCCACGAGCGTGAGCGAGTGGGCTTCCACTTGCTCACGCTCGTGGCTACACCAAACCTAAACTCACCATGCCCCGCGCACACCTCGCCATCGCCGCCGACCAGCCCGGCCCGGTCATCGACCGGCACATCTTCGGGCACTTTGCCGAGCACCTCGGCCGCTGCATCTACGACGGGCTGTGGGTCGGCGAGGGTTCGCCCGTGCCGAACACCCGCGGCTGGCGGAACGACCTGGTGGCTGCGCTCCGGCAGATCCGCGTGCCGAACCTGCGCTGGCCGGGCGGCTGCTTTGCCGACGACTACCACTGGCGCGAGGGCATCGGTCCGCGGGCACAGCGCCCCCGCCGCATCAACGCCCACTGGGGCGGCGTGATCGAGGACAACGCCGTGGGCACGCACGAGTTCCTCGACCTATGCGAGCAGATCGGCTGCGAGCCCTACCTGGCGGGCAACGTCGGCAGCGGCTCGCCCCGCGAGCTGCGCGAATGGGTGGAATACTGCAACGCCGCCGCCGGCACGCTCGCGGACGAACGCGCCGCCAACGGCCGCCGCGAGCCGTGGAAGGTCCGCCTCTGGGGCGTGGGCAACGAGAACTGGGGCTGCGGCGGCAACATGACCGCCGAATACTACGCCAACGAGTATCGCCGCTTCGCGACCTACACGCGGGATTTCCCGGACGCCAAGATCTACCGCGTGGCCAGCGGCGCGCGGAACGACGACTACCACTGGACCGACGTGCTGATGCGCGAGGCGTTCCAGGGCCCGATCGGCGGGCCGATGCTGCAGGGGCTGTCGCTCCACTACTACACCGTGCCGCCCGACGAATCCTGGCCGCCGAGCGGGCACGCCACGGAGTTCGACCTGAAGGGCTGGAAGGACGTCATGGCGATCGGCTGGAAGATGGAGGCCTTGGTCCGCGGCCATCGCGCGGTGATGGATCGTTACGATCCCAAGGCGCTGACCGCGCTCGTGGTGGACGAATGGGGCTCATGGTACGCCCCCACCGCCGGCACCAACCCGGGTTTTCTCGAGCAGCAGCAGACGGTGCGTGACGCCGTGCTCGCGGCGCTGCACCTCAACATCTTCATCAACCACTGCGAGCGCGTGCGCGTCGCCAACCTCGCGCAGACCGTGAATGTGCTCCAAGCCGTGGCGTTCACGGAGCAGGGCGGCGGCCGCCTCGTGCTGACGCCGACCTGGCACGTGTTCTCGCTCTACGCCGCCCACCAGGGGGCGCAGCGGCTGGCGGTCGAGTCCGACGCCGCCAGCTGCAAGCACGCGGGCTTGGACTACCCGGCGGTGTCCGCCACCGCCTCGCTGGCCGCCGACGGCGCGGTCAACGTCACGTTGTGCAACACCGACTCCGAGCAGCCCGCCGCGCTTGCGCTGTCACTCACCGGCCGCGCGGCCACGGCGCCGGTCGCGCAGGTGATCGCGGCGAAGACGCCCAACGCCGGCAACACCTTCGACCAACCCCGCGCCGTGACCGCGCAGCCGCTGGCGGGCGTGGTGCTGAAGGGCGCGACGGTGCAGGTTACCCTCCCGCCGGGCTCCGTCGCCTCGCTCCGCTTCGCATGACCTCGCCCACCTGCCTCGCCCTGCCCAAGATCCGCTTCGAGCGCGGCTTCCTCGCCGAGCGCGCGCGCCTCGTGCGCGACGTCGTCATCCCGTTCCAGTGGGAGGCGCTCAACGACCGCGTGCCCGGCGCCGAGCGCAGCGGCACCGTGAACAACTTCCAGATCGCCGCCGGCGAGAAGGAGGGGAAGTTCCACGGCTACTGGTTCCAGGACTCCGACCTCGCCAAGTGGATCGAGGCGGCGTCGTTCCGGCTCGCGACGCACCCGGATCCGGCGCTGGAGGCCCAGCTCGACGGCATCATCGCCACGATCGGCAAGGCGCAGCAGCCCGACGGCTACCTCGACACCTACATCCAGCTCAAGGAGCCGCACATGAAGTGGGCGAACCTGTTCGAGTACCACGAGCTGTACATCGCCGGCCACTTCATCGAGGCGGGCGTCGCGCACTTCGAGGCGACCGGCAAGCGCACGCTGCTCGGCATCGTCGGCAAGCTGGCCGACATGATCGAGCGCACCTTCGGCCTGGGCGCGGGGCAGATCCCGGGCTATTGCGGCCATGAGGAGGTCGAGCTCGCGCTGGTGAAGCTCGCGCGGGCCACCGGGGAGAAGCGCTACGCGCAGCTCGCCGCCTATTTCATCAACCAGCGCGGCGTGGCGCCGCTGTATTACGAGGCGGAGCTGAAGCGACTGAAGTTTGAGAAGCTGCCGGTGTATTTCCACGCCGACGGCTGGGATTACCTGCAGGGCTCGCGGCCCGTGCGCGAGCTGGTCGACCCCACCGGCCACTCGGTGCGCATGATGTACCTCGCGACGGCGATGGCCGACCTCGCGCTGGCGCTGCCGGACGCGTCGCTGCGGAAGGCCTGCGAGACGCTCTGGGAGAACCTCACCCGCTACCACCTCTACGTCACGGGCGGCATCGGCTCGGAGTGGATGGGCGAGAAATTTGCCGAGCGCTACGACCTGCCGAACGACCGGGCCTATGCCGAGAGCTGCGCGGGGATCGGCCTCGTGTTCTGGGCGCGGCGGATGCTCGATCTCTCGCTGCGCGGCGCCTACGCCGACGTGATGGAGCGCGCGCTGTACAACAACGTGCTCGCCGGCATGGCGCTGGACGGGAAGACGTTCTTCTACGTCAACCCGCTGGAGATGCGCCCCGCCGAGGCGAAGCGCCGCTACGACCAGCACTACATCAAGACGCAGCGCGTGCCGTGGTTCGGCTGCGCCTGCTGCCCGCCCAACATCGCGCGCACGCTGACCTCGCTCGGGTACTACACCCATTCCGTGTCGCCCGACGGGCTGGCGGTGCACCTCTACGCCGACTGCCGGCTCGAGGCCGTGATCGCCGGGAAGAAGACGGCGTTCGCGCTGCACACCGACTACCCGTGGGACGGCGCGGTGAAACTCGAGGTGGCGCCGGCGTCGCCGGTGACGTTCACCCTCCGGCTCCGCCTGCCTGGCTGGTGCACTGCGCCCGCGGCCAAGCTCAACGGCCAGGTAGTCGACCTCGCGGCGCACACGCGCGACGGCTACCTGCACCTCGCGCGCGAGTGGCGCGCCGGCGACACGGTCACGCTCGACTTCCCGATGCCGGTGCAGCGGATCCGGGCGCATCCCGCGGTGCATCAGGACGCCGGCTGCGTGGCGCTGCAGCGCGGGCCACTGGTGTTCTGCGTGGAGCAGGCGGACAACGGCGCCGCGCTCGGCCTGCTGCGCCTGCCGAAGGACGCGCCGCTCACCGCGCGCTTCGACGCCCAGCTGCTCGGCGGCACGATGGTCATCGAGGGCCCGGCGCAGCGCCTGCGGCCCGCCGGCAACGAGCTTTACTCGACCGCGGAGCCGGCGGCGGCACCCGTGAAGCTCATGGCCGTGCCGTACTGCCTCTGGAACAACCGCGGCGAGGGTGAGATGCTGGTCTGGATCCGCGAAGCATGAGCTCCCGCTTTTCTGCCCAATCCGAATGTCACCTAATAGATGACATCCTCCGTCCGGCCGATGCCGCCCGGCAGCGGACTTATAACCTATTGGGTTATAAACGGGTTTTGGGCGCGGTGCTGGGCGGGGTGGTACTGGCGGGCGGGCTGCTGCTGGCGCCACGGGCGGTGGCCCAGCCGGTGCCGGCCGTGCAGGACGCGATCGTCGCCGACGCGCTGGCCGACAAGTCCGGGCACGAGTTTCTCACGCGGCTCTGCGACGACTTCGGCGGCCGGCTCACCGGCAGCGCCAACAACCGCGGTGCGCTGGAGCGGACCGTGGCCGAGCTGAAGGCTCTGGGCGTCGACGCGCGGCTCGAGCCGTTCAAGATGCCCGGCTGGGTGCGCGACGACGACGAGGCGGAACTGGTGGCGCCATTGAAGCGCAAGTTGCGCGCGGCGGCACTCAGTTATACTCGGCCACACGAACGCTTTGAGGCCGACGTGGTGGACATCCGTGACGGCCGGGAGGAGGACTTCGTTGGACTCGACGCTACAGGGAAGATCGGGCTGCTGGCGCCGACGACGGCCCGGGCGACCCGGCAGCTGGAGGAATCGGCGGTGCGACATGGACTGCGCGGCATTTTGTTTGTGGACCGCGTGGCGGGAGGGGAACTGCTGTGCCGCACGGGTTCGTTCAACGGGACCCCGCTGCGCCTGCCCTGCTTTGCCATCACGCAGGAGGAAGGATTCTGGATGGGCCGGCTGCTGAAGCGCGGTGAAAAGTTCACGGTGAGCCTGCTGACCCGCTCGCACTGCCGGATGATCGAGACAGGGAACATCGTCGCGACATTTCCCGGGCGCACGGCGGACACGATCATCGTCGGCGCGCACTTCGACTCGTGGGACCTTGGCCAAGGTGCGACCGACAATGGAATCGGCATCGCGCAGCTGTTCGCCGTGGCCAAGGTACTGAAGGCGCACGCGCCGGAAAACCTGCGCACGATTGAGCTGGTCTGGTTCAACGGCGAGGAGCAGGGGCTGTTCGGCTCGCGCATCTACGCCTCGGGGCTGAAGGACCGGCCGGTGGCGGCGATGGTGAACCTCGACATGGTCGGCTTCCCGCTCTCGGTGAACGCGCTGGGCTACGACGAGCTGGTTCCCGTGCTGGAGCGCTTCGATGCGTCGCTCGGGGCACGCAAGCTCAAGCAGGGCGTGAGCAGCATCAGCTGGTTCGGCAGCGACCACACGTCGTTCCAGTTGGAGGGCATCCCGGCGATCACGCTGGGTGGCCGGATTGAGCCGGATGTGACGCGTTACTACCACGACTTCGCGGACACGGTGGAAAAGGTGGATTCGCGGATGATCCCGGAGGTGGCCGCGACGACCGCGGCGCTGGTGTATCGGCTGGCGAACGAGCCCGGCCTGGGTGTGACGCGCCGCACGCCGGTGGAAACCGCCGCGCTATTCCGCAAATTTGACCTCGAGAAGCGGTTGACCAATTTGGGGCTCTGGCCCTTCGGCGACCCGTCGCCCGAGACGAAAAAGCCATGAACACCTCCCGCCGCACCTTTTTGAAAACCGCGCTGGCCGCCGGCGCGGCCGCCGCCCTCCCGCGTTTCGCCCGGGCCGAGATGACGAAGGACGGGCTCTTCCCGGCCGGGCCCAACTTCCACACCTCGCCGGCCGCCAGCGTGATGATCAGCGGCGGCACGATCACGAAGAACGGCCACATCACGCCGGAAGTGAGTGCGGCGCACCGGCTCCATTACGGCGCGCACCGGAAGATCCTGCTGATCCTGCACGCCACCGAGCCGGCCCGGCGGGACGCCGACGAAAAGAAGATCGCGACGCTGTTTGCGGAGGACAATTTCACGGTCGAGTCGCTGCACCACTGGGAGGGCGACGCGGCGTTGCGGAAGATCCGCGAGGCGGAGGCGTTCTTCGTCGGCGGGGGCGAGACCTTCCTGCTGCTGCGCACGCTGCTTGAGACGGGCCAGTTCGCGCTCCTCCGCGAGCGGGTGCTGGCGGGCGTGCCCTACAACGGCTCGAGCGCGGGCTGCAACATCGCCGGCCCGAACATCGGCTGCACGAATGATTTCCCGGTGGTGGATGTGCCGACGCGGCTGTCGCTCGGGATCTTTCCCGCGGTGACCAACCCGCACCATCCGCGCTCGGACGAGAAGGAATACGCGGGCCGGGTGAACAAGGTGAAGGCCTACTGCCGGCTGAATGTCGCGGAGACGGTGCTCGGCCTCGGCAACGCCGCGGTCGCGCGGCTCCACCAGGGCCAGGTCACGATCGAGCACGGCCCGGCCTTTTATTATCACGGTGGAGTGGCGCGGGAACTGAAGGAGGGGCCGGTGCCGGAGCTGACCGCGCTGGTCGCCGCCGGCGCCTGAGCCCGCGGCCGGGCGCTAAACCGCGATCTCGGTCACCGCGCCGAATTCGTAGGTCAGGGTCCAGGCGCGGGACGCACCGGGCGCGAGGTCCGTCGTGATATAGGGTTCGATCGACCAGGTGTTGCTGTTGCCCCAGACCGGGCACTCATCGGGCGTGAAGTCGGTGGTGAAAAAGACCTTGCTCAGCCGCGGGTGGGAGAGCGCGGCGCGCAACGGGGTTCTGGCGCCGACCTGCAGCAGCTGGAAATGGCCGTCGTGCTTGTTCGTGAACTGGCGCTTGAGGACCAGCCGGTGCTCCCCGTCGAAGGCGAAACCGGGGTTCTCGGCCATTTCCCAGCTCCGGGGCAGCTGGCAGGCGATCAAGCCGTCGGTGAGCGCGAAAAACGGGTGCGCGAACCAGTGCAGCGGCAGCGGGCGCGAGCCGGTGTTGGTGAGCTTGGTGGAGGAGATGAGCGCCCGGCCCTCGAGCGCGATGCGGCGGTTGAGCCGGCAGCCGTAGGCGCCGCCGGATTGGACGGTGTAAAAATCGATGGCGGCGGGACTGCGCGTGACCGACCACTGGCAGGGCCGGGTGACGGCGGGTTCGCCGGCGTCGTTGGGCGCGACCTCGCCGATGCCGATGATGAAACCGCGGCCGTCCTCGAGCATGAGCGGCTGCTCGCTGCCGCGCGCAGTGTAGCGGAAGGATTCCGGCAGTCCCTGGCCGTTGAACGGCGTGGGCTTCGGGTCCGGCCACTCGGGGCCGGTGAGCAGCGGGCCGGCCTGGCGGTCGTTTACCTGCCAGACGTAGCCGCCCCAGCAGTAGCGGGTGCCGAGCCGGGCCCGGTCGGCGGAGTCGGCCGGATTGAGGAGATCAACGGAGAGGGAGCTGTTGGCGAGCGTGAGCATGCGGCGGGGAGGAAAGTGAAAACCACAACGGCGAAAAATGAAAGGCTGCGCCGGCGGAAAAACCCGCCGGCGGGCGGGGGCCGCCCCGTTTCACCTTTACCTTACAACTTCGGCGGCCTGGTTGGGGCGGCCGGGCGTCACTTGACGCGGTGGACTCGCAGGGTGGTGTTCTTCCCGTCGACCACCAGCGCGAAGGCCCCCATCGGGCGCGGCTGGATCTCAATATCCTTGTTCGCGAGCTCGACGGTAATGGGGTCAAGTCCCTCCCAGACCTGGCCGTTGTCGAGTGAGAAGCTGTTACCGCCGACCCAGCCCGTGCAATGGGCCTTGAGACCGGTGGTGGTCTTCCAGTCGGGCTCCCGGGAGAGCTCGGAGATGCCGAAATGGGAGAGCCAGCTGCTCTTCTTCTCTTCGGCCACGGCTTGCTGGGAGATGGTCGCCGCCTGCTCGTTGACGGCCTTTGCCACGGTGTGCGCGTAGTGGCGGATGATGGCGGCGTCGATCACGCCCAACTGGTCGGGCGTGAGGGCGGACAGGCCGGCCCGGGCAAATTCCTCGGGCGTCATGATGACCTTGATGCCGGGAAACGTGGATTGCGCGCAGGCGGCGCCGGCGGTGAGCAGGAAGAGGGCAAGCAGGGTTTTCATGGGGAAAATGGGGGCGGAGGGAGAAGGGCGGACAGGAGTGTGACCCGGGGCCGGAAGATCGGTGCCATGCCTTTCCAGCGCAGTCAAAATCAGGTTTTGAGGAATTCCTCGGTGTCGGACTGGGCCGAGATGAGCCCGGCGAAGACGCCGCCGCGCTGGACGAGCTCGCGGTAGCCGCCCTGCTCGACGATCCGGCCCTCGGACAGCACGACGATGCGGTCGGCGCTCTTGATCGTGCTCAGGCGGTGGGCGATGGTGATGACGGTGCGCCCCGCGGCGAGCCGCTCCAGCGCCTCCTGGATGAGCCGCTCGCTCTCGTAGTCGAGGGCGGAGGTGGCCTCGTCGAGGATGAGCACGGGCGGGTTGCGCAGGACGGAGCGGGCGATGGCGATGCGCTGGCGCTGGCCGCCGGAGAGGGCGACGCCGCGCTCGCCGACGGGGGTCTTGAAGCCCTCGGGCATCTTGAGGATGAACTCCTCGGCGTTGGCCATGCGGGCGGCCGCGCGGATCTCGGCATCGGTGGCCTCGGGCTTGGCGAAGCGGATGTTTTCCCCGACCGAACCGGACAGGAGGATGCTCTCCTGCATGACCACGGCCAGCTGGCGGCGGATCCAGCGCATGTCCCACTCGGACTGCGGCACGCCGTCGATCAGGATGCGGCCGCTGGTCGGCGCGTAGAGGCCGAGGAGGAGGTTCGCGAGCGTGCTCTTGCCGGAGCCGGACGGGCCGACGAAGGCGACATGCTCGCCGGGCTTGATGGTGAGGTTGAGGTCCTGGATGACGATCTTGTCCGGGGCGGAGGGATAGAAGAACGAGACGTTCTCGTAGACGATGTCGCCGCGGATGCGCTGCTCGCGCCGCGAGCCGTGCCACGTCTCGACGTAAACCGAGTCAATGAGCTCCTTGATGCTGTCGTAGCCCTCCTGCGCGGCGAAATACGGCTCGCTCATGCCGATGAACATGTGGACGGGCGTGAGGATGTAGCCGAAGCCCGCCATGAAGGCGAAGAGGGTGCCGATGGTGCTCTTGCCCTGGATGGCGAGGATGGAGCCGCCGGCGATGACGATGAGCGAAATCAGCTGCATGCCGACGTAGACGTAGGTGCCGAACAGGGCGTTGACGTAGGACTGCGACACGCGGCTGCGGGCGAAGGACTCGCTGCTGCGGTCGAGCTCGCGCTCGGCCTGGGCCTCCTCGCCGAAGCTGCGCACGAGCCGGAGGGCCGAGATGTACTCGGAGGCGGTGCCGGTGAGCTTTTCCTGCGCGAGGCGGTTCTCGTTGTTCGCGCGCTTGATGTGGCTGAAGAAGATGAACTTCGCCGTGGCGTAGATCGGGATGACCAGCAGCAGCACGAGGAGCAGGAGCCAGTTCATCCAGGCGAGGATGCAGAGGATGCAGATGCCCATCAGCAGGTTGGGCAGGAGCTGGTTGAGGACGGTGTAGAGCAGGCCCTCGACCTTCTGGGTGTCGAAGGCGTACTTGGACAGCAGCCGGCCCGTCTTCTGGCTGTCGAGGTAGCTGAAGCTGAGGAACTGCAGCCGGAAGAAGATCCGGCTGCGCATCTCGACCATCAGTTCCGTGCAGGTCTTGGCGAGGGTCTTGGCACCCCAGACCGAGAAGCCATAGTGAAACAGCAGGCAGATGACGAAATAGCCGCTGTACCGCAGGACGCCGGAAATGTCATGGTCGCGCAGGGGCTTGTCGACGATGCGCTGGATCAGGAGGGTGCAGGGCGCGGCCGCGAGGCTGCGCAGCAGGACCAGCGCGAGCCCGAAGCGGAAACGGCGCCGGGCGGCCCAGAGGTAGCCCACCAGGGATTTCTGCTCGAGAGGAGTGATCGGCGTGGCCATGTGGAGAGGCAGCAACGGACGTAGCCCGCGCCGCTTGGCAAGCGTTTACTGCGTCACGGCTTCGCCGTCCGGCCGCCGTGGAAGGCCGAGTAGAACGGGTCGCCGGGCCGGATCGAGCCGCGGGTGACCGGCGCGCCGGTGAAGGCGGACTTGTAGAGGGCGGTGAGGAACTCGATGGTGCCCCGGGCGGCCGCGCCGCTGGTGGCGGGGCGCGAGCCGGCGTCCAGGCTGGCGATGAACTCCGTGAGCTGGGCGCCGTGGGTGGAGCCCACGTCGGGCGGGAACTGGTCCCAGGCGGCCTGCAGCGCGGACTGGCCCTCGGCCGGGGTGAACCGCCAGTTCGCCTGCTTGTAGGCGTAGAGGTGGGTGAGCTCGATCGTGGCGCGCTCGCAGTCGAGCCGGATGTAGGTCTCCTGCCGCGGGCAGACGGTGCTGTTGACGATGGAGGCGCGCGCCCCGCTGGCGAACTTCACGTGCGCCATCGAGAGGTCCTCGACCTCGATCTGGTGATGCAGGTTGTCGATCACCGCGCGCACCTCGGACCAGTCGCCGAGCAGGTGCAGCAGGTGGTCCATGCTGTGGATGCCCTGGCTGGTGGTCGGGCCGCCGAACTCCGTGGCCCATTTGCCACGCCACGGCACGGCGTAGTAGGCGGCGTCCCGGAACCAGAGGGTGTGGCAGATGGCGACGAGCGGCCGGCCGAGCGCGCCCGAGGCGAGCAGCGCGCGGACGTGGGTGTTCGAGGAGGCGAAGCGCATCTGGAACACGCTGGCGGTGAACCGGCCGGTGCGCGCCTCCGCGGCCTGGATGCGGTCGAGCTCGGCGAGCGAGGCGCAGAGCGGCTTCTCGCACAGCACGGAGGCGCCGGCCTCCATCGCGGCGATGCTCATGTCGGCGTGCAGGGCGGGCGGCGCGGCGATGAGCACGAGGTCGGGCCGCTCGGCCTTGAGCATGGCGGCGAAGTCGGTGTGCGCGGCGGGGATCTTATGCCGGTCGCAGAACGCCCGGGCGCGGCCGGCGTCGATGTCGCACGCGGCGACGAGCTGGAGGCGGCCGGGCAGGGTGGCGACAGCGGCCACATGCGCGTCCGCGATGCCGCCGGTGCCCACGAGGACAGTGCGATAGGTTTTCATGAAGTTGGGTACGAGGTCAGGGGGAGACAGGGACCGCCGGGGCCTGCCGCGGGGTGTAGATGGTCAGGCCGAGCAGGGACTGGGTCGGCGCCGGATAGAGCAGGCTGCCGAGGTAGCCGAAGACCATGCAGGCGCTGGTGGAGACGAAGGCGTACATCAGGACGTGCAGGGGCGTATAGAACTTGGTGAGCAGCGTGAGCACGATGCTGGCGAGGATGCCGATGACGCAGCCCTGGTAGTTGGCGCGGCGCGTGAACATGCCGAGCGCGTAGATGCCCGCAAACCCGCCGCCCAGCAGCGCCATCAGCTCGATGAATTTGTCCCACAGTGACTTGATGTCCAAGGTCGAGAGATAAAGCGCCAGGCTGGTGCCGGCAATACCGGTGAGGACGGTGGTCCACTCGGCCAGGAGCACGCTCTTGGCGGGCGTGGGGCGCCGGGCATAGCGCTCGTAGAAATCCACCGAGACGAGGGTGGCGATGGAGTTGATGTTGGAGCTGAGCGTGGCCATCGAGGCGGCGAAGATCCCGGCGATGATCAGGCCGGTGACCCCGGGGGGCAGATCCGCGGCGATGAACTGCGGGAAGATCTGGTCTGTGGTCAGCAGCGGGTTGAGCCCGGCGGGATGGACCTTGTAGTAGGTGTAGAGCAGGGTGCCGAGGCCGAAAAACATGAAGCTGCCGGGCAGGGCGAGCGCGGTCAGCATGAAGAGCGAGCCGCGCGCCGCCTTGTCGTCCTTGGTCGAGAGCACGCGCTGGGTCATGACCTGGTCCTGCGGCCAGGTGAGGGTGCCCACGATGAGGAGCAGCACGAAGGTCCAGACGTTGGGAATCGAGAAATCGAAGCTCCAGTCGAACATGTGCGTCTTGCCGTCGGCCAGCGCGATGCGCGCCACCGCGCCGAGCCCGCCGGTGCCGTGGATCAGCCAGACCATGGCGAAGATCGCGCCGCCGACCATGACGAAGACCTGGAGCACGTCGGTCCAGATGACCGCCTTCATGCCCCCGAGCACGGTGTAGACGGTCGTGACTACGCCCATGACGAGGACCATGGTGGTCACGCCGATGCCGGTGACGGCGGAGAGCGCGAGGGCGGGGAGCAGCAGGACCACGCTCATGCGGCCCGCGAGGTGCTGCACGATGCAGATCAGCGAGGCCAGCATGCGCACGGTCGGGTGGAACCGCAGCTCGAGGTACTGGTAGACCGAGATCAGATTGAGCCGGCGCACCAGCGGGATGACCACGATCGCGACGTAGATCGTGCCGGCGAATGTGATGACGTTCTGCGCGAGGTAGAGCCAGTTGGTCGCGTAGGACTTGGCGGGGATGGCGAGGTAGCTGATGGCGCTCGTGCCGGTGGCGTAGAGCGAAAGCCCGGCGGCCCACCACGGGATCCGGCGGCCGGCGACGAAGAAGTTCGCGGGGTCCTTCTTCCCGGTGAGGTAGAAATACAGGCCGATGCCGGCGACGACGCCGAGGTAGACCGCGATGACGGCGTAATCGACGGCCTTGAGCCCGCGCTTGGAGGAGACGAGCTCGGCCTGAGTGGCGTGGAGCTGGCCGGTGTCATCGCGGGTGGTGACGACAAAGCCGTTGTTCGAAGACAAAACTGATTCAACCTTGCCGACTTGGGCCCAAGTGCCAAGGACCGCCCACGCGTTCGTGATCGTGTGGTAAGCGACGAGGCGCAGTTGACCGGCAGCGGAGTCGGGTGAAACAAAGAAAATATGGGACTGGCTGATGGCCTGGGCCGCGTGGAGCAGCGGATAGGGTGGGGAGGCTCGGCGTTCCCAGCCGGTCTTATCGTCGTGGCGCAGGAACACGGACTGCCCTGTGGCATCTCGCGCGAGGACAAAAATCCCGCCATCCTGCTGGACGGCGGTCAGCGGAGTCAGTGCAGGATCGAATCCCGGTAGTTTTTGTCCCTCCAAATTCCCACCGAGGATAAAGGGTTCCCCGCCCAGGCTGAACGTGCGGTGTAATTCGTCGAAGGTGACGGCATTGGGCGGAAGTGCGGTGGTCTGGAGAGAAACCAGGCTGCCGGCTTGGGCGGCGAGCGGCAGGCAGCAGGCGAGCGCGGCGCGGCGCAGGAACAGGGGGAACATGCGGCGCACAGGAAAAGGCAGGCGCGCCAAGCTTACAAGCGGCGAGCCGCCGAACATTCAGGCGGGGAAATGCGGGTGGAACGCGTTGTCCCTAACGCGCTTTATTGGAGATGCGGCGCCCTCGCCGCGTCCAAGGCCTGTCCGCGGCGGGGGCGCCGCGGCTCCATTCCAAGCCAACGCGTTGAGACAACGCGTTCCACCTCGAAGCCCGGCATCAGGCGGCGCCGGTCAGCTTGACGATCTTGTCGGCGGTGAGGCGGACGCTGGCGGGCAGCGAGTGCGGGGTCCGGCCGCCGTAGGTTGCGGCCACCTGCTTGAACCGTTCCCGCGTCGCCTGCACGAATTCCTCCACCGGGCGTTTTTCGCCGAAGAGCGCCATCATCTCGGGCAGCCAGCGGTGGCCGTAGCGGACGTGGTTCTGCTCGTCGTTGCGGTCGAAGGCGAGGAGCGTGTCCGCCTCGAAGTCGTTCAGCTCGCGCACCCGGTCCATCACCAGCGCCTTGGTCGGGAAGCTGTTCGCCTCGAATTCCATCGTCATCATCGCGTAGCGCTCGTGCGGCGGCATCTGGACGAGGATGTTGTAGAGATCGAGCGAGTGCTCGACGGTCATCAGGTCCACGCCAAGCCTCGGCAGCTGGCGGAAGCCAAACTGGCTGTGGCGCGACTCGTCCCAGAGGTGGCGTGCGAGGTCGTAGTGCAGGTCGAACGGCGCTGCGGCTGTGTCGGGAAACACCGTCGCGAGGTAGTCGATCGCGTCCATCTCCATCATCAGCCACACGTAGACCATCACGCGGATGACGCGGGCGTCGGTCTTCGGGTCGGTGAGCCACGGCCGGACGATCGGGTCCTCCTGCGGGTCAAAGCCGAAGACGCTGGAGCAGAGCGGGTATTTGCCGCGGTTGCAGGTGGCGGGATGGGTGTACGGCGTCCGGGCGTGCGACCAGTCGTAGGTGGCGGCGAGCGGCAGGCGGGTGTCCTGGCCGAGCCAGCCGCCGAGGTCGTCGAGCGCCTGCGTGAGGTGAAGCTTCCATTCGCGGGCGTCGACGCCCTGCAGCCAGGGCGCGATCTCGCGGAGGTGGCGCTCCTCGTCGGCGACGAACTCCTCGACGAGCTTCTTGGAGGGCCAGTCGGCGAGGGGGTCGGTGACCGTGAGATAGTGGCGGTAGGCCGCGAGCAGCGCGGGTTTCAGTACCTGGTAAAACCCGGCGGCGATCACGAGCGGGTCGGCGTTGTTGCGGCCCATGGCCTCGGAGAAGACCCGGCGGAGGGAGTCGCGGACGGTCTCGGTGGAGCCGAAGGTGGTGAGTTCGCGGCCGCGTTCGCGCAGGAAGCGGGCGTGCCCGGCCGATTCCCAGACATGCTGGCAGACGAGGTATTTCAGCTCCGGCTCGCCGACGCGGTAGACCAGCGTGGGGGCGGTGCGGACGAACTCGCGCTCGATCTCGAACAGGAGGCGGAGCAGGCGGGCCATCTCGTTGACGGCGGCCATGCGGCCGGCGGCGGTGGGGGCGGGACGGGCGGGGGTGGAAGTGGCGGCCATGGGGCGTTAAATTTTCGATTTTCGATTCTCGATTTTCGATGGTGGCTCCGAACCGAAGCGGAACCGCGATTCGACGCGAATCGCTTGGCTCAGGCTTCGCTCAGCAGATGAGGTTGCGCTTGCCGCCGGGGCCGTGGGCCGGCGGGTTGACGCCGACCCAGCGCTCGTCGATCGGCTCGGAGGCGCGCTGGTAGCGGGTGTCGCTGGAGATGCGCAGGCGGTTCTCGGTGCGGTTGTCGAGCGAGGCGTGCACCATGAACATGCCGAAGGTGAGGAAATCGCCGGCCTTGTACTCGGCCGTGAGCCAGCGGCCGCCGAACTTGTTGCGCACGGCGGGCGGGTTGCGGGAGAGCGTGCCGGTGAAGGCCCACTTGCCCTCCTTCACCTTGGCGACCTCGGTCGGCTTGTTTTCGCAGTAGGTGTCGACGTCGCGGTAGACGTACTTCTCCAGCAGGTCCATCCGCCGGAAGGATTGCTCCAGGAGCATCAGGCCGCCGAGCTCGAACGAGACGTCGCCGTACGGCAGCCAGCAGGTCATGTGCTGGTGCGTGCCGCGGCCCATGTAGGGGAGGTCGCAGTGCGGGTTGGTGCCCTTGCCGGGGCCGATGGCGCGCAGCCAGGTGAAGTCATAATGGCGGATTTCCTCGTCGAAGATGCCGCGGTAGAAATCGGTCAGCCGCCCGGAATAGAGCAGCTTTTGCACCGGCGCGTTGCCGGCGGTGAGGTCGGGCTGAAAAATGTAGCCGGCATCCTTCTTGGCGATGGCCTCGATGTGCGGGTAGGCGGGATCGAGCGCGCCAGCCGCGGCCAGACGTTCGGTCAGTCCGGCCCGGGCCTCCAGCACCTGGCCCCGGTCGAGGTAGCCCTTCATGTAGAGGTAGCCGTCCGCGGCGAAGCGGCGGCGCAGCTCGGCAAAGTCCCGGGCGGCGTCGGACGAGTCCCGCAGCAGGCCGAAGCGGTCCTCGCCCATGTCGAGGGGATGGCCGTAGGAATGGATCTGGGGCAGGGTGGCGACGCTCATCCTGCCAAGGATACACGCTCCCCCCGCCGGACAATATGGTTGAAGTGGGAAAAGGCATGTAGAATCTGGGAAGCATGGCTTATCCGGAAATTATTCGCGCCGGTCCGTGGCTGGAAAGCCCGCTTATCACCTCGGCGGGCGGACTCCAGCTGGCGGGCGTGCTGGAGGACAGCGAGGGGATCGACCCGGCGGCCATGCGTGTTTTGGGAAACTACGCGCTCATCTACATCCTGGCGGCGGACGGCTTCTATGCGGACGCGCGCGGCCTGCGGCGCGACCTGGGCGCCGGCGACGTGGTGCTGATCTTCCCGGAGCTGGCGCATGCCTACGGGCCGAAGCCGGGCACGGGCTGGCGGCACCTGTATTTTGTCTTCGCCGGCGCGCAGTTCGACCTGTGGCGCCGGTGCGGGCTGCTCGACCCAGCGCGGCCGGTGTGGCGGGCCGAGCCGGTGGATTTCTGGGCGCGGCGGCTGGAGGAGACGGTCCGGCCGGCGGAGGGCAACGGCCCGGCGGCGGCGCTGCGTACGCTCGGCCGGTTTACCGACGGGCTGACGGCGCTGCTGGCGGCGCGCGAGACGGACGGCCGCGAAACGGCCGGCGGCGCGTGGCTGGAGGAGGGCGAGCGCCTGCTCGGCGGGCCGGGCGCGCGCGGCTGGCTGACCCCGCAGCAGGTGGCGCGGGCGGTGGGCCTGAGCTACGAGAATTTCCGCAAGCAGTTCGCCGCCCACACCGGCGTGTCGCCGGGGCAGTTCCAGAAGCGCAAGCGCATCGACCGCGCGTGCTCGGCGATCTACCAGGGCGGCCGCACGCTCAAGCAGCTCGCCGAGGAGCTGGAGTTCTGCGACGTCTTCCACTTCTCGAAGGCGTTCAAGCAGATCGTCGGCAGCACGCCGTCGGAGTTCCGCCGCAAGGTCCGCGGCGGGTGACGCCGGCGGTGCAATCCGCTCAGTCGAACTTCGGCCACTGCGCGCCGGGGATGGGGCGCCAGAGGATGTCGCGGTCGATCCGCGGCTTCCGGTTCCGGTACTTTTTCATCAGCCGGATTTTCTCGCGGAGCAGCTTGGGCAGGTCCTCGCCGTAGAAGAACGTGTTGTTGCCCTTGGTGGAGAGCACCATCACCTCGGTCCGGCCGCTCTCGAGCAGCGCGATGAGCTCCGCGGTGTTCGCGAGCTCGAGGTCGATCGCGGCCTGCAGGAGCCGCTCGTGCTTCTGCTTGTCCGCGGCGGTCTTGCTCTCGAGGTAGCCGTAGACGTTCGCGCACCAGGCGTTGACCATGCGGAGCGACCCGCACCAGGCGCGATACGCGCGGGCGCGGTCGAGCAGGTCGGTGAACACGGCCTGCACGGCCGGCTCGCCGGCGGTCCGGGCCCGCAGCTGGGTCAGGCGGGCGAGGAGTTTCTCGAGGCGCGGGAAGACATTCTTGTCGAATGCGGCCGCGCCGTGCGTGCCCTGTTCGCGGGTGACGAGGTTGAAGAGCACATCCTTGCCGAGATCATTGATGCCGGGGTTGTTGTGCTGGAAGCAGCCGTGGCGCTCGTAGTAGGCGCGCTCCGCCGCCGGGATGGCCTCGATGTCCGGCACGTAGGGGCGGTCGAAGGTGCGCTGCCAGCAGAAGCCGAACCCGGTGAACAGGTACACGACCGGCTGCCAGCTCAGCGCGTCCTCAAACGCGTCCCACGCGGCGACGAGGCTGGCGGCGTGCTTGGCCCCGACGAAGCGCGTGGCGGTCTCGCGGAGGACATCGTCGATCGACCGCTGCGGCGTGAACTGCCCGGCGCGGAGCGCGGCGGGGTTGGGCCAGTAGGGCGTGGCGGCGGTGTTGCCGAGGCCGCCGAGCGCGCTGATGCGCTTGAGGCCCGTGCCGGCCATCGCGCGCAGCTTCCGGTGGAGCAGGCGCGGATAGGGGATGCCGATGAGCGGCTCGTAGTTGGCGGTGCTGCCCGCCGAGTAGTGCAGGTCCGGGTCGGCGCCCTGCGCGCGCGACTGGCGCAGCACGGCGCGCTCCGCCGGGTCGATCTCCGGCTGCAGCACGCCGCCGGCGACGCCGCCCATGCCGGGATAGCGCGCATGGGTGTAGGGCAGGTGGTAACCGCGGACGAGGAGCGAGGGCGCCTCCCAGGTGACGTGGTTGCCCATGCCGGCCTTGATGTAGTCCTGCTCCAGCTTGAACGGCTCGAGGCGGAGGATGACGTCGAAGTCGGGGTTGAGCTCGGCGGCGGCGGTCTGGAGGTTGCGCAGGTAGCGGGCGATGCTTTCGCCGGCGGCCTGGGCGATCTTCTCGTGGCTGCGCCACTCGCGGATCATGTACGGGCCGCCGTTGCGGCCGACGTAGAGCGAGCCGGTGTGCTCGAAGCCGGCGCCGCTGTCGTTGGTCCAAACCGACATGTAGGACAGGTCGGGCACGGCCTTCATCAGGTTCTGCAGCGCCGCGCGGTAGTGCGCCTTCGTCACCGGGTGGTCCTGCGCGAGGCAGAAGCGCGGCAGGCGGGAGCGGAACGGATGGTCCACGCGGGCGCCGCGCAGCGTCGGGTTGCGCGCGAAGAACCGCTCGGGAAGCGAGCGCGGCTCGAACATGCACACGCCGGGCTTGAGGCCGTACCGGCGGCCGAGGTTGGCGAGGTTCACGAGCCGGGTGAGATTGGCCTCGAGGTAGTGCGCGGGCCAGATGCCGCGGGTGAGCGGCGTGTCGACGAAATGGTTGAAGCCCGGGCCGTAGGTGTAGAACTGCGGGTAGTATTCCGAGGCGACCGTGTCCTCGAAGGGCAGGTGGGCGTCGAGGCCGTTGACCTCGACGTGCGTGAAGCCGTTCTCGGCGAGCGTCGCGACGTACTGCTCGGGGTCGAACTTGCGCGCGCTGCGCCAGTATTGCGTGAGGCAGCTGTCGGAGGCGGTGCGGTGCCAGTTGAAGGCGGTCTTGAGCAGCACGCCGCGGTCGAGCCGGGCGCGGGTGGTGGCGCTGAGCCCGTGAGCCAGCAGGCGGACGGCGGCAAAGAGGAAGGCGGGCTCGCTGGCGGTGATCTCGCCGGTGCCGGCGTCGGTGACGCGCAGCCACACCCACGCGCCGGTGGCGGGGGCGCCGGGCACCTTGGCCCAGCGGCGCGAGGCGAGGGCGACGCTCACGCCCGGGCCTGGGCGGTTCCCGGCGGCGGCGGTGACGCCGGCGAAACGGGCCAGTTCCTCGGCGGCGGTCTGCTCGACCGGCAGGCACTGGGCGGGATAGGTCACGCTGCGGATATTCAGCGCAGCGACGGGGTGGGTGGCGGAGCTCATGTCAGGGATAGGCCCCCAACGCGAAAGATGCTTTCGGCCGAAAACACAAGCGCGACCCGTGTCGCGGCTGATTATTTACCAGCCAGTGTGACCGGCGACCAGCGCGGCCCCGGCCGGCGGCGGCGCCAGAAAAGGCATGACGCCCGCCGCCTTTTCGTCGAAACTGCAGGTCCACCCATGACCCCGCAGCGACGCGAATCCCTCGTGGCGACCTACCGGGACGGCCTTTTGCGGGACGTCCTGCCATTCTGGCTGAAACACGGCTGGGACCGCGAGCACGGCGGCATCATGACGGGGGTCGGCCGCGACGGCACGATCATCGAGACCGACAAGTCCATCTGGTTCCAGGGCCGCGCGGCCTGGATGTATGCGACCGCCTACAACACGGTCGAGCGGCGGCCGGAGTGGCTCGAGTTCGCCGGCTCCTGCGTGGAGTTCATGCGGCGCCACGCGTTCGGCCCGGGCGGGAAGATGTATTTCACCGTCACGCGCGACGGCCGGCCGCTGCGGATGCGGCGGTACGTGTACAGCGAGACGTTCGCGACCATCGCGTTTGCCGCCTATGCCAAGGCGACGGGCGAGGCGCGCGCCCGGGACGACGCGCTGCGGGCGTGGGAAATGTTCCTGCACCACAGCTACACGCCCGGCGTGATGGCGCCGAAGACCGAGCCAGCGACGCGGCCGATGCAGGGGCTCGCGACGCGGATGATCACGATCGTCACCGCCCAGGAACTGCGCGCGCTGCTGGGCGATATTCGCGCCGGCGGCGCGACCTGCACGGAGTGGATCGACCGCGCCATCGGCGAGATCGAGCGATTCTTCCTGAAGCCGGACCTGGCGGCGCTGCTCGAGGTGGCCGGGGCCAACGGGGAGTTTCTCGACCATTTCGACGGCCGCCAGCTCAACCCCGGCCATGCGATCGAGGCGGCGTGGTTCATCCTCCACGAGGCGCGGCACCGCTCCGATGCGCGCCTCCAGCGCCTCGGCCTGACCATCCTCGACTGGATGTGGGCGCGCGGCTGGGACCGCGAGCACGGCGGCATCCTCTACAACACCGACGTCCTCGGGAAGCCGGTGCAGGAATACTGGCACGACATGAAGTTCTGGTGGCCGCAGAACGAGGCGATCATCGCCACGCTGCTGGCCTGGCGGATGACGGGCGACGCGAAGTACGCGGAGTGGCACCGGCTCGCGCACGACTGGGCGTACGCGCATTTTCCCGACCGCGAGCACGGCGAATGGTACGGCTACCTGCACCGCGACGGCAGCGTGTCGTCGCACCTGAAGGGCAACACCTGGAAGGGGCCGTTCCACCTGCCGCGGATGCAATGGTACTGCTGGCGGCTGCTGGCGGAGATGAAGTGAGGGAGCGGTAATAAGCCGGTTTTGGAATGGGGAACTCAGGAACGATGGAAACTGAGCGGATGCAGATCGCGGCGGATCATTCCAGAGTTCCTGAGTTCCACATTACTCGCGCAGCTTCAGTCCGACGACGAATTTTCCTGCGACTTCGCCTTGCCTTGGGGCGCACCGCCGGCCAACCCAGCAAGCCAACATGCGCGTCCTGAACTACCCCGCGTTCGACCAGCTGGAGCTGCGCGACCTCGCCGTCACGCCGCCGCAGCCCGACGAGGTCCGGGTGCGCGTTGCCGCCTGCGGCATCTGCGGCAGCGAGCTGGAGACGTTCAAGCACCGCAGCCCGCGCCGGCCGCCGCCGCTGGTGATGGGGCATGAGTTCTGCGGCACGATCGCCGAGACGGGGGCGGAGGTGCGCGATTGGAAAAAAGGCGCGCGCGTGGTCAGCAACTCGCTCGTGCCCTGCGGCCGCTGCGTGCGGTGCGAGCGGGGCGACACCCACTTGTGCGCGGACCGCCAGATCTTCGGGATGCACCGGCCGGGGGCGTTTGCCGAGTTCGTCAACGTCCCCGCGCGCTGCCTCATCCCGTGGCCGGAAAAACTCCCCGCCGAGGCCGCCGCGCTGGCCGAGCCGCTCGCCAACGGCATCCACGTCGTGAACCTCACCCGTCACCTGCCGGCGGCGAACGTGCTGGTGATCGGCGCAGGCCCGATCGGGCTGTTCACGCAGCAGGCGCTGCAGGTGCTGCGCGGCTCGCGCGTCTACGTGGCGGACCTGAGCCCCGAGCGGCTGGCCGCGGCGCGGAAACTCGGCGCGGCCGGCATCATCAACTCCCGCGAGCAGGACCCCGCCCAAGCCATGCTCGCCGTGACCGGCGGCGAGGGCGCGGACATCGTGGTCGATGCGGTCGGCGCCTCGGTCACGAAAAAAACCTCGCTCGATGCGCTGCGGCCCGGCGGCGCCACCGTCTGGATCGGCCTGCACGAGAACGCGCTGACCTTCGACTCCTACAACGTCACGCTGCCCGAAAAGCAGGTGCTCGGCACCTACGCCGCGAAGCTCGAGGAGCTCCGCCACGCGCTCGACCTCATGGCCTCCGGCCAGGTGGACGCGCTCACCTGGGTGCAGCGTTTCCCGCTCGCGGACGGCGTCACCGCCTTCCGCCGAATGCTTGCCGCCCAGGGTAACGACATCAAGGCGGTCATCTGCCCGTGAACCCATCCTTGTCATTCTGATCCCGCAGCCGCCGGAGAAGAATCCACTTGGACCCTGTTAATCAAATCGCACTGGATGACAGACCCGCCTTCGGCTGAACTTCACTGCACTCAGAATGACAGGAATCCTGCCCCTTCACCTTCACTCTCCCCTTCACTTCCTCCTCCATGACCAAGAACCCCACCCGCACCCCGATCGCCCGCCGCTTCAAGGGCAAGGTCGCTCTCGTGACCGGCGGCACCAACGGCATCGGCTACGCCATCGCCCTCGAGCTCCTGCGCGAGGGCGCGACCGTCGCCGTGACCGGACTCCCCGCCGACGTCGCCGGGGGCCGCGCGGCGTTTGCCGCGGCCGGTTTTTCCCCGCTCATCCGCGCCGGCGACATGGCCGACGAGACCTTCTGCCGCCGGGTCGTGTCCGACGTGCTCAAGCTCCACGGCCGGATCGACTGCCTGGTGAACAACGCGTTTTCGTTCATCGCCAAGGGGCTCGACGCGGCGCGCGAGGACTTCGAGCGGTCGTTCAACGTCGGGCCGTTCGCCTTCGCGCTGCTCACGCAGCTCGTCGCCGAGCCGATGAAGAAGCAGGGCGGGGGCGCCATCGTGAACGTCTCCAGCATCTCCGCGTGGATCGCCCAGCCGAACCGCTGGACCTACAACACCGCCAAGGGCGCGGTCGCGCAGCTCACCCGCTGCGCCGCGCTCGACCTCGCGCCGCATAAGATCCGCGTCAACAGCGTGAGCCCGGGCTGGATCTGGACGCGCGAGGTGGACAAGGCCGCCGGCGGCGATCGCGCGAAGTTCGACCCGATCTGGGGCCAGTTCCACATGCTCGGCCGCATGGGCCACCCGGTGGAGATCGCCGGACCCGTGCTGTTCCTGCTGAGCAATGACGCCTCGTTCATCACCGGCACCGACCTGCCGGTGGACGGCGGCTACAACGGCCTCGGCCCCGAGGGCCTCGGCCAGAACACCAAGATCGCCGGGAGCAAATAACCCCGCGACGATCGCCTTCGATTTTCCCATGGCCAAACCCCGCGTCCTCATCACCGATCACGGTTTTCCCACTCTCGACCACGAGAAAAGGATCCTCGCCGCCGCGGGCGCCGACCTCGTCGTCGCCCAGTGCAAGGCGCCCGAGGAGGTCCTCGCCGCCGCGCGCGACGCCGACGCGTTGCTCGTGCAGTGGGCGCCGGTCAACGCCGCGGTCATCGCCGCGCTCACGCGCTGCAAGGTGATCGTCCGCTACGGCATCGGCGTGGACAATGTCGACCTCGCCGCCGCGAAGGCGAAGGGCATCGCGGTCGCCAACGTGCCGGACTACGGCGTGCGCGAGGTGGCGGAGCACGCGGTGGCGCTGGGGCTCGCCCTGGCGCGCCAGCTGCCGCAGATCGACCGCCGGCTGCGCGGCGGCACCTGGAAGATCACGCCGGACCGGCCGATGCCGGCGATGCACGACGCGACCTTTGCCACGGCCGGCTTCGGCCGCATCGCCCGTGCGGCGCACGAGATGATGCGCGGCTTCGGCGGCCAGCGCATCGCCTACGACCCGTACGTCACCAAGGAGGCCATGGCGGCGGCGGGCGTGGCGAAGGTGGAGCTCGACCAGCTGTTCGCGTCGGCGGACATCCTCTCGCTGCACCTGCCGCTGTCGCCCGAGACGAGGCATTTCGTCAGTGCCGCGCGGCTCACGCAGATGAAACCGACCGCCATCGTGGTGAACACCGCGCGCGGCCCGCTGGTGGACACCGTCGCGCTGGCCGCCGCGCTGCAGGCCGGCACGATCGCCGGCGCCGGCATCGACGTCTACGAGCAGGAGCCGCTCGAGAAGAACCACCCGCTCCTCGCCTGCGCGGGCGCGCTGCTCACTTCGCACGTCGCGTGGTACAGCGAGAGCAGCATCCCGCGGCTCCAGCAGCTTGCGGCCGAGGAAGTCGTCCGCGGCCTGCGCGGCGAACCCTTGAAGAACCAAGTTAACAAGTAACGGTTTAGTTCCCGCTTTGGGCTTCCAATCGAAAATCAAAATTCGAAAATCGAAAATCCCCCAAACCCCATGCCCTCATTCCCCATCGTCGACACCCACCTGCACCTCTGGGACCTCAAGCGGCTGCGTTACCCGTGGCTGGCGAGTGTCCCCATGCTCAACCGCGACCACCTCATCGAGGAGTACCGCAAGGCGTGCGGGCCGGTGGCGGTGGCGAAGATGGTGTTCCTCCAGTGCGAGGCCGATTTTGCACTGTTCCAGGAGGAGGCGGACTGGGCGACGGAGGTCGCGCGCACCGACCCGCGCATCCGCGGCATCGTGCCGTGGGCGCCGCTGGAGAAGGGCGACGCCGCCGAGGCCGACCTGGCGCGGCTCGCGGCGAACCCGCTGATCAAGGGCATCCGCCGCATCATCCAGTTCGAGCCCGACCCCGAGTTCTGCCTGAAGCCCGGTTTCGTGCGCGGCGTGCAGCTGCTGCCGCGCCACGGCCTGAGCTTCGACCTCTGCATCAACCACAAGCAGCTCCCGAACACGCTGAAGCTCGTCCGCCAGTGCCCGAACGTGAGCTTCATCATGGACCACATCGCGAAGCCTGACATCAAGGCCGGGCTGCTCGATCCCTGGCGCGCGGAGCTGCGCGAGCTGGCGAAGTTCCCGAACGTGGTGTGCAAGCTGTCCGGCCTGGTGACGGAGGCGGATTTCCAGAAATGGACGCCCGCCGACCTGCAGCCCTACATCGACCACGTGCTCAACTGCTTCGGCTTCGACCGCGTGATCTTCGGCGGCGACTGGCCGGTGTCCACGCAGGCGACCGACTACCCGCGCTGGGTCAACACGCTCGACGCGGCGATCAAGGGCGCGTCCCCCGACGAGCAGCACCAGCTCTACGTCCGCAACGCCGAGGCGTTTTACCGGGTGTAGCCGCCCGAGTGTGTCCAAGTCTGTCGAGGTAGAAATCCGGCGGCATCGGCACAACGAACGTTAGCCCTTTGCGCGGTATTCGACCCATGGCGTCATTCTCAACTCTGCTGCGCGAAGTCCGGGGCTGCACGCTCTGCGCGAAGCATCTGCCGCTCGGCCCGCGGCCAATTCTCCAGTTGCACCCGCATGCCCGCATCCTCATTGCGGGACAGGCTCCGGGCCGGAAGGTGCACGAGTCCGGTGTGCCGTTTGCCGACGCGAGCGGAGACCGGCTCCGCGAATGGCTCGGCATGACCAAGGAAACTTTCTACGATCCGCGGCGGGTGGCCATCCTGCCGATGGGCTTCTGTTACCCCGGCACGGGCAAGACGGGAGACCTTCCCCCGCGTCCCGAGTGCGCCCCGGCGTGGCGGGAGCAACTCTTGCGGCAGCTCAAGCAACTCAAGCTGACCCTGGTGATCGGCCAATACGCGCAGGCCCACCACCTGCCGGATGCGGAGGGATCGCTGACCAGCACGGTCCAGGACTGGCGCCGACACTGGCCGGACGTGGTCCCGCTGCCCCATCCGAGTCCGCGCAACAACATCTGGCTTCGCCGCAATCCGTGGTTCGAGTCGGAGCTGTTGCCGGTGCTGCGCGCCCGGGTGGCCGAGGTGTTTGAAGGCGAAACGCAATAACTGTGGGCCGCAGAAAGGAGCGCAGGCTTCACTTCCTGCCCTGACCGGAATTCCGCCGCCGATGCGATCAGGCTAGTACCGCAGTGTGATGTCCGCGCTGCCGGTGAAGTGCTCGATGCGCACCGTTTCGGACTCGGGCAGGTAGGTGCCGCCGGTGACGGATTTCGCGCGGAGGCCGGCAGGGTGGGGCACGCGGATTTCCACGGTCCCGGGACGCCGGTCGCCAGCGCAGGTCACGGTTGCGCGGATTTCGTTTTGCGCGGCGTGTGACTCCACCTGGAACGAGAGCGGGCCGAAGTAACTCGCGGCGCGCTCGACCGCGACCGTCTTGCCGTCATCGAGATACGTCCGCGGCACGCCGGCGAGCAGGCGGAGCGTCGAGCCTTCCTCCAAATAGAGCATCCAGCGGGTTTCCATCAGGAACCACGCCTCCTCGTGCGTCTTGTGCGGGCTCGCGCCAAAGAAGTGCTCGGTGAACGTGTACGTGTCCCGGTCCGCCATCGCCGCCATGGTGTCGTACCAGGCCTGGAGGAACGGCTTCACCTCGCTGCGCCGCAGGTGGAGGTAGGGATGCCGGCTGTAGTACGGCTGGCTGAACACGACGTTCTGGCGCGTCATGAGCTCACTATTGGTGGCCAGCAGCACGCCGGCCAGCGGCTCGTGCGGGTCGAGGACTTCCTGAAACACGAGGTAGAGCGGCCCGAGCAGGGCGTCGCGGCCAGTCATCGTGCCGTGCGTGAACCACGCCCCGCCGTCGGCGTGCAGCATGACGGGCCCGCGGTAGCCGGTCCACGGCGCCGACGCCGGCGACCACGAGCCGTCGCCGAGCGGCACGACGGGCGAGCGCTCGAGCCCGCGGACGAGGGACTCGCGGATGTCGCGCTTGAGCGCGTCGGCCTCGTTCCGCCAGATCTTGGCCTCGGCCGGATCGCTGGCGGCGAGCATTTCCGCCGCGCGCGCGAGGCCGAGGTAGGCGTAGCCGTTGAGCATGAAGGAACGATACGGGTCTTCCGGGTCGGCGGTCTTGCCGTCGAGCATGCCGAAGCCGTCGCCCTTGGGGCCGTTCTGGTTCCGCGCGCGCCAGGCTTGGAGGTAGCGGCAGGCCTTCAGGAGGTTGGGTTTCACCGCGCGCAGCCAGGCCTCGTCGCGGGTGTAGCGGTAGTGCTCGCCCATCGTCCAGAGCACCGCGCCGGTCTCGAGCATGTAGCCGTTGAAGTTCTGCATGAACCCGTCGTCGTGCTGCTTATCGAGGAAAAACCCGATCGCGCGGCGCGCGGTGTCGTGCCACCCCATCGAGTCCATGAACTGGATGATGGGCGCGCTCTCGGAGCCGATCGCGGTGTAGTCGCCGATGGTGGGGATGAGCGTGCCGGCCGGCTCGAGTCCGTAGGTGATCAGGTCGAGGTGCAGCAGCCCGGCGCGCGCCATTTCGTCGATGCGGGCCTCGGGCAGCTGCCAGCGGGCCGCCGCCGCGAGTTTTCCCTGCCAGAAGGCGCGGGCCTCCGCGTGGCGGGCGTCGAGGGACTGCGCGGCCAGCGCAGTGGCGCGTTCGGTGGAGATCGGGCTGTGCGGCACGAACATCTCGAACACGGCGCTCTCGCCGGGCTTGAGCAGCACGGAGGATTCCTCGCCGGCGGGCTGGCCGTTGAGCTTGGTCACGACGAACACGCGGCCGGACTTGAACACGCCGGCGCCCCGGGCCCGGTCGACGCTCCACTCGGTCCGCTTCAGGTTTTGCGGCGTCATCGTCTTGAACAACGCGTACCGGGGCGTGGCCCCGCGGTTCGTCGCGACGCCGCGCACGTACAGCACCGTCTCCTCGGTCTGGGTTGCGACGACCTCGGCCTCCCGGAGCCGGTTGACCTCTGCCTGCTGCGCCGGCGTGAACATGTGGCCGCCGCTGTTGAAATCCGCGACGAGGTAAGGCGTGCCGCGCAGGGTCGGCGCGGTCAGTGGCGTGCGCTCGAGGCCGGTGAACATCGTCACCTCGTAGGTTATTTCCTCGTCGCCGATCCGGCCGTGCAGGATGGGCAGGACCCCTTCCTCGAGCCGGCGCGTGACATCGTCGCGAAGACCCCAGCCGCGGCCGAACAGGAATTCGTAGACCACCGGCTTGTCGGCGGTCTCGGGCAGCTTGGACTCGCGCCAGGCGAAGCGCGGCTTGATCCACTGCAGCCGGTCGTCCACGCGGAAGATGCGCTCGTCCCGGCTGAGGCCGAGCCAGGTCTCGAGCTTCATCTGGCGCGTGGTGGCGGCGGCCGACGCGAAGTTTTCCTCCGGCGCGGCCGCGATTGCCTGCAGTTTCGTCCGGAGCCCGCGCCCTGTGATCGCTTCCGCGATGGCCGCGTAGGTGCGGTGGTCGCCGGCGGTGGTCACCGCGGTGCCGAGCGCCGGGAGAAAGATCGGATAATTCGCGTCCACCTCCCCGAGCCGGAAGGTGAAGGTGGCGCCGGGGGCGCTGACGGTGACCAGCGTGCCGGTTTCATCGCCGGCGGCCACGCCGTCGATCGCGAGTTCCAGCCGCCCGGGTGACTGGCTTGGAAACTGGAATGCGTGGTCCACGGCTTGCCCGCCCTCGGCGCGCAGCCCGACCAGCCGGCCGCGGTCCACGGTCACGGTCCCGGATGGTGCCGCCGACCAGACCACGGCGACATTGATCGGGGCGGCCAGCGCCGAGGCGGCGAGTCCGAGCAGCGCGCAGCCCATGAGGGCAAGGGCTCGGGTGCGGGGAGTGGTGCCCATGGACCCTAGCGGTATCGGGCGGGCGCGATGCGTCAAATCTGTTGCTTGTGCCGTCCGTCGCTCGTGATGAGAATTTCGTCGCTGACGCAGGCGGTGATGCCGCTGCCCTCCAGTTGGGCGCGAAAAAGGCGGGCGACCGTCTGGTCCGCCCGCCGGTTAGTTTTTCGCTGGGTCCGGCTTATTCCGCGACCGATACCGACACCGCCACCTGGCCGTCGTTGGAAGTCACGACGTTGACCTTGTCCCCAACCTTGACGTCGGCGCTGCCGATCATCGCGTTGGCCTTGGAGCAGGTCGTGGCGCTGGTGAGCGAGATCGTCCGGCCGCCGATGGTGAGGCTGTGGGCGGTCCGGGCCTCAACCTTGCCGCTCACATTGGTGGTGGGCGCGGCGGGTTGGGCGGGAGTCGGGGCGGGCGCAGGGGCCGACTGCGCCTGCATCACCCATGGCAGAGCCAGGGCGGTGGAGGCGACGATCAGCCCGAGGACGGAGTTTCTAGTCGAGTTGGTCTTCATGGTGAGCCGATGCTTTCAGGGAATGGCGGACGGGTTGTCCGGGCTTAGTGCCAGTAACCCTCGTAGAACCGGTAGGAGTTGCCCTCCTGCTCCCAACGCGGGGCGGACCAAATCGAGGCGCCGCTCGGCGGCAGTTCCCAATGTCCGGCCATCCACTCATAGCGTTCGTTGCGCCAGGTCCAGTAGCCGTTGAGCCACACGTACTGTTCGGAATATCCGGCGGGCCGGGCGAGGATGACTTCCTGCTGCGGGGCCGGCGGGGCCGACTGGGTGATGATCGTGGTGCTCGTGGCGGGCACGGGCGCGGGGCTCGTGACGTAGGTGGTGTTGCCCAACTGCACGGCCTGGACGGCCGCCGGTTGCGGCGCGGTGGTGCTGACGGTGGTGGTCGTCATGGTCGCGGGCCGGGTCGTGGGCGGGGGCGGGGCGGAAACCAGGTGCGACTCCGGCTCGGTGGTGCAACCTGCGAGGAGACCGAAGGCGCTGCAGGCGGTGAACAGGGCGGCGAGAGGCCAGACCGGGCGAACGGTGGCGACGGGTGACGGAAGTGTGGATATGATTTTTTCCATGGCGTGACTCTACATCGCACCAGCCAGGGTCGCTATGGGGTGTTATGGGTATGACCGGTCGCATGGAGCAACCGGCCCCCGCCCGAGGGCAGGGGGCGGGTAACGCCCCATGGCCGCGGGAATTATGCCGGGCTATGGTGTGGCCATGAACCTCCTCCTCATCCTAATCATCCTGTTGCTGCTGTTCGGCGGCGGCGGTTTTTACCTCGGCGGTCCCGTT
The DNA here is from genome assembly GCA_903872505.1 of uncultured Opitutia bacterium. Classification (GTDB taxonomy): domain Bacteria; phylum Verrucomicrobiota; class Verrucomicrobiia; order Opitutales; family Opitutaceae; genus Opi-474. Next base: position 41,785 of record CAIQKV010000008.1, read on the forward strand.
ATTGGCGGCAGTGGCGTTGGCCTGATCCTGCTGATCTGCCTCATCGTCTTCCTGATGGGCGGATTTCGCACGAAGAACTAAGGTGGCTGCGAAGCCGTGGCCAGGCGAGGCGAAGCTGCCTCGGCGCGAGCACCGCGCGCGGGACGAACTGCACCTGTTGCCCTGCGCCCGCCGGTTTCTGCCCCAAGACGAATGTCATCTATTAGGTGACATTCACGCCGGGGCCATCAGCCCTCCGCTTCCAGCAGCTGCAGGGCTAGCTCGTAGTCCTCGTCCATGACGTCGACCTTTACGCCGCCGACGGCGTTCGAGTAGAGCCAGTCGAGCGTGATGAGGTTTTCGTCGCGGACGTAGGCGGCGATGCCGCTGCCCTCCAGCCGGGCGCGCAGCAGGTAGGCGTCCATCGGCAGGTTGAAGCTGGCGAGCGTTTTCACGGCGGCGGAGGCCAAACCATGCTTCGGTTGCCAAGGGTAAGCAAATGGCGCGTGCGGCTCCGTGGCACGGGTCTCCTGACCCGTGAGGGGAAGACCCGGCGCCAGACACGGGTCGGGAGACCCGTGCCACGGTGAGCAGGCGAGACGCCTGCGCTACTTCTGCCAGCTCAGGATCGCGGGCAGGCGGACGGTTTCGCCGACGGCGCCGTCGACGAGCCAGACATCCTCGCCCGGGGCGATCTTGGCGGTCGGCGGGGCGGCGAGGGTGAGCGTGCCGTCGTCCTTGGCCTCGAGCACGGTGGCGAGCGGCTGGCCGGCGCGGTTGCACAGCGTGGTGCCGCGGTAGATCGCGAAAATGCGCAGGGCGGTCTTGCTGTGGACGGTGGCGCCCTCGACGGAAGAGACGTGCACGAGGCCGACGCGGAGGTCGTCCTTCACCGTGAGTACGAGGTCATCGCCCTCACGGGTGGCGGCGATGATGGTTTGGACGGTGTCGCGCAGCGGATTCGACAGGTGCAATACGCGGCCGGGAAGCGTGGTTAGGTCGGGTATGTGAGAATGAGAATTGGCCGTGAGGCGCACACGCAGTTTGCCTGTCGCAGTGTCAACGGCTGTGATTTTCCCCTCGAACCCAGAGGACGTCAGCATGCGATCGATCTGGAGGAAGCTCCCTCCTGCAAAAAAGGCGCGAGTGATTTGATTGTTGGCGTCGACGGAAACCACAACCACCTCAGCGTCGGTGAAGCCTGATGGACCGCCGGTTGGCATGAGCCTCGCGATCGTGTCGATGGTGCGGTGAAAAACAAAATCGCGCGTCCCATCAGCCCGCGTAACTGTGACTACAGTTCCACATTCAAAAGGAAGCGGAATAGTGTGTTTGGGGTCGTCATCATTTCCACAGATGAAGGGCTCCTTGCTGAGATCATCGCGATGCACGGCCGTGATGAACGGCTTGGTAGTGAATGGCTCGAGCACGGCCACATAGTGGCTTGTGAGTTCTGGTTTGTCGGTTGCGCTCGTGCGTCGGGCGATGAGATAGGTCACGATCTCCGGATACTTGATCGGTGAGACGCGGGCCTCGGCGCGGATGAGTTCCTGGCCGGGCTGGGGGAGGACGCGGATGCGGAGGCGGGCGTTGGGATCCCTGTCGTGGACGTATTCGGCGACGAAATCGTCGGCGCCGGACTGCAGGTGCTGCACATTGACGAGGTGCTGGAAGCCCGAGCCTTCATAGTTGAGGTAGCTGCCCTTGAAGTCCTTCGCGCCGCGGACGGGGTCGTCGTAAAGTTCGCCGACTTTCACGTTCGGGCCCGCGAGCGTGCCCGGTTCGGGTGCGGACCACGTCCCGCCGATCGCGGTGAATTTTCCCGTCGGGCCGTGCAGGCTGTAGTCGTGTTGGCGGCCGCCCGTCACGTCGAAGAAATCGACGACGTAGCCGCGGTCGTGGGAAGCAGGTGGACGCGGCGAGGGCGCCGCATCCCCATTTTGAGCCGCATTTCCGTTCTGATTTCCTGGCGATCCTTGGAGCCGGGGCGCCCCCGCCCCGGTGTCTGAATCAGGCACGTCCACCATCACGAGTGTGCGCTGGTAAAGTTTGGTCTGCGGATAGGTGTCGGAAGCGTCGGCGATGAGCGCGCGGGCGAAAGGGCCGTCGGCGAAGAGCTGCAGGTGGCCGGCGGGGTTGGCGGGCTGGCGGTGGGCGTCGACAGTGACGGTGTTGTGCGAGATCGTGGTTTTCGACCAGGTGAAGATGCTCGAGTTGAACTCGTTGGCGCCGTCGGGATAGCCGAGGTCGGGCATCATGTCTTGGCCGTTGGCGAACAGGTCGAAGTGCAGGCGGTCGTGATGGTAATGTGCGACGTGCAGCCCGTAGAACAGGTCGACCGAGCGCGTGTCGGCGGGGTTGTTGAGGATGGCGGAGCCGTAGCCGCTGAAGATTCGCGACGGCTGCGGCGGAAGCATGCGGCCGTCCGGCGTGGCACGGGTCTCCTGACCCGTGGGTTTGGCTTCGGCCCCCTGGTCAGCCATCACGGGTGAGGACACCCGTGCCACATCGAGTGGCGGCGAAAACAGCGCGTCGTAGCTGCCAAAGCTTTTCTCGCCGGTGGCGCCGATACCGGCGAGGAACGCAGCGTAGCGCGGGTCGCCGTAGAGCGCGAGGCCGCGCTGGTAGGTGAGCGAGTCGTTGCCGATGATCGGGGCGTAACGGTTGCTGCTGTCGCCGAGCGGGGCCGAGTGCCGGCCGGTGGTGATGAAGTCGAGCGGCTCGTCGAACATCCGCTTCAGCCGCGGCAGGGTCGCGATGTCATAGCCGAGTTTCTTGAGGAGCTCGGCGGACGCGGCGAGGATGCGGGTCCAGACGAAGTTGTAATCGGGCGATTCGTGCGGGGCGCCGTCGCGGTAGACGGAATCGTAGAGCGCGTAGTCGAAGCCGATGCGGAGCAGGTGGCCCTCGGGGCGGTGGAGCACCTCGTCGACGTAGCGCTGGTTGTCGCCGTGCTGGCGGACGACGGCGAGCATGAGCAGCGCGCGCTGGTGGGTGCCGTAATTGCCGCGGATCTTGTCATCGAAGTAGGCGTCGATCGCGTCCTCGAGGTAGTTGGCCTCGATGCCGGCGCGAAGCTGCGCGCCGGTCTCGCCGTAGAACTGCTGCAGGGCGGTGTCGCCGTCGATGGTCTCCCAGAGGTTGTCGTAGGCCTCGGCGAGCGAGGGCGCGACCTGGAAGGCCTCCCAGATGAGGTTCACGACCTTGCCGGTGTAGCGCGTGCCCTGCTCGCCCATGAGCTGGCCGAAGCGGGACTGCTGCTCGTGATTCATGTTCGGGTAGACCGCGGCGACGCGGCGGAAGAGCACCAGCGCCTTGTGCGCGTACGTGCGGTCGCCGGTGAAGAGGTAGGCGCGGCTGAGGGAGAGGATGCCGTTGACGATGCAGCGACTCTCGAGGCCGGCGCCCTGCCAGACGACGTGGTTGGCGTGGGCGACGAACCAGTAGCGCTGGCCGTCGGGCGCGGCCCAGCCCCAGCCGTCGTCAACGATCTTGCCGGTGAGCGTGGACTTGTCCCGGAAGCCGCTGCGGTAGTACGCGCCGTAGTCGTTGTCCGGGTAGACCTCGCCGCCGATCGGACACTTCACCTTGAACGGCAGCTTCGGGTCGACGATCCACGGGAAGGAGGAGCCCTTGATGCCCTCGAAGATTTTCCGGCCGTGGATAGGGCAGCCGGCGTTGCAAAGCTCGACGGCGCGCGGCACCTCGGCGGTCGTGACGAGGTCGCGCAGGGCCTCGTCGCTCCACGCGGCCCAGTAGCGGGCCTCGGCCAGGGACGGCTCGAGGGCGGCCTGCGCGGCGGGGTACCGGGCGACGTTGGCGCGGGCCTGGGCGATCTCGGCGTCGGTGTGGAGCGTGCGCGCGGACTTGAGCGGAAACTGCGGCGTGCGGACCTTGGGCGGGAGCATCACGCCGTGCGGGAGCTGCGGCTGAACCGGGCCGTCGGGGAACCACGGGTCGCGCGCGGCGAGCGGGGCGAGCGGGACCAGGAGGGCGAGCGCGGCGGGCAGCAGGCGGGAGAGGGCGGGGCGCATCGGCGGGAATGCTGTGACATTGCGTGCCTGCGGCAAACTTTTGCCGCGGGGAGCGTCGTGGCATGGGTCTCCTGACCCATGTCTGAAGTCCGGAATCACGGGTCGGGAGACCCGTGCCACGTCGGCAAAGCTTTTGACGTGGAACGCGGGCTGTGCAGCTTGGTCCGACTTCAAATGGAATCCCCGGTCCACCTCCTGCGCCGCGTCCTCCGGCCGGCCCTGCTCGCGGGCCTGCTGGCCGGCTCGCTGGCATTCGGCGGCGAGCCGGGCGCGCCCGAGCTGGACAACGGCTACCTGCGGCTCGGGTTCGACAAGCTGGCCAGCTACAAATTCATCCCGCCGGCGTTTGACCCCGCGGCCGACCCGAAGGCCGTGCCGCCGACGGGCGACGAGCAGATTCCCGCGACGGTGAAGGCGTGGGGCGGCCGGAAGGCGGTCGTGACGGGCTTCATGCTGCCGGTGAAGATGGACGGCGGGCTCGTGACGGAATTCCTCCTCGTGAAGGACCCGATGCTCTGCTGCTACGGCGTGATGCCGAACATGAACGAGTGGGTCGTCGTGCGGATGAACCCGGGTGCCGGCGTGAAGCCGCTGATGGACGTGCCGATCTCGTTCTACGGCGAGCTGAAGGTCGGCGCGATGTACGAGAACGGCTACATGACCGGCGTCTATCTCCTCGCGGGCGAGAAGATGGGCGAGGTGAAGTGACGGCGGCGCGCCTCAGCGCGCGATATCGCGCTGGGTCAGGACCTTGAAGCCGCGGGCGCCGAGCGCCTGGGCGGCGACGTCGGCATCCTCCACGCTGATGGCGAGGGCGGCGCGGGCGTCGGGCCGCTTGATGAAGCTGTAGACGTAGTGAATGTTGATCTCGGCCTCGAGCAGGGCGGCGAGGACGTCGCGCAGGTCGGCCCCGTCGCGGATCTCGACGGCGAGGATGTCGCACTCGGTGTAGGGAAAATCGTTGGTCACCATCAGCTCGCGGGCCTTGTCGCGGTCGTCGACGATCAGGCGCATGATGGCGCTGTCGGTCGTGTCGAGCACCGTGATGGCCATGATGTGGACGTTGTGGTCCTTGAACAGCGCGGTGAGGTCGAAGAGGCGGCCGACGCGGTTTTCCGCAAACACGGAGAACTGCCGGACCGGGTCGGTGGCGATGATGGTGTTGGTCTCGGCCATGGCGGTCACGGGGAGTGTGACGCAGCCGGGCGCGCGGTCAATTGCAGGCTGGCCGGGGCGGGAGACCCGCTGTACCGTCCCCGCGATGCCCCAGGAACTCGCCCGCCACCATGCCGCCAACCAGCGACGCGCTCTCGACAGCTCGCGGCTGGTCCTGCGCGGCATCGCGCTCAACGTCCTGCTCGCCGCGGTCAAGCTGGCCGGCGGCATCTTCGGGCACACCTACGCGCTCATCGCCGACGCGGCGGAGTCGATGCTCGACATCCTGTCCTCGTCGCTGGTCTGGGCGGGCTTCCGCGTGGCGGCGCGGCCGCCCGATGCGAACCACCCCTACGGCCACGGCAAGGCCGAGCCGCTGGCGGGGCTCGCGGTGGCGGTGATCATCTTCGCGATGGCCGGCTGGATCGCCAAGCATGCGCTGCACGAGATCGTCACCCCGCACCAGGGTCCGGCGTGGTGGACGCTGCTGGTGCTGGCCGGCGTGATTGTGGCGAAGATCTGGTTCTCGCGCCGGATGGGCATCGCCGGCGCGGAGGTCGGCAGCACCGCCCTGGGCATCGAGGCGCTGCACCACTGGTCGGACGCGCTGACCTCGGCGGCGGCGTTCATCGGCATCAGCATCGCGCTGTGGGCCGGCCCGGGCTGGGAGACCGCCGACGACTGGGCGGCGCTATTTGCCTGCGTAATCATCGCGTTCAACGGCTTCGGGATGTTCACCAAGGCGCTCGGCGACGTGATGGACATGGCCGCGCCCAAGAATTTCGAGAACGAGGTGCGCGCCATCGCGCTGGCCGTGCCCGGCGTGCGGGCGCTCGACAAGGTGCGCGCCCGCAAGAGCGGGCTCAGCCACCTCGTGGACATCCAGGTGCGGGTGGACGGCGCGCTCACGGTGCGCGCGGGCCATGACATCGCCCACGCCGTGAAGGACGCGCTGCTGGCGTCCGCGCCGCATGCGATCAGCGACGTGACGGTGCACATCGAGCCGACGAACTAGCGCATGACGGAATTTGGGCTGGCGCGGGGCACGTCCCGCCGCCATCGCCGACCCTGCGTCCATGCGAATCATCGTCCATCCCGCCCGGCTGTTGCTGGGGCTTTTGCTGGCCGGCCCGGCCCTGGTCCGCGGCCAGTCCGCGGCGGCCGGCCCGGGGCCGGACCCGGCCGTCCGGCTGGAGAAATTTTCCGTCACCGGTTCCCGCCTGCAGCGGACGGACGAGGAAAAAGTCCTGCCCGTCACGCTGCTCGGCCGGGACCAGTTCGAGGCCCGCGACGCCTCCGAGCCGGCGGATTTGCTCACGATGGTGCCGGCGGTGACCGGGCTGCCGCTCAACGAGACCGCCACGCTCGGTGCCCAGGCCCGCGGCGACGACGCCGCCATCGCCCTGCGCGGGCTGCCCTCGGGCGACACCCTCATCCTGCTGAACGGCCGCCGGCTCGCGCCGCACCCGATCAGCACCGTCGAGGGCAGCGTGCCGTCGCTCTCGGTCAACGTGAACCAGCTGCCCAACCGCGGGCTGGACCGCGTGGAACTGCTGCGCGATGGCGCGTCGTCGGCCTATGGCACCGACGCGGTGGCCGGCGTGGTGAATTTCATCACGCGGCAGGATTTCCGCGGTACCGAACTCGCGCTGCGCTACGGCGCGACCGCCGAGGGCGACGGCCGGGAATACCGGGCGACGCTGACCCACGGGTCGGAGATTGCCGGCGGCCGGGGGCGGTTCCTCTCGACGCTGGATTACTATGACCGCGGGGCGATCCTGGCCGGCGACCGCGCGTTCTCGGCGGAGTCGGATTTCACGAGCCGCGCCCCGGCCCCGTGGAACGACGTGACCAAGAGCACGGCCTTTTTCAGCCGCTCGTCCACGAGCGCGTTCGGCAGTTACTCGCTCGGCGTCCTGAATGCCGACGGCACGTTCACCGCGGGCCGGCCGCCCGGCATCCCAGCGTCCCTTGTTGCGGCCTCGGGCCAGTTCTTCCTCGTGCCCGCGGCCGGCGGGACCGGTTTCAAGACCACCACGCCGGCCCGCACCGGCCTCGAGCGCGACTACTACTGGAACAACAACGCCTACCGGGTCATCCAGCCCGAGTCGAAGCGCACGAACTGGTTCAACAGCCTGGAATACGACCTCAACGACCGGCTCACGTTTTTTACCGACCTCAGCCTCTACCGGGCGCGGTCCGTGACGTACCGCGAGCCCGACGGCATCTCCGCCTCGACCGATGGCAACCTCGTCGTCCCCGTGACCAGCCCGTACAATCCGTTCGGCACGCGCTTCTGGAGCCCGACCGGCGCGCCGAACGCCGACGGCACCGCGCGGCTCACCGGCACGCCCGCGGCGGTCGTCATCACCAACAAGCGCCTCGCGGACCTCGCGACGCGCACCGCGACCATCACCGACTCCGTTTACCGCGGCGTCGCCGGCTTGCGCGGCAAGCTGGCTGGGACGTGGACGTGGGAGGGCGCACTGCTCTACTCGGCCGCGCGCGTGACCGACTCCGAGGCGGGCGCCGACCGCAAGAGTTTGCTGCAGCAGTCGATCAACTCGGCCGACCCGGCCGCGGCCTACAACCCGTTCGGCTACAATTTCGCGGTGCAGGGCGGCGCGCTGGTGGTGACCGGCCCGGGTACGAGCCCCGCCAGTGTCACTTCCGCCTTCCGGGCGCCGTTTGTCCGCGACGGGATCACCAAGCTCGGCAGCGGCGATGTGCACGCGACCGGCGAGATCCTCCCGATCTGGGGCGGCAACATCATCGCCGGGGCGGCCGGCGGGGAGTTCCGCTACGAGGCCTACGACGATTACCGGCCGCCGTATGCCGGCCTGAATCCGCCCAACTCCGGGCTCGACCCGGCGGCGAACGACTTTCTCGGCTTCTCGCCGAACTCCGACACCCACGCGAACCGGCACGTCAGCGCCGTCTACGCCGAGGTCATGGTGCCGCTCGTCGGCCGCGGGAACCGGCTGCCGCTGGTGGACGCGCTCGAGCTGACTGCGGCGGGGCGCTACGAGCGTTACAGCGATTTCGGCGGCACGACGAAGCCGAAGCTCGGCCTGAACTGGCGGCCGGGGAAGGGCGTCCTCGTGCGCGCCTCCTACAACCAGGGCTTCCACGCGCCCAACCTCGCGGAGCTGTTCACCGGCTCGCTCATCCGCACGGCCACGAACACCACCGACTCCTACCGCAGCATCGTCACCGGCCTGCCCACGGACGGCTCGTCCAACCGCCGCAGCCTCAGCTCCGGCAACCTCACCCTGCAGCCGGAATCCTCCACGGGCCGTTCCGCCGGGGTCGTCCTCGATGTGCCGAAGCTCACCGGCCTCTCGCTCTCGGTCGACTACTGGGAAATCCGCCAGCGGAACGTGATCAGCGGCCCCACCGCCACGGAGGCCGTCAACAGCGACCGCGACGCGCTCGTCGCGGCCACGCAGGCCGCGCTCGCCGCCGGCACGCCCGTCGCCCAGATCGACCTCGGCTCCGCCACCGCGGCCTACCGGGGCGATCCCGCGGTGGTCCGCCTGCCGGTCACCCAGGCCGACCGGGATTTCTTCGCCGCCTACAACGCCGGCAAACCCGCCGACCAGCAGCGCGCCACCGTCGGCGCGATCGACCTCATCCGCCTGACCTTTTTCAACAAGGCGCAGCAGTTCGTGAATGGCGTGGATTTCGACCTCAACTACCGGCTGCCGCCGACCGCGCTGGGCAGCTTCACCTTCGACACGGCGTGGACGTACCTGGTGGATTTCTACTCCTACGACGCGCCCGGCAAGCCGAAGACCGTGCTGCGCGGGCAGAACAGCTTTGCGGCACCCGGCGCGGCGATCTGGCGCGGCACGACCACCCTCACGTGGCGGCGCGCGCCATGGGAGGCCGGCCTGAGCGCGTACTACATCGGCCATTATCAGGACAGCAACGCGACCACCACGCCGGGCATCTACCAGTCGCTCGGCTCGCCCGGCTACATCGACCCGGTCTACACCGGCGGAACGTGGGTCTACCGCTACGTCGTGCACGACAGCCTGACCTACAACGCGTACGTCAGCTACCGGCTCCCGACCAAGAACCGGTTTTTCCGCAACACCACCCTCCGGCTCGGCGTGGTCAACCTGCTGGACGAGTCGCCGCCGCTCTCGAGCGACTCCCGCGGCTACGATCCCGCGGTCTACAACCAGCTGGCCCGCGGCCGGACCTGGTCGGTGCAGGTGACGAAGGAGTTGTGAGCCGGGGGTGAGGTCGTTGACCCTGCCAGCAAGCTCCGAGGGTAGGGCGCGTTATCCCTAACGCGCCGGGCATAAAATCGGGACAGCCTGCGGAAGACGGCTCGTTAAGGATAACTCGCCCTACCTTCCGGAAAGACGGGGGCAGAGACTCCGCCCGAAAAATTCACCGCTCCAGCGCGCGGGCGAGTTTCCAGCCGGCCCAGACGCCGGCGATGCTGCCGACGCCGCTGACCAGGAACGAGACGAAGAAGCTGGCGCCGAAATAATCGGGGAGCGCCCAGCCGACGTAGCCGCCGATCGTGGTGCCCACGAGGATGCAGAGCTTGTTCACGGCGCGGGGCCTACTTCACCGCGCGGAATTCCGGGTCGCGGATGGAGCCCTTTTCGGTGATCCAGGGATGGATCTCGAACTTGAGCCGGCCGGCCAGCACCGCCGGGTCGAGGACCGCCATGGCACTCGCTTCCTCCAGCGTGGCGCACTTGAAGATGTAGATGCCCTTCCACTCGTAGTTGTCGGCGAAGGGGCCGGCGATCAGGAGTTTTCCCTCCTTGGCCAGGCGGTCGATGTAGGCGTTCTCCGCGAGCTGGGTCCTCCGGCGCTCCTCGGGCGAGCCCTGGCCGGATTTGGCGCCCTTGGTCAGCAGGCAGACATAATAAATGGTCAGGTCGGGATCGAGCGCGGGGGCGGGGGCGGGAACGGCCGCGGGGGCCGGGGCGGGAGCGGAGTTCCGCTTGATCGTCCCCGCGGACAATGGCGCCAGCAGCAGGCCGCCGGCGAGCAGTATGGTGACAAGACGGGGTGACATCGGCGCAGTTTGCGCCGGCGGATTCGCCCATGCGAGCCGCAACTTATGCGGGCAAAAGGCCCGCTACATTGGCCCGCGGATGACGGGCTTTCCCGTTTACTCAGGGGGCCGCGCTGACCACGCTGCGCGCATGAAGAAACGGAATGTCGCCCGGCCGCTGAGCACCAACGCCCACCTGCTGCGCTGGGTGGAGAAGATGGCCGCCCTGTGCCAGCCCGCCCGGCTGCACTGGGTGGACGGCTCGGCGGAGGAAAACCACGCGTTGTGCGAGCAGCTGGTGGCCAGCGGGACCTTCACGAAACTCAACCCGAAGCTCTGGCCCGGCTGCTACTACGCGCGCTCCGATCCGAATGACGTCGCCCGCGTGGAGGACCGCACCTTCATCTGCTCGCTCGACCGCGAGGCCGCCGGCCCGACGAACAACTGGGTCAACCCGTATGAGATGCGCCGGAAGCTGCGCGACCTCTTCGCCGGCTGCATGGCCGGCCGCACGATGTACGTCCTGCCGTTCAGCATGGGCCCGGTCGGCGGCCCGATGTCGCAGATCGGCGTGCAGCTGACCGACTCGCCCTACGTCGTCGTCAACATGCGCATCATGGCCCGCATCGGCCGGCCGGTGTACGCCGAGATCGACAAGGGGGAAAAACGCGTGGTCCCGTGCCTGCATTCCGTGGGCGCGCCGCGGCGGGCGGGGACGAAGGACGTGGCGTGGCCCTGCAACGCCGAGAAGTACATCGTCCATTTCCCGGAGACGCGCGAGATTTGGAGCTTCGGCTCGGGCTACGGCGGCAACGCCCTGCTCGGCAAGAAATGCTTCGCCCTCCGCATCGCCTCGAACCTGGCCCGCGACGAGGGCTGGATGGCCGAGCACATGCTCATCCTCGGGCTGGAGGACCCGAAGGGGGAGAAGACCTACGTCGCGGCGGCCTTCCCGAGCGCCTGCGGCAAGACCAACTTCGCCATGCTCGTCCCGCCGCCGGCCCTGCAGAAGAAGGGCTGGAAGATCTGGACCGTCGGGGACGACATCGCGTGGATCAAGCCCGACGCCCAGGGCCGCCTGCACGCGATCAACCCCGAGGCGGGCTTCTTCGGCGTCGCGCCGGGCACCTCGGCGAAGACCAACCCGAACGCGATGGCCGCGCTGGCGCGGAACTCGATCTTCACGAACGTCGCGCTCACGCCCGACGGCGGCGTGTGGTGGGAGGGCATGACCGACCAGCCGCCGGCGGAATGCACCGACTGGCAGGGCCGGAAGTGGACCCCCGCCATCGGCAAGGCCACCGGCGCCCTCGCCGCGCACCCGAACTCGCGCTTCACCGCGCCGGCGGCGCAGTGCCCCGTGATCGACCCGGACTGGGAAAAGCCCGCGGGCGTGCCGATCAGCGCGTTCATCTTCGGCGGCCGCCGCGCCACGACGATCCCGCTGATCCACCAGGCGTTCAACTGGAGCGCCGGCGTCTACCTCGGGGCGACGATGGGCTCCGAGATGACCGCCGCGGCCGCCGGCACGATCGGCAAGGTGCGCCGGGACCCCTTCGCCATGCTGCCGTTCTGCGGCTACCACATGGGCGACTATTTCCGCCACTGGATCATGATGCAGAAGAAGCTCAGCGCCACCCCGCGCATTTTCCACGTGAACTGGTTCCGCAAGGACGCGGCGGGCAAGTTCATCTGGCCCGGGTTCAGCGAGAACCTGCGCATCCTCCGCTGGATCGTCGACCGCGCCCGCGGCCGCAGCCTCGCGCAGGAGACGCCGATCGGGTGGATGCCCAGCTATGAGGACATCGACTGGACCGGCCTGGATTTCCCGCGGGAAAAGTGGGACCAGGTCATGGATTTCGACCGCACCGCCTGGCGCCAGGAGGTGATGGGGCACGAGGAACTGTTCCTCGACCTGCACGACCGCCTGCCGAAGGAAATGGTCTACGAACGTGAACTGCTGATCTGCCGGATGTGAGGCCGGTGGAACCAAACCGGGCCCGCGGGGTTTATTGACCGTGCGCTGCCTTTTTCTCCTTCTCGCCACCGCGGTGGTCGCGACCCCGCTGCGGGCCGACGTGCCGCCGTTGCTGGACCAGGCCCTCGGGAACCTCGCGCACAACGCCGACCGCTGGGCCTACACGCAGACGCTCACCGAGAAGGACGACCAGGGAAAGGTCGTGAGCGTGGCGGTCGTGCGCTTCGACCCGTCCAAGCCCTACGCCGAGCAGTTCACGCCGCTGGCGATCGACGGCAAGGAGCCGAGCGACCGGCAGCTCCGGAAATACCGCAAGGAGGGCGAGAAGCGCGCCGAGCGGCATGACAAGGCCGAACGCGAGGGCACCACCTCGGTGCGCAAGTCCCTGGGCGAGCTCATGGACCTCGGGCACGCGACCGTCGCGGCGGAAACGCCGGCGAGCGTGACCTACGAGGTGCCGCTGAAGAAGGAGGGCAACAACCGGCTGCCGCCCGACAAGTTTCTCGTGACTGTGCAGGTGGAGAAGGCGCGCGGCGTCTTCGAAAACATCGCGGTCAAGGTGCGGGCGCCGTTCCGGCAGGTGCTGGTGGTGAAGATCAAGTCGGGGGAGGGCGCGCTCGTGTTCACCACCGTCGACCCGAGGTTTTCCCCGGTGCTGACGTCGATCCGCGGCGGCGGGACGGGCTCGATTTTTTTCATTCCCGTGGGCCGCACCTACGAGCTCCGGCGGGAAGCCTTCCAGCGCGTGAAGCCCTACGCCGAGCGTTTCGGCGTGCAAATCGGCCCGCTGAAGTCGCTGGATTATTGAGATGAATCCCCGCTTCCCGGCAAACCGGCCATGAGGTTCGGCTGCGCACTCCTGCTGTTCTGCGCCCTGCTGGCCCGCGCCGAGGCGGCCGGATCGCCGCTGCTCAACCGGGCCGCGGCCAAATGGCTGGCCGAGGGCAATCGCTGGGCCTTCACGATGCAGGTGCGGAACATCGCCGGCAACTCGGTCGTGAAGGAGGTGCGGGTGGAGCGCTACGATCCGTCGCAACCCGGTCCCGGCCGCTGGGAGCTGGTGACGGTGGACGGGCGCCCCCCGACGGAGGAACGCCGCGCCACCTGGGCGAAAGCCAAGGCCCGGACCCTCCGGGAGGCCCCGAAATCCCTCGCGGGGTTCCTCGACTTGGAAAACGCCACGGTGGCGGGCTTCACCGCCCGCACCGTGAGCTATCTGGTGCCCATGCGCAGCGACCACAGCTGGCTGCTGCCCATGGAGCAGGTCGCCCTCACCGTGACGGTCAACAAGGCCACCCACGCCATCGAGCGGGTGGAGGCGGGGCTCAACGCGCCCTTCCGCGTGGTGCTCGGCCTGGCCCGCGTCCTCGACGTCGATTTTGACCTGAAAATCTACCCGACCAAGCCCCCGGGTGCGGACGCCGGCCCGGCGACGGCGCACCCCGCCGGGGTCGCGCAGGTCGTGGTCGGACGGCTGGGCGAGCGGATCGAGTACACCTGGAGCGATTTCCGGCGGGTCCCGGCAACGCCGGAAAAACCCGGCGCGGCGGATCCGAGAAACTAGCGGTCCCGGCGCAGGAAGCCGTGTAGATTGCCAAAGCTACGGATCGCATGCAGAAGACATGCACGTCTCCCGCTAAACTCTGGGATTCCGTCGCCTATGATACCCAAATCATTATTCGCATCATTACCGTTAGTATCGCTGATCTTGGTTGTTACTCAGGCTCTTCCGGGCACATCGCTGCAGGCGCGTGACGTGCAAATTGTCCCAGTTTGGTCGGTCCAAGTGCTGGACGAGTCGGGCAAGCCGGTTGAGGGCTTCGAAGTCGAGCAGACCTGGGAGTTCTATGGTTTGGGGTCATCTCATTCGGGTGACGCCACCTTGAAAACAAATGCCCAAGGCTGGGTAACTTTTCCCGAACAGTCTTTCAGTGTGTCAGAACCAGCGTATTTCGCCGGCAAGGCCGCGTCGTTGCTAAACGTTCACGCCTCATTTGGTCCGTCCGGAACGGTCAGAATCAGGCCCCCAGGGCTCAAGTCCGTCGATGCCTGGTACATCACCGAAGGAAGAATCCTCGATCACGTTGGAGCCCAGAGCACTCAGGACAAGAGCGACTTCAAGACGGTTCTCCGATTCGTGCGGCTCGACCTGTTTGACCAATTGAACAACGCGGATCCACAGAAGTCGAAACAGGCTCTGGCCAAAGAGCCGGCCGCTTCAACCCTGCGTAATGCGCAAGGGGCAACGGCGTTGATCGTGCTGTCGGAACGGCCCTATACGGGTCCGAACGCCGAGATGATTGACCGGCTGTTGTCCCAAGGAGCGGACGTGAATGCCCAAGCCAAGGACGGAACGACGGCGCTGTACAATGCGGCCAAGAATTACCAGATTTCGTGCATGGCCTTGCTGTTGGCAAGAGGTGCGAATCCGAACCTTAGGATTCATGACTCACTTTACTATACGACCAATGGGTTCACGCCGCTGCATTTCCTGTTGGGTGCCTACGATACCCTGCTGCAGATGACTCCGGCCGCGGTAAGAATAAAGGGCATTGAACTCCTGCTGGCGCATGGGGCGGATATCAACGCCCAAGACAGTACCGGAGCATCACCGCTACATTTGGCGGTAGAGTGGGGCGATCCGGAGATTGTTGCGGCTTTGCTCTCTAGGGGCGCGGACCCGGACTTGAAAAATAGCGCCGGTCAAACTCCGTTGGTGAGCGGCAGGCATCTGGACGACACTCCCTCGGTCCACCGCGTGCGCGAGTTGCTTGCAAACGCCTCGGCGTCGAAGTCAGCAGGCAATCCCGCGAAAAGGTGATTTCGGTACGGCCTGTTGGTAGGCTTTTTATTCCTCGGGTGGCGTAAAACCACGCCGAATGACGTTTTCCGCGATCAGGCGCGGGAATCCTCCTACGCTAAAGCTACGGAGGACTAGCCCTGCAGGGATCAATCTTCTTCTGGTGGAGTGAAACCACGCCGAATGACATTTTCCGCAATTAAGCGCGGGAAGAGGAAGTTCTCGAGGTACTCGCGGCCGCCGGCCTTGGTGCCGCCGCCCGACATCTTGAAGCCGCCGAACGGGTGCCGCTCGACGATCGCGCCGGTGCAGCCGCGGTTGAGGTAGAGGTTGCCGGTGAGCATCTCCTGCTGGGCGCGCTCCAGCGCCCGCGGGCTGCGCGAGAAGAAGCCGGCGGTGAGCGCGTAGTCGGAGGCGTTCACCATCGCGAACGCCTCGTCGAGGTCCTTGGCCTTCAGGATGGCCAGCACGGGCCCGAAGATCTCCTCGCGCACGATGGTGTGCTCGACCTTGCAACCGGTGAAGACCGTCGGTGGCACGTAGTAGCCCTTGCTCGCCACGGCCTCGGGCGAAAGCGTCGCCTGCCACGCGAGCGTGCACTCCTTTTTGCCCGCCTCGATGTAGCCGAGGATCGATTTCTGCGCGGCGTCGTCGATGACCGGGTTGACGATGGTGCCGGGGTGGGCGGGGTCGCCGACCGGGAGGCTGGGACAGGCGGAGAGGAAGCGTTCGACAAATTTGTCGTACACGCCCTCCAGGACGATCAGGCGGGAGAGCGCGGAGCACTTCTGGCCCGCGTAGCCGAAGGCGCTGTAGAGGGTGGCGGGGATCGCCTCGTCGAGGTCGGCGTCGTTGTCGATGATCATGGCGTTCTTGCCGCCCATCTCGCAGACGACCTTCTTGAGGTTGAGTTGGCCCGGCAGGGTCTTGCCCGCGGTCGCGTAGATGTCGCAGCCGACGGAGCGCGAGCCGGTGAACGCGATGAAATCGATCTGCGGGTGCGCGACGAGGTGCGCGCCGGCGTCGGCGCCGGAGCAGGGCAGGAAGTGCAGCGCGCCGGGGGGCGTGCCCGCCTCCATCATCACCTCCATCAGCAGCGCGCCGATGACCGAGGTCTGGCGCGCCGGCTTGATGATCATGCAATTGCCGGCGACGAGCGGCGCCACGGTGAGCCCGGTGAGGATCGCGAGCGGGAAGTTCCACGGCGCGACGGACACGCCGACGCCGCGGGGCGTCCACGTCTGCACGCAGCGCTCGCCGGGGGTGTGCTGGGTGACGACCGGCTTGGCCATGCGGCGCATCTCGATCGCGTAGAACCGCAGGAAGTCGATCGCCTCGGAGAGGTCGCCGTCGGCCTCGACCCAGGGCTTGCCGGCCTCGAGGATGAGGAGCGAGTTGATCTCAAAGCGGCGCGACTCCATCAGGTCGGCGGCGCGCTCGAGGATCTTCGCGCGGTCGTCCACCGGCGTGGCGCGCCACTTCGGAAAATAGGCGACCGCGGCGGCGACGGCGGCGTCGGCGTCCGCCACCGTGCCCTTGGCCCAGTAGCCGACGACCTGCGCGGGGCGCGCGGGGTTGGCCGAGGGCAGGAAAGGCCGGTCGGTGATCTTTTTGCCGTTGATGATGACCGGCCATTTTTTCCCGATCCGGTTCGCTTCGTAGTCCTGCAGCGCGGCGCGCTGCTTCGCGCGGTTGGCGGCGAGGGAAAAATCGGTGTTGGCGGCGTTGACGAACGCGCCGGCGGGGCGCGGCTTGCGGGCAAGTGGCTCGGGAGCGGCGGCGATGGCGTCGACGGGGTTGCCGAGGAGCTGCTCCTTGGTGGCCTCGCCCATGTTCTTGATGCGGAGAAAACCCTCGTTGGAGGTGTTCTCGAGCAGGCGGCGGACGAGGTAGGCCATGCCGGGGAGCAGCTCGCCGATGGCGCAGTACTCGCGGACGCGGTGGCCCATCTGCAGCAGCGCCGCCTTCAGCTCGTCGGCCATGCCGTAGAGCGCCTGGAACTCGTAGGCCTTCGGGCTGATGCCGAGCCGCTCGGCCTGCGCGATCGCGTGGGCGCAGGAGCGGACGTTGTGCGAGGCGAAGTTCGGCGTGACGAGGTCGATGTTCTCGAGGAGGAAGAGCGTGAGCTTCTCGTAGTTGGCGTCGGACTCGGGCTTGCGCTGCCAGACCGGGATCGGCCACTCGCGCTGCTGGGCGATGATCGTCTCGTAGTCCCAATACGCGCCCTTCACGAGGCGGATGTTGAGCGGGCGCTGGTGGGCGCGGGCCCAGGCGACGAGGTCGCGCAGGTCGGCCTCGCAGTCGCGCAGGTAGGCCTGCACGGCGATGCCGATGGCGGGTTTCTGGGCGAACTCCGGCTCCTCGAAGATGGACTTGAAGAGGGCGAGCGTGAGGTCCTTCAGCTTGTAGCTCTCCATGTCGAAGTTGATCAGCGCGCCCACCTCGGCCGCGCGGCGGAGGATCGGCCGCAGGCGGTGCTTGAGGGAGGCGATGGAGTTCTCCGGGTCGGCCGGGTGGACGTCGGGCGTGAGCGCGGAGATTTTGACCGAGAGGTTGAGCCGCGGGATCGGGCCGTCGGGGCCGAGGTCGCTGAAGCTCGGTGTCGGCTCCTTGGCGAAATGCGCCGAGACCGAGTCGAGGATCTCGATATTCCGGCGCAGGAACACGTCGGCCTCGGCCTCGTTGACCACGGCCTCGCCGAGGAGGTCGATGGTGGTGGCGAGCCCGAGCTTCGCGTTTTTCCGGATCTGCTTGATCAAGTCCTCGCCGGTCTGGCCGGCGACAAACTGGCCGGCCATGTCGACGATCTGCGCCTTGACCGGCGTGGCGACGAGCGCGGGCGCGAACGACGACGCGGCGAGGCCCGCCTTGAGCGCAGGGTTGAGGGCGACGGCCTTGTCGCCGAGGTATTCCTGGAGGTGGCGGACGATCTCGGCGGAGCTGTTGAGCGAGGGGAGGACGTCGACGAAGCGGAACAGCTGGGTCTTGAAGACCGGGTCCTTCATCGACCAGTCCATCAGGCGGGCGTAGGCGCCCTTCTTGGAAAACAGCGCCGGGGGCGGCTGCTGGTCCATCAGGGCGAACAGCTGCTCACCCTTGGCGCGGATGGCGGCTTCGAGGGCGGGAGAGGGCGCGGGAAAACTGGAGGGGCTCATGGTGGGGCAAGCGGGTGGGGTTAATGGTTTTAAGCCACTAGGTTCCCCCAAGGTGGGCGGCTTGGCAAGTTTGCCCGGGCCGGGGGTTCGGGGTTGAACGAGGGCTAATTACCGGCGTAAGCGAGGGTTGGCCCGGTCTTATGGCTCGCCCCCCGCGGCCGGGCTCGCCAGAGACTTTCCTGCGACTTTCCGGCACGGGCCGTGTTCTGGGCATGAACGATGACACTCCAGTGCAAAAACCACCCACGGGCGTAATCACCCCGGCCGACTTCACGACGTTCATGCGCAACTACCAGGACATGGTCTTTTCCACCGCGGCCCGCCTCACCGGCAATGAGTCGCAGGCGGAGGACATTTCCCAGGAGGTCTTCCTGAAGGCCTACGAGCATTTCGAGATGCTGTCGACCAGCCCGACCGCCGGCGGCTGGCTGAAGACCGTCGCGACCAACCTCTCCCTCAACCACCTCTCACGCTACCGCAACCGCTGGAAGTTCTTCTCGGAATTCCGCCGCGACGACGCCGCCGGCGACGCCGACGCGCCCGACGTGGACTTCGCCGCGCCCGACACGTTTTTTTCCGGCGTCGATGCCGACGAGCGCCGCGCCTGGGTCGAGGAGGCCCTGGAAAAGCTGCCCGAGCACCAGCGGGTGCCGCTCGTGCTCTATCATTTCGAAGACCTGCCCTACGAGGACATCGCCAAGAAGCTCGGCGTGTCGCTCGCCAAGGTGAAAACCGACATCCTCCGCGCCCGCGCGGCCCTCGCCGCGATCATTGCCCGCAGCGGCGCCCGCCACGAAACCCTTTCCGCCTGACCCGCCATGAAACACTCGCCCGAAGACCTCGAGAAATTCATCCACCAGACGCTGCGCGCGCTTCCCGCCCGCCGCGCGCCGCACTCGCTCGAGTCGCGCGTGCGCGCCGCCATCGCGGCCCGCGCCGCGCTGCCGTGGTGGCGGCAGTCCTTCGCCCGGTGGCCGCTGGCGGCCCGCGTGGCGTTCTTCATTGGCTCGGCCGGGGTCGCCAAGGTCGCGCTGATGGCGGCCGTCTGGGTGCTGGCCGGCTTTGACGGCGCGCAGTTCACCAACGCGTTCTCCACCCAGGTTTCCTGGCTCCAGGGCGCCTCTGCCGCCGTCGATGGCATCGGCAATTTCTGCGCGATGCTCTTCCGCAGCATCCCGCCGCTCTGGCTGTACGGCGGCCTGGCCTTCCTCGCCGCCATGTATGCCGCGCTCTTCGGCCTCGGGGCCGCCGCCTACCGCACCCTTTATTCCCGCCGCTGATCGCCCAACCGCCTTTCCTCCCATGAAAACCTCCCCCCGCCAGCTTTTCCTCAGCGCCGCCGTCGCGTGCTTTTTCACGCTGACGCTCGCCGCGCTGGCCCAGGACACCAAGCAGCCCGTTCCGGCTGCCGCGCCGGCCCCCGCCGAAAAAACGCCGGCCGCCGTCGCCCCCGCTGTCCCGGCCGCCCAACCCGCGCCGGCTGCCGTGACCGCCACCGCGGCAACCCCGCCGGCGGCCCCGACTCCGGAAACGCCGGCGACCGCCCCGACGCCGGAGACGCCCCCGACCCCCGCCACCGCGGCGACTCCGGAGACCCCGGAAACGCCGGCGACCGCGGCGGAGCCCGCATCCGCGGACGAGCCGAAGACGGAGGCGCCGGCCTTGCGCCGGCTCGATGAGCCCGTTTCGCCCGCCGCCGTGCCGGCCGGCACGAAGAAGGCCTTGCACAAGATGCTCAAGGCCCAGGCCCACCACAGCCACGGCAACGAGATTGTCTCCATCGGGCATGATTCCGTGCTCGCGAAGGATCACAAGGCCGACGCAGTGGTGGCCGTCTTCGGTTCGTCCACGAGCGACGGCGAAGTCTCGGACTCCGTGGTTTCCGTGCTCGGCAATACCCGGGTCACCGGCCCGGTCGGCAATGCGGCCCTGGCGGTTTTTGGCAACACCTACGTCAACAGCAAGGTGGGCGACACGGTCCTGGCGGTCTTCGGCAATGTCGAACTCGGGCCCGACGCCGTGATCGGCGGCGATGTGGTGGCCATCGGTGGCGGCGTCACCCGCGATCCAAAGGCCGTGGTCCACGGCGAGGTCCACAATATCTCCTTCGGCGGCGTGCTCTCCGACATGTCCTGGCTGCGCGCCTGGTTCACGCAGTGCGTGCTGTACGGCCGGCTGCTCGCCTTCGGCCCCAACCTGATGTGGGCCTGGTGGGTCGCACTGAGCTTCCTCGCCTTCTACGTGGTGCTCGCGCTGCTGTTCGGCAAGGGCGTGGACAAGTGCGTGGCGACCGTCGAGGAGCGCCCGGGCTATTCGATCCTCGCCGCGTTGCTGACCGTGCTGCTCATCCCGGTCGCCGTGGTCCTGCTCGCGATCACCGGCGTCGGCATCGCCGTCATTCCGTTCCTCGCCGCGGGGCTCTTCTTCGCCGGGTTGTTCGGCAAGGTGGTCATGCTGGCTTGGCTCGGCCGGCGCCTCACCGGCTTCTTTGCCGGGACCATCCATCCCGCCCTGGCCGTGCTCGTCGGCGGCGTGGTCATGCTCTTCCTCTACACCGTGCCCATCCTCGGCATCGTGCTCTACAAGCTGATGGGCTGGGTCGGCCTCGGCGTGGTCGTCTACACGCTGCTCCTCGGCATGAAGCGCGAAAAGCCCGCCGTTCCGCCCGTGGTGCCGCCCGCGCCCGGCACGACGCCCGCCGTTGGTACAGCCGGTGCCGCCCTGCTGGCTCCCGGCGCCCCGCCGGTCGTCTCGGCGGTCACCCTGCCGCGGGCCGGCTTCTGGATCCGCATGGCGGCGCTGCTGCTCGACCTGGTTCTCGTCTGGGTTGTCACCCATTTGTTGTTCCATTTGCCCTTCGTGCAAATCGTCCTGCTGGTGCTGCCCGGCTACGGTGCGGTGATGTGGAAGCTCAAGGGCTCGACGATCGGCGGGATTGTGTGCGGCTTGAAAGTCGTCCGGCTCGACGACCGCCCGATTGACTGGGGCACCGCCATCGTGCGCGCGCTCGGCAGCTTGCTCTCGTTCGTGGTCCTGGGGCTGGGTTTCATCTGGGTCGTGTTCGACGACGAGAAGCAGTCCTGGCACGACAAGATCGCCGGCACGACCGTCGTGCGCGCGCCCAAGGGCGTGTCGCTCGTGTGACCGGACGAGGCTGAAACCCCCGGTTGGGAAAAGGCAGGGCCCTGCGCCCTGCCTTTTCCATTGCCGAGCCCGGAAACACTCGCATACAGCCTTCCGCCATGGCGAAACCTCTGGTCGGAATCATCATGGGCAGCACGTCGGACTGGGAGACGATGCAGCATTGCACGCAGACGCTCGATCAGCTCGGCGTCAGCTACGAGAAGCGCGTCATCAGCGCGCACCGCACGCCGCAGCTGGCGTTCGAATGGTGCGGCGGGGCCTCGGCCCGCGGGCTGAAGGTCATCATCGCCGCCGCGGGCGGCGCGGCGCACCTCGCCGGCGTGGCCGCGGCGCTCACGCCGTTGCCCGTGCTGGGCGTGCCGATGGAGTCCGCCTCGCTCAAGGGCCTCGATTCGCTGCTCTCGATGGTGCAGATGCCGGGCGGCATCCCCGTGGCGACCTTCGCGATCGGCAAGCCCGGCGCGATCAACGCCGGCCTCTTTGCCGCCGCCATCCTCGCGCACGGCGACGCGAAGATCAAAGCGGCGCTCGACGACTTCCGCGCCGCCCAGTCGAAGAAGGTCGCCGAGGCCAAGCTGCCATAAAAGTGAGCGTGAAAGGGAAGGTGAAAGGGGAAGACCGCGTTCCGGGCAGTCACACTTTCACCCTCACCCTCACTTTCACTTCTTTGGTTTGTCCGGCGCGCCGTTGTCCATGACGTATTTCCACGCGCCGTCGGGCTGGCGCTTCCAGATGGTCAGGAACCAGCCGGTGTGGACGCTCTCCTGGCCGTCGGCGCCGGTTTGCCGCCACTCGTAGCGGCCGTAGTTGTAACCCAGCGTGCCGTCGTCCGACACGTCGGTGAATGTCGCGGACCAGGTGAGTTTCACGCCCGGCTGGTCGGGACCGATCCGCTCGAGGACGGCGGCGGGGCCGCGCCACACGCGCGGATCGGTGTCGATGAAGGCGACGTCGGGCGCGGCGAAATGCTGGAAGGCGGCGAGCAGGCCCTTTTCCTTGGCCATGGCGCAGAAGGCATCCTCCATCGCCGCGACTTCCGCCTTCAGCTTTCCCTTGTCGGAGGCGGCAGCGAGCAGTCCGGGGGTGACGGCGAGAACGGCAGCGAGCAGCAGGGCGGGGAGTTTCATGCGGCCGGCAGCTTGGCGGCCGCGGCGTGGCACGGCGAGCCCTTCCCGAATATTCGGGAAAGTGCCGGACCGGGGCTGGACTGCGCGCCCGCCGGCCGCACCACCTCGCGGCACTCGCCGAGCCCGCGGCGTGGCGCGATCGGAGGGGTTATTGGATGCGCTTGACGAAGACGATCCGGTTGGCCGGCACGATAAGCATCTTATAGCCGATCAAACCGCGGGTAATGATGACCTCCGGATTCACCAGTTTTGGGGTGAAATAGACCGTTTCCGCCATCCGCTGCTGCCAGATCTGGCCGTTATCGAGCACAAACACCGCGCGGCCCGTGAAACTCTCTATCGTGCCCTCGATGCGGGCGTGCAACTCCTGCTCGGTGACCACCCGCTTGACCTCGACGACCTGCTCGGCGCCAAAGGATGCGGCAGCCTTCTCGGTGGACTTGACGACCTTTTGCTCCGGTTTGACCGGCTCTTCCTTCACAACCGGTTGCTGGTGATGCATGAGGGCCTCATCCAGGAACAGCAGTTCCTCCGGGGTGAGCTTATTAAGCCCGGCGCGGGCGAATTCCTCCGGGGTCAGGGCATGGATGGGTGAACTGGGGTCAGCCGCCGACGATGCGGCGCAAAGCGCCAAACATGACAGGCTGGCAAGTAAGGCAAGGGTGGTGCGCATGATGAGGTAAGCTCCTTTCAGGCAGTCAAATGCCAAGTTTGCAAGCCCGGTGTTGCCAATTTGACCTTCCGCCGGTCATGGCGAAGGAGCGGTTTTGGGTCATTAGTGCAGTTAAACTCAGAAATTAGGCATCCTGTCGCAAAGAACCGGCATCTTAACGAATTTGTTGCATTTCAATTTTCTTCCTTCAAGCCTCCCGCCCCAAGTTCAACATGGTCCAAAACCGGTTAACTACAAACACACACAACACCAACTGATAAAACTATGACTATGAACAGAAATTCCGCAGGGAAGTTCATGGCCGCGCTGTCGCTTTTTGCGGCGGCGAGCCTGTTCGCGGTTACTGGCGCCATTGGCCAGACAACCACTACGACGACCACTACCACCACCACGGAAAAGGCGAAGGAAGACACCACAGTGATGGAGAAGTTCTCCGTTACGGGTTCGTACCTGCCGACGGCGGCCAACTCCGTCGCCATCCCGGTGATCACGGTCGACGCGAAAGCCATCGCCAACTCCGGTACCTCGACCAGCGTGCTCGACATCCTGCGCCGGACGGTGCCCCAGTTCAACGGCAACACCAACATTGGCTCGGAAAACGCCAATGTCGGCAGCGGCTCGACCAACGGTGGCTCGCAGCTCGCCCTCCGCAACACTGCCACCCTCGTCCTCATCAACGGCCGCCGCGCGGCGTATTCGCCGGTTGATGCCCGGGGCGGTTATCAGTTCGTGGACGTCAACATGATCCCGGTGGCTGCCATCGAGCGCATCGAGGTCCTCGCGGACGGCGCGTCGGCCATTTACGGCACGGACGCGGTCGCCGGCGTGGTCAACATCATCCTGAAGTCCAACTTCGAAGGCTTCGAGGCGGGCGGCCGTTACGGCTGGTCCACCAACAAGGGCAACACCGCCTCCCGCAGCGCCTACATCGTGGGCGGCACGGGCAACGGCAAGACCAGCATGACGGTCTCGGCCGAGTGGGTGAAGGAGGATCCGCTCTGGAACTTTGAGCGGCCCTATTCCGACCCGACCTACGGCACCGCGACCTTCCCCGGCTCGGTCAACGCCGGCACGAGCTTCTACCTGCTGAACCCAAACCTAGTTGCTCCCACGGTTGCCCCCGGCGGCACCGATGCTGCGACCCTTGTCGCGAACGGCACCTATTCCGGTCCCCGGCTTTCGGGCGACCAGTTCCAGTTCTTCAATCTGGCGCGCTACGTCACGCAGGTTGGCGGCAACAACCGCGAGGCGTTCTCCATGGTGTTTGACCACAAGATCAACGACAGCCTCAAGGCCTTCGGTGACTTCCTGTACAGCCACACCGACACGTTCTCGCAGATCAACGGCCAGCCGATCACCGCCACCATCGCCGCCGGCGTGCACGGCAATCCGTTCAATGTCACCGTCACGGCGCGCAATCGTAACGTCGCCGCGCCCCGCCAGTATCGCTCGGATTCGACCGGCGTGCGCGGCGTGTTCGGCCTGAACGGCAAGATCGGCGAAGACTGGTCCTGGGAATCCGCCGCGGACTACAACCGCACGGTCCAGAACTTCACCAACTTCGGCGTGATCAATCAGGCCCACCTGACGGCCGCCATCAATGGCGACCGTTACAACATGTTCTCGCACACGCATGATCCGGTCGAGGTCGCCGCCGATGGCATCATCGGCACGGCCATGGGCACCTTCGTCAGCAAGCTGAGCAACTACGACCTCAAGGTCCTCGGCAAGGTCCTCGACCTGCCCGCCGGCCGGTTGGACATTGCGGTGGGTGCCGAAGTGCGCCAGGAATCGCTCAGCGCCGTCGCCGACCCCCTCAGCCAGATCGACCCGGTCACGGGTGCGCTTGGCTGGAACGGTGCCACGACCCTGTACCCGTTCAGTTCGGGCCGCACGGTCAACTCGGTCTTCGGTGAAGTCCGCGTGCCGGTGTTCAAGGACGTGCCCGGTGCGCACTACCTCGAGCTCACGGGCGCCGTCCGCCATGAGGACTACAGCGACACCACGAGCCCGACGGTGCCGAAGGCCACCCTGCGCTGGCTGCCGATCGACGACCAGTTCGCGCTCCGCGCCTCTTACTCGAAGTCGTTCTCGGCCCCGCAGCTGTACAGCCTGTACGGCCCGGTCAGCATCGGCTTTACCACCCCGTTCACCCTCACCAAGGCTGGTGGCGGCACGGTGGCCAACTACCAGGCGAACTCGGAGTCCGGCGCCAACCCGAACCTGACGCCCTCCAAGGCGAAGAACTACACCATCGGTGGCGTCTACTCGCCGAAGGCCATCAAGGGCCTCGAGATCTCGGTTGACTACTGGAACGTCAAGCAGTCCGACCTCGTCTCGAGCATCGGTGCGACCACGATCCTGCAGGATGTCGAGACCCTCGGGCCGGCCTCGCAGTACTACAGCATGGTCCACCTCGGCAGCTTCACCGGCGGGCCGGTGGGCGGCCCCGGCGCGATCGGCACGGGTGTGCCGGATAGCTTCTACGTGGTCGACCAGCAGGTGAACATCGCCGCGGTCAACCTCGACGGCTATGACATCGCGGCCAAGTACACCTACAATGCGGACTCCGTGGGCCGGTTCGACTTCATGTCGAATATCGGCGTCTATCACTCCTACACGGTGATTTCGCTGCCCGGCACGACGCCGTTTGAGACGGTGGGCTACTCCACCCGGACCAACGGCACGATGCCGAAGTACCAGGCCTACTCCTCGGTGGACTTCACCCGGGGCAACTACGAGGCCTTCCTCGGCTGGCGGTACCTGAACTCGTACACGATCTACGCCGACGGCAGCCACGCGCCGTCGTACTCGTCGTTCGACCTGCTGTTCGCCTACACGTTTGGCGCGGAAGTTTCGTACCTGTCGGGCACGAAACTCACCATCGGTGTTAACAACGCGTTGAACAAGTATGGCAACCTGGACCCGAACACGTTCACCGATTCGAACGTGGACACCGGCACCTTCGGCGCCATGGGCCGCGTTATCTACGTCGACTTCAAGGTTAAGTTTTAAGCTCCGCGGTTAACTCCGCGTTACAAAAGAGGCGGCCCGTTTCGGGCCGCCTCTTTTTTTGTGCCGTCGCGGCCCGGCTAAACGGGTCGGGCCGGGCGCTACGCCTGGAACCGCAACGCGATCGCACCGCGGTTCACGTCCCAGGCCAGCGGGGGCAGGCCGGCGCGGGGCGCCGGCTCGCCCAGGCGCTGCCAGCGCCCGGGTCCCAGCCCCCGGGCGTGCAGGGTGGTGGCGCCATCGGTCAGCGCGACGTTGCCGACCTTCACCTGCCCGAGGCCGCGGACGACGAGGCGCAGGTGCGGTGGCCGGGCGCGATCGCCCTCCCAGCCCACCGGGGCGGCGTGCTCGCGGATGAACGGGCCGCGCGGCTGGGCGGCGCTCGTCTGGAACTCGATCGTGAGGCAGGATTGCAGCATTTTCCACGTGCCGTCCGGCTGGCGCTGCTCCACCCCGACAAGCTGTAGCGCGGGGGCGAAATTGTGGACGGTGTAGCAGAGTTGCCAGGGGCCACCGAAGACCGGCTCGCCCCGCTGCCAAGCGCGCAGCCGCGCGGCATCCTGCGCGACGATGCGCTCATTCGTGCCGCGTACCCGGCGGTCGCGGG
>CAIQKV010000009.1 GCA_903872505.1 uncultured Opitutia bacterium
CTCGTGGACTCGCCCGCCCTCGCGCTCAACGCCGACAAGTTCATGTCCCCCCACATGCGCCGCATGATGAAGGCCATGAACAAGGACGGCGGCGAGACGCCGCTCCGCGTGAACCTCGAGATCAACCCGCGCTCCGCGGTGATGAAGCGCCTCTTCGAGACGCACACCGCCGCGCCCGAGAAGGCGAAGCTCGTCGCCGAGCAGATCCTCGACAACGCGCTGATCAGCGCCGGCCTCTTGGACGACGCCACGCCGATGGTCGCCCGGCTCTACAAGCTGCTCGAGTCCGTCTGAGCCCCCCGGCCATGTCACTTAATGGGTGACATGGCCGGCGGCGCGACGGCACGGGTCAGCAGTTCGCGTATTTCCAGTTCCGCTTCCTGCCCGTCGCGAGCCACTGGACCGTGGTGGCAACGCGCTTCGCCCGCGTCTCGGGCCGCTTTGCCTCCGTGATCCACTCGATATACTCGCGCCGCGGACTCGGGCTGAAGTCCGCAAAGGTCTTCGCGGCCTTCGCGTTTTTCCTCAGCGCCGCGGCCAGGTCGGCGGGCACCGGGAGTGCCGGCTTGGGTTTCCGTTTCGGCCGGGCCGGGCCGCCGGCCTCGTTCAGCCGGGCCGCCTGCCGGATGTAGCCCAGCATCGCCCGGTCACTGGGCAGATCCTTGAGACTCGTGATCCGGCCGAGGCTGCCCATCGCCTGCTTCGCCTTGGCGCCATCCCGGCCGATGACGTCG
Source organism: uncultured Opitutia bacterium (assembly GCA_903872505.1). Classification (GTDB taxonomy): domain Bacteria; phylum Verrucomicrobiota; class Verrucomicrobiia; order Opitutales; family Opitutaceae; genus Opi-474. The sequence goes on from CAIQKV010000009.1 coordinate 735, forward strand.
GTCATGCCCCGGCGCCAGAAACCGAACGTGCTGTGCGCCTGGAAGGCCGCCATGCCGCACAGGATCCCGTGATGCATGAAGGCCGGCATGCCCCACTTGATCGTCTCCTGCGCCGCGGGGCACGCCGCGTGCACGAGCGCGCGCAGTTGCCGCAGGATCGGCCGGGCGAACGTGGCCGACCTCGCGATGTAGGCGTCAACCCGGGGATCGGTCGTCATGGCATATTGGTACAATAGCGTCTTGGCCGCAGGCCAGCCTGATGTAGGTCGGGGTTTATCCCCGACATCAGCCTCCGGAAATCGGGGATAAACCCCGGCCTACGAAGGACACGCGCGGAACGTGCGGCCATAAAAACGCCGCCGGCTCATCGCGAGGACGGGCCGGCGGCGCTTGGTTGCTAACTCACTTCTTGATTCCGACGTATTCGAGGAACGGCTGGTTGGAACGCGGGCGGCCGAGGAATTTCTCGACCGACTCGCCGACGTCGCGCGTATTGCCCACGCCATAGACTTCGTCCCGCAGGCGGCGGCCGACCTTCTCGTCGAGGAAGCCACCCGGCGCCCGCTGGAACTCGCTGGCCATGTCGATCGCCATGACCTTGGCCCAGAGATAGCTGTAAATGCCCGCATCGTAGCCGGCGAAATGGCCGATGTACGCCGCCCAGCAGCTGCCGGCCGGTGTCGGCAGCGAGACCCGCGCGGTGGTGTCGTTGACGAGCTTCGTCACGTCGGTCAGCCACGCCGTGTCGGCCGGCAGCGTGTGCATCTCCAGATCCATCAGGCCGATCGCCAGCTGCCGGCGGTTGAGGTAGCCCTCGGTGGCCTGGCGCGCGGCAATCAGCGCGGCGATGGTCTCGGCGGGAATCTTCTTCGCCGGGTCGCGGTAGTCGGCAGCAAAGGTGTCGAGCACCGCCTTGTCCCACACCCAGTTCTCCAGCATCTGCGAGGGCGCCTCGACGAAGTCCAGCGGCACGGCGAAACCGGCCTGCGCCACAAAGCGCGAGCGGCTCAGCATGTCGTGCATCACGTGGCCGAACTCGTGGAAGAGCGTCTCCACGTCCGCATGCTTCAGCAGCGAGGGCTGGGCCGCGGAGGGCGCGGGAAAATTGCACAGCAGCGTGGACACCGGCAGGGCATAGCGCCCGTCGGCCAGGACGCCGCCCGACTTCAGCCCGAAGCAGGCGAAGTGGTTGAACTTCCCGTCACGCGGGAACATGTCGAGGTAGAACGCCCCCATCGGCGCCCCGGTGGCGGCATCCTGCACCACGTAGAGCTGCACGCCCGCCGCCCAGACGTAGGGCGGCTCCACGGCGGTGAACTTCAGGCCGAAGATCTTCTGGTAGATGGCGAACATCCCCTCGAGCGTCGCCTGGTAGGGAAAATACACGCGGAGCTTCTCCGTATCGACCGCGTATTTTTCCTTCTTCAACCGGTTCATGTAGTAGGTGACGTCGGCCAGCCCGATCGTGGCGCCGGCCTGGCCGGTGTGGGCCGCCTTCAGCTGCCGCAGGACCGCCAGTTCCGCGTCGACCTTGGGCTGCAGGCCCGACACGAGCTCCTCCTCGAATTTCACGGCGGTGGCCCCGGTCTTCGCCATGCGCACCTCCAGCTGGTAGTCGGCCCAGTTGGCGTAGCCCAGCCGGCGGGCGATTTCCGCGCGCAGGATGACCAGCTTGGTGAGGACAACAGTGTTCGTCTCCTGCGCCAGCCGGCTGCGCGCGACGAGCATGCGGTCGCGCACCGCGGGGTGGTCCGCGCATTCCATCACCGTCTGGTAATGCCAGGTGATGTTCGCCATCACCCGGTAGCGGCCGTCGGGCTGGCGGATCCCGGGGCTGTCCAGCAGGCTCTGCGGCAGGCCCGCCGCCTCGGCGGCGGTGAGGTCGAGCGGCGCGCGCGCCTCATTGATGTTGACGGCAAACGTCGTGTTCAACGCCGCCAGATCCTTGCGCAGCTGTTCGACCACCGCGCGCTCGGCCGGCGGCAGCGCGAGGCCGGCGCGGCGGTAGGTGCGCATCTGCTCGTCCACCAGCCGCTGCGCGGGCGCATCGAGCGCCGGCTTCCGGTCGGCGACCGTCTTGAGCGCCCGGTAGAGGGGTTCGCGGTAATCCAGCCCGACGCCCCATTCCTGCAGCCTGACCGACATCTCGTTGGCCGTGTCGCGCACGGCCTTATCGGTGCTGCATTCCGCCAGGGCCCCGATCACGAGGGCCACATCGCCCAGCCGCGCCGTGATGGCGTCATAGGCGGCGAACGTAGTGTCGAAATTCAGTTTCGCAGGATCCTGCGCCGCGAGCGCCGCCAGCGCCTGGTCGGCGGTGGCGATGGCCTGCCCGGCCTGGGCCTTGACCTCGGCGGGCGTGGTCGGGAAGACCGGCAGCACCAGCGAGGCATGGCTGGCCACGGCCTGGGCCTGGAAATCCGCCAAGGCGGGGGATTTGGCCGACACCGGGAGTCCGGCCACCAGGGGCAACAGCAGGCAGAGGGCGAAGCGACCGAGTCGGGGTGAAGTTTGCATGGGGGGTTGGAGTGCGGCAAACTAGCCCGGCCCGGCGACTCCTCTCAACCCCGAAACAAGGCCACGTCAGCCTCAGGCGCCAGGCGGGCCCCTGACCGCAGGCCAGCCCGATGGCCGGGCAAAAAAAAGCGCCGCCGACTCATCACGAGGACGAGCCGGCGGCGCGATTGGGATTAAATCACTTCTTGATGCCGACGTATTCGAGGAAGGGCTGCACCGAGCGCTTGTGGCCGAGGAAGGCCTCGACCGATTCAGCCACCTCGCGCGTGTTGCCCTTGCCGTAGACCTCGTTGCGCAGGCGGAGGCCGACCGCGGCGTCCAGGAAGCCGTCGGGCGACGCCTTGAACACGCTGGCCATGTCGATCGCCATGACCTTGGCCCAGAGGTAGCCGTAGTAGCCGGCATCGTAGCCCGCGAGATGGCCGATGTAGGCCGCCCAGAAGGTGTCGGCCGGCGGGGCGATGGACACCCGGGCCGTCGTGTCATTGACGATCTTCACCACGTCCGCCTGCCAGGCCGCGTCCGCCGACAGCGTGTGCAGGTTCAGGTCGAGCAGGCCGATCGAAAGCTGGCGGCGCTCGATGTAGCCCTCGGTCGCCTGGCGCGCCGCCACGAGCGAGGCGATGGCCTCGGCGGGGATCTTCTTCGACGGATCGCGGTAATCGGCGGCAAAGGTGTCGAGCACGGCCTTGTCCCAGACCCAGTTCTCCAGCATCTGCGACGGGGCCTCGACGAAGTCCCGCGGCACGGTGAACGCGCCCTGCCCCGCGAAGCGCGAGCGGGCGAGCATGCCGTGCATCACGTGGCCGAACTCATGGAACAGCGTCTCCACGTCGGCGTGCTTCAGCAGCGAGGGCTTGTCGGCGGACGGCGCCGGGAAATTGCAGAGCAGCGCGGCCACGGGCAGGTCATAGCGCCCGTCGGCCATCACGCCCCCCGCCTTCTGCGCGAAGCAGGCGAAGTGGTTGAACTTCCCTTCGCGCGGGAACATGTCGAGGTAGAACGCGCCCATCGGCACCCCGGTGGTCTTGTCCTGCACGACATAGAGCTTCACGCCGTCCGCCCAGACGTAGTAGGGGGCGGCCACCTCGGTGAATTTCAGGCTGAAGATCTTCTGGTAGATGGCAAACATGCCCTGCAGCGTCGCCTGGTACGGGAAATACACGCGGAGCTTCTCGGCATCGACCGCGTATTTCTCCTTCTTCAGCTTGTTCATGTAATAGTTGATGTCCGAGGCCTCGAGCACCGCGTCCGTCTTGCCCGTCTGGGCCGCCTTCAGCTGGCGGAGGATTTCCATCTCCGCGGCAAACTTGGGCTGGAGCCCGGCCACCAGGTCCTCCTCAAACTTCAGGGCCGTGGCTCCCGTCTTGGCCATGCGATCCTCCGTCCGGTAATCGGCCCAGCTGGCGTAGCCGAGGCGGTGGGCGATGTCGGCGCGCAGGGCGACCAGCTTGGCGAGCACCGGGGTGTTCATCGCCCGGGCGAGGTTGCTGCGGGCGGTCAGCACGCGGCGGCGGACGTCGGCGTTGTCGGCGTTCTCGCCGATGGCCTGGGCGTGCCAGGTGATGTTCGCCATCACGCGGTAGCGGCCGTCGGGCTGCTTCACGCCGGGGCTGTCGAGGAAGCTCTGCGGCACGCCGGCCAGCTCGGCGGCGGTGAAGTCGAGCGGGGCGCGGGCCTCGTTGATGTTGATGGCAAACTGGGTGGTCAGCCCGGCAAGGACCTTGCGCAGGCGCTCGACCTCGGCCCGCTCGCCCGCGGGCAGCGCCAAGCCGGCCCGGCGGTAGCTGCGCATCTGGTCGTCCACCAGGCGCTGCTGCTGGGCGTCGAGGGCGGGCTTGGCGTCCGCCACGGTCTTCAACGCCCGGTACAGCGGCTCGCGGTAGTCGAGCCCGACGCCCCACTCCTCGAGCTTGACCGACATCTCGTTGGCCGTGTCGCGCATGGCCTTGTCGGTGCTGGACTCGGACACCGTGCCGATGACCAGCGCCACGTCGGTGACCTTGGCCCCGATCGCGTCGGCGGCGGCGAACGTGTTCGCGAAATTCAACTTGGCCGGATCCTGCGCCGCAAGCGCATCGAAGGCGGCGTCAGCCGCCTTGATCGCGTTCTCCGCCTGGGCCTTGAGCTCGGCGGGCGTGACGGGATAAACGGGCAGCGTGAGCGAACTGTGGGATTTCGCAGCCTGGGCCTGGAAATCGGCGAGGCTGGGTGTCGCAGCTGAAACCGAAAGCACGGAGGCCATCGGTAGCAGCAGGCAAAGGAGGGGACGAATCAGTCGGGTGGAAGTATGCATGGGGAATTAAAGGGTCATTATTACGCCCGCCGGCCACCGGGCCTCAATCCCCAAAACGCCGCCGGGCCGCCCCCTAATCCGCCGCACCAGGCCCCCGGCTACCGTCCGGCCCCCGGAAATTAGCTTGGGCGGCCGCGAACCTGCGGCAGAATCCTGCGCCAACCCACTCCCCCATGTTGCAATCCCCCCGCCTGTTCTGCGCCCTCCTCGGGTGCGCGCTCGCCAGTCTCGCCGCCGCCCAATCCGCCGGCACCCCCGCGCCGACCAAGCTGCTGCGCTTCCCCGCCACCAACGGCTCGGCCATCGTCTTCTCCTACGCCGGCCAGCTCTACACCGTCGGCGTCGAGGGCGGCACCGCCCGCCGGCTCACCACCGGCCCGGGTTACGCCATCTTCCCGCGCTTCTCCGCCGACGGCACCCAGCTCGCGTTCACCGCCCAGTACGACGGCAACACCGAGGTTTACGCCATGCCGGCCGCCGGCGGCCCCCCGAAGCGCCTCACCGTTTCCGCCACCCTCGATCGCGACGACCTCGGCGACCGCATGGGGCCGAACAATATCGTGATGACGTGGCGCAACACCGCGCCCGAGGTGGTCTTCCGCTCCCGCTGGCGCTCGTTCAACCCGTTCATCGGCCAGCTCTGCACCGTCGGCCTCAACGGCGACGTGCCCGCCCAGCTGCCCGTGCCCCGCGGCGGCTTCGTCTCCTTCTCCCCCGACGACACCAAGATCGCCTACAACCGCGTCTTCCGGGAATTCCGCACGTGGAAGCAGTACCGCGGCGGCATGGCCGACGACATCTGGATCTTCGATCTCAAGACCGGCGCGCTCGAGAACATCACCAACCACCCCGCCCAGGACATGTTCCCAATGTGGGCGCCCAACGGCCGGATCTACTTCGTCTCCGAGCGCACCGCGCGCGCCAACCTCTTCTGCTACGACCCCGCCACCAAGCAGACGCGCCAGCTCACGAATTTCGCCCAGTACGACGTGAAGTTCCCCTCGATCGGTCCCGGGGCGATCGTCTTCGAGCAGGAGGGCCAGGTCTGGCGCTTCGATCTCGCCACCGAAAAAGCCGCGCCCGTCGCCATCACCGTCGCCGAGGATCTCGCCGCGGCCCGCCCCGCGCTCGTCAATGTGTCCAAGTTCATCGAGAGCGTCGGCCTCGCGCCCGACGGCCAGCGCGTGACCGTGGTCGCGCGCGGCGACGTGTTCAGCGTGCCCGCCAAGGACGGCCCCGTCCGCAACCTCACCCAGACCCAGGGCGTGCACGAGCGCGCCGCGAGCTGGTCGCCGGACGGCAAGTGGATCGCCTATCTCTCCGACGCCACCGGCGAGAATGAGATCTACCTCCGCGCCCAGGACGGCCGCAGCCCGGCGGTGCAGCTCACCTCCGGCGCCGACACCTACTACTTCAATCCCGCCTGGTCGCCCGACTCGAAGAAGCTCCTCTGGGGCGACCGCAAGCAGCGCCTGCGCTGGGTGGACACCGGCACGAAGGCGGTCGGCACCATCGACGAAAATCCCGACAGCCCGATCCTGGACTACGCGTGGTCGCCCGACTCGCAGTGGGTCACCTGGATCCGCCGGGAGAACGGCACCCTGCCGAAGGTCATGCTGCGCCACCTCGACGCCAAGGAGGCCCTGACCGTCGCTGACGGCTGGTATGCCTCGAGCCGGCCCACGTTCAGCGACGACGGCAAATGGCTCCTCTTCGCCTCCGCCCGCGACTACCGGCCGATCTACTCGGACACCGAGTTCAACCACGCCTACCTCGACATGGAGCGCATCTACCTGGTGGCGCTCGCCAAGGACACGCCCTCGCCCTTCGCCCCCAAGAGCGACGAGGTCGCCATTGCCAAGGACGACGACAAGAAACCGGCCGACGAAAAATCCGCGGAAAAACCCGAAAAGAAGGACGCCGCCCGGAAGCCCGTGGTCGTGAAGGTCGACGCCGATGGCCTCGCCGAGCGCATCATCAGCCTGCCCATCGCGCCCTCGAACTACGGGCCGATCCGCATGGTCGGTGACAAGGTCTATTACCGCCGCCTGCCCGGCGGCCCCGTCGGCGGCGGGGGCGGCGGCGAAGGCTTCGGCGGCGGCATCGCCTCGCGCGCCGTCCTCGCCCTCTACGACCTCAAGGCCAAAAAGGAGACCGAGCTCGGCAACTTCGACGCCTTCGACATCACCGCCAACGGCAAAAAGATGCTGCTCCGCGCCAAGTCCGACTTCTCGCTCATCGATCTCCCCACGGCGAAGATCGAGCTGAAGCCCGACGCGAAGCTCGACCTCTCCGGCCTCGAGCTCCGCCTCGACCGGCCGGCCGAGTGGGCCCAGATCTACGCGGAGAGCTGGCGTCAGATGCGCGACTTCTTCTACGCGCCCAACATGCACGGCACCGACTGGCCGGCCCTCCGCGACAAATACGGCGCGCTGCTCCCGTGGGTCGCCACGCGCAACGACCTCACCTACCTCCTCGGCGAGCTCATCGGCGAGCTCCACATCGGCCACACCTATGTCGGCGGCGGCGACCGCCTCGAGGCCCCGCGCATCAAGACCGGCCTGCTCGGCGCCGAGGTTTCCCGCGATCCCGCCAGCCGCGCCTACCGCATCGACAAAATCCTGCCGGGCGAAAACTGGCAGACCAAGACCCGCTCGCCGCTCACCGAGCTCGGCGTCAACGTCAGCGCCGGCGACTACATCCTGGCGGTCAACGGCCGCGCCACCCGCGACCTCGACAACCTCTACGCCGCCCTCCTCGACACCGTCGGCAAGCAGGTGGTGCTCCGCGTCAACGCCCGGCCCGTGGACGAGGGCGCGCGCGACGTCACCATCGTGCCGATCGCCGACGAGGCCCCGCTGTATTACGACGCGTGGGTGCAGGGGAACATCGACTACGTCGCCAAGCAAACCGGCGGCAAGGTCGGCTATCTCCACATCCCCGACATGGGCCCCGAGGGTCTCAACGAGTTCGTCCGCCGCTACTACCCGCAGCTCGACAAGGAGGCCCTCATCGTCGACGTGCGCGGCAACGGCGGCGGCAACGTCTCGCCGATGATCATCGAGCGGCTCCAGCGCGAGCTGAACTACATCAACATCCGGCGCAACGGCACGCCCACGCCGAACCCGCGGGAGATCCTGCTCGGCCCGAAGGTCACGCTGATGAACGAGTACTCCGCCTCCGACGGGGACCTCTTCCCCTACCGCTTCCGGGAGGCCGGGCTCGGCAAGCTCATCGGCAAGCGCTCGTGGGGCGGCGTCGTCGGCATCACCGGCACGCTGCCGTTCACCGACGGTGGCTTCCTCAACAAGCCCGAGTTCGCGCCCTATGCGAAGGACGGCTCCGGCTGGATCATCGAGGGCCACGGCGTGGACCCCGACATCGTGGTGGACAACGACCCCGCGCGCGAATTCCGCGGCGAGGACCAGCAGCTCGACCGCGGCATCCAGGAAATCCTCGCCGACCTCAAGACCAAGGGCCGGAGCCTGTCGCCCGTGCCTGCCTGGCCCGACAAGACCTTCGGCGCGGCGAAAAAATAGCCGGCCGCCCCGCCCCACCGCCCCGTCTTCACTGCAAGGCCCCGGGAGATTCCCGGGGCTTTTTGCTTTCCCCACCGCGCGGGCCGCCTGATAACGGGGCGTGAAATCCGGAAACGTCATCTGGGCTCGTGGCCATTACCGGCACGGCAGCTGCTCCTGACCCGCGATGCTCGCCCCGGTCTACCTCGGTCTCGTCGCGGCGCTCGCCTATTTCCTGCAATTCCGGGTCGCGTTGCTCGACTCGTTCAAGGGCCTGCCGCGGTATCTCTGCGCGCTCGGCCTCACCCTGTTCCTCGCCACCTGGGTGAATTTCCTGCTCTACGCGCTGGTCGGCTGGGGCGGGCTGTACTCCGTGTTTTCGTGGGGCGCCCTGCTGCTGGCGCTGTATTTTTCCTCGGGCTCCGGCCGCACGCCCCTTCCCGGCCGCCCGGGCGGCCCCGCCCTCCCCGACTTCCGGCGCCTGCTGGCCTTCCGCGAGTGGAACTACTGGGCCCTGTTCCTGGCCGCGTTAGTCCTCGTTTGCTTTTACACCGGGCTGGACCTGGACCAGGACGGCGATGTCTGGGTGAACTTCAATTTCGCCGACACCACCTTCCACCTCTCCGTCGTCCACGGCTTCCTCGTGACGCCGCGGTTCCCGCCCGTGGACCTCAACGTGGCCCCGTTTCCGCTGAAGTATCACTTCCTCGCCGATTTTCACCTCGCCCACCTCTTGCGCCTGGGGATGCCGATCCTCAGCGCCATGTGGTTCATGAACCTCGTCAGCGCCACCGTGCTGGTGGGCTCGCTCTGGGCCGCGTTCGACCACTGGCTGAAGCTGCCGCCCCGGTGGGTGATGCTCGCGGGCCTGATCTTCCTGTCGCTCAACACGGCGGTCATCAACCTGGTCCACTTTCTCGCCCTCGCGCCCCAGTACCTGGACCCCCTCAACCCGGTGGAAAGCATCCTGCTGTTTCCCTACTTCAACTTCGAGAACATCCTCTTCAACATGCTCGAGCCGCAGCGGGGCCTGCTGTTCTCGATGCCGGTCATCCTGCTCATCCTGCACGCGGCGTTCGGCGGGGCCGGGGATCCCGCCAGTGAGATCGCGGTAGCCCGCGACCGCCGCAAGGTGCTCGAGGCGTACCTGCTGGTCTGCCTCCTGCCCCTGTCGCACATCGTGGCCTTCACCGTGCTGACGGTCAGCCTGGTGCCGGCGCTCTGGCGGCGACTGGGCTGGTTTCTCACCCAGTGGCGGGTGTGGGCGCCGGTCTTTGCCCTCGGCGTGCTGCAGTTGCTGTACCTGGCCTTCCACGGGCCCACGACCCATGCGAACTTTTCCTCCTGGGTCAGCGCCAGCCCGGTCATCCCGCTGGAAGATTTCCATGCCTGGCCCGCGTTCACCCGCCGGGCCGCCTTCTGGTTTTTCGCCAACGGCGACTACTTTGGCTGGGGCCTGCTGTTTGGCGCGCTGGCGCTGGTCCGGCGGACCGGAAACCCGGCGCCGGCCGACTCCCTGCGCGCATTCCTGGGACGCTGGAAATGGTATTTCGCCGTCTGCGGCGGGTTCTTTGTCTTCATCAACGTCTGGCGCTACAGCTTCGATTGGGGCGACAGCAACAAGTTCGTCTTCTTCTTCAACCTGGGTCTGTCCCTCGTGATCGTGCTGGGCGCCGCCCAGTGGCGTGACGGGCGCTGGCGTGTCCTGTCGCATGCGCTGTGGATCTATTTCGTTGTCCTGTGTGTCGGTCCTGTGGCGTACGAATACTACGCGTACATCCTCGTGGCCGATCATGGGGAGGTGCTCCTGTTCGAAAAGAACGGCCTCAAGGCGGCCGAATGGATGAAGGCGAAGGTCAAACCCACGGAGATCGTCCTCACCGCCGCGCACAATTTCATGAATTTCACCACGGCCCTGGCCGGCCGGCCCACCCTCGCCGGAATCTACGCGGAGTCGAACCCCTACCGGCAGGATGACCGGCCGCAGCTCATCCGGCGCATCTACGAGGGCGGCGAACTCCCGCTGCTCCGGCAGCTCAACGTCCGCTATGTCTGCATCTCCCGGAACGAGCGGCTCGAATACAAGCTGCATCCGACGTGGACCCGGCTGATGAATACCGGCACCGGCGTGGTCTTTCAGTCCGGCTTCAGTCCGGAGGACTCCCATTCCGTCTACATCTTCGACTGCCGCCGCCTTCCGATCCCCTGAAGTGCCGCCTCCGCCACTCCTGAGTAAGCAGTTTCCGGTCTTCCGGAGCCCGGCCTGCCAGCCTTAGGCTTGGCGCAGGCTGGCGGTGAGGGAGGAATTCTTAACCACCCTCGGCGGCGAAGTGTGCAACGGCGGACGCGGTTCCGGCCACGCGCCGTCCGGGCCGCTGAATTGCCTAGGCCTCGTATCACTTTCGTATGTCTCAATATAAACTATTTGCTCTCCTATCTTGGATTTCAGAAACTATCGCATCGCCCAGGCAGTAACGCCGAGTGAGCCATCATCTAGCGCCTCAATCTATTCACATTACTGAGAAGCTACCCGGCCACGACGGACGCCGTCGCCGACTCCGGCCCCGTTCGGCTCCCCTGAGCCCCCTGCTCACTCCTTCCGGTCATGAAATCCGCCAGCAATCCTGCGACCCGCTCCCACACCACGCCCCCCCACCGGCGCAGTCCCGTCGTGCTGGCGGCGGATGACAACCTGGTCACCCGCCGGCTGATCACCGTCATCCTGGCCCGCCACGGCTACAAGGTGGAGACCTTCGCCGACGGCGCCGAGTTGCTCGAGCGCGCCGCCACCGCCGCGCCCAGCCTCGTCATCCTCGACATCATGATGCCGGCCAAGGATGGCTACAGCACCCTCTGCGCGCTCAAGGCCACCGCCGCGCTGACGCACGTTCCCGTGCTCATGCTCTCCAGCAACAGCCACGGTGAGGACGTCGCGCGCTGCCTCGACGCCGGCGCCGCCGACTACATGGTCAAGCCGTTCAGCCCGCCCGAGCTGGTCGCGCGCGTCCGCAAGCTCATCTAGCGTGAACGCCCTCCCCCGTTCCCTTTTCCTGCCGCTGGGCCTGCTGCTCGCCCTCCTGGCGCCGGCCGCCCTGGGCGTCGCCACCCGCGAGGAAATCCGCGCGCTGCAGAGTGCCAGCGACAGCGCCCGGGCGCTCGCGCTCGCCGAGGAACGCGCCGCCCAGCCGTCGCCCACGGCCGAGGACTGGTTCCTGCTCGGCCGCCTGCAGGGCTGGGCCGGCCGGCACGCCGAGGCCCTGCGCTCGCTCGACCGCGCCGCCGCCCTGGCCCCCCGCGACAACGACATCCGCCTCGCCCGGGCGCGCATCCTCGCCTGGATGGGGCGCCTGCCCGAGGCGGAGCAGATTGCCGCGGACGTGGTCGCGCAGGATCCCAAGAATGTCGAGGCGCTGACCCTGCTGGGCACGGTGCAGGAGTGGTCCGGCCGGAGCGCCGACGCCCTGCGCACCCTGGCGCGCGGCCTCGCCCTCGCCCCGCAGGACCCAACCCTCCGCCTGGGCCACGGGCGCCTCGTCGCCGCGCTGGAACAGCCCGCCGCCGCCGTGTCGCGCTTTGAGCAGTACGTGGCGGAGGACCCGGCCAACCCGGCCAACTACCTCCTGCTCGGCACCGCCCTCGGGTGGGCCGGCCGGGAACCGGAGGCCCTCGCGGCCCTGGAGCGCGGGCTCGCGCTCGCGCCGAAGGATCCCGAACTGCGCCTGGCCTATGGCCGCACCCTCGCCTGGGCCCACCAGCTGCCGCGCGCCGAGGAGACGCTGCGCGCCCTGGTCGCCGAGCAGCCCCGCCAGTTGGAGGCCCTCGGCCTCCTGGGCACGGCGCAGGGCTGGGCCGGCCACTACGACGCCGCCATCGCCACCTATGAGCAGGGCCTCGCCCTGTCCCGCAATAACAAGGAAATCCGGCTGGCCTACGGCCGCGTCCTCACCTGGTCCGGCCAGTTGCCGCGCGCCGTCACGCTCTACCAGGACTTCGTGCAGCAGCAGCCCGGCGAGGCCGAAAACTACCTCCTGCTCGGCACGGCGCAGCGCTGGGCCGGCGACTACGACGGCGCGCTCGTCACGCTGGAGCACGGCCTCGCGATCGACCCCCAGAACATCGACCTGCGGCTCGCCTACGGCCGCGTCCTCGCCTGGTCCGGCAAGCTCGGCCGGGCCGAGGAAGTGATCCGCGGCGTGCTCGCCGAGCAGCCGCGCCAGCTCGAGGCCCTCAACCTGCTCGGCCTCACCCTCGCGTGGTCGTCGCATCCCGACGAGGCGGTGCGCACGCTCGAGCAGGCCCTCGCCTACGCCCCGCGGGATCTCGACGTGCGGTTCACCTACGGCCGCGTGCTCGCGTCGGCCGGCCACTTCGATCGCGCCGAGGAGATCTTCCGCCGCATCGTGGCGGACCAGCCGCGCAACCTCGACGCGCTCAACCTGCTCGGCATCCTGCAGGGCTGGAACGGTCACTACGCCGAGGCGATCCCGACCCTGGAGCACGCCCTGGAGCTGGCGCCCGCCGACACGGACCTGCGGCTCGCGCACGCCACCGTGCTCGCCTGGTCCGGGAGCCTTGGGCACGCCGAGCAGCTGGTCCGAACCCTCATCGCGGAACAGCCCAAGAACCTGGTCGCCCGCAACCTGCTCGGCCGGATCCTTCTCCTGCAGGGAAAATACGAAGGGGCCCGCGCCGTCTTCGCCGAGGTCCTGGCCCGCGCGCCCCGGAACACCGAGGCCCTGCTCGGGACCGGCGACGTCTTCGCCCACCTGGAGGTCTACCCCGAGGCGCGGAAGTCCTACGAACTTGCCCTCCAGACCGACCCCAAGTCGGAGCGCATCCTGAAGCGGATCGACGCGGTGAAGCACGCCGGCTACTGGCGCCTCGACCTGGGTTGGGAGTACTCCACGTTCTCCGGCCATTCCGGGCGCAGCGACTGGATGGGCTGGGACGCCGCGCTGCGCTACGCGCTCGACAGCCAGACCGGCCTCTCCGTCACCAGCGCCTGGGCGCGCCGCTACGGGCTCGTCGACCAGCAGTACAGCCTCGGCCTGGACCGGCGCGTCACGGATCCCCTCTTCGTGTATGCCCGCGCCAGCTTCACCCCCCGCGCCGATTTCTTTGCGCAACGCGGGCTGGCAGTGGGCGGCGAGTGGCGCGTGCGGCCGGGCACGAAGGCGCTGCCGCCCACGGTCCTGCTCTTCGACTACCGCATTTCCACCTACGAACCCGGCACCGCCCATTCCATCTGGCTGGGCGTCACCCAATATACGTCCCACGGGGTCGCGGTGACCGCGAAGACGCTGCTCAGCCGCAACCTGAACGGCCATTGGACCGGCGGCTGGCTCGCGCGCCTCGACGGCGACATCAATCCGCAGTGGCGCTGGGACCTCGGCTACGCCGACACCACCGAGTCGCTCTCCTCGACCATTTACGACTTCACCCGTTCGCTCCGCTACCACAGCGCCTTCGGCGGCATCTACCGGGAATTTTCCCCCGGGTTCGCCCTCCGGCTGGACCTCGCGCACGAATGGTCGCCGGGCAATCCCGCGCGCCACACCCTCCATGTCGGCATTGTCACACGATTCTGAGCTGGAGTTTCTGAACCTGACGCTCCCGGTCTGCGCGATCCTCGCGGCGGCCTCGGTGGCGCTCTGGATGGCCGTCTTCGTCCTGCGCATGCGGCGGCGTGCGGTCACCGCGCGCATCGCCGCGGCGAAGGAAACCCTGACGGGCGGGCTGCTCGCCGAGATCATCGATCCCGCCGCGCCCGCCGTCAGCTACGCCCACCTGTCGCGGCTCAAGCGCCGCGTGCTGGTGCAGGTGCTCCAGGAGCTGGCGGGCCAGATCAAGGGGCACGAAAAGGACCGCCTCATCGGACTGCTGCAACGGGAGGGCTTCTTCGACGCCGCGCTCCGCGCCCTGCGGGACCGGCGGCCGGCCGAGCGCCAGTCCGCCTGCGCGCTGCTCCGCCACTGCCCCCAGCCGTCCTCGTCGGCCGCCCTCCGCACGGCGCTGGCCGACCGGGACCTGGGCGTGAGGCTGATGGCCGCCCGCTCCCTCCTCGCGCGCGACGAAGTCCCCTCGCTGCGCGGGCTGCTGGAATCGCTGCGGCTTTCCCCCGTGGATCCGCCGCTCGTGCTTACCGACCTGCTGGCGCGGGCGCCCGCGAGCCTGCGGCCGGAAGCCATCCTGCTGCTGGGCGAGCCGCTGCCCGACGAATGGAAGCGCATCCTCGCCATCGCGCTCGGCCGCAGCCAGGCCCCGGAGGCCTTTCTGCCCCTGGCCGCACTCGTCCGGCATCCCGCCGACCGGGTGCGGGCCGCCGCGTGGATCGCCCTGCGCGAACTCGGCGACCCGCAGGCTGCGGACCTGCTGCGCCACGGCTTGGCCGACCCCAACGCCTCGGTGCGGCAGGCCGCCTGCCAGTGCGCCGCGATCCTCGGCCGGCCGGAGCATTTTCCGCCCCTGGCGGCCATCGTCCGGCGCGACGAGTGGGAGGTGAGCCACGCCGCGGCCCGCGCCCTCTGGGCCCTCGGCCCCGAGGCGCGCGCGATCCTGCGGGCTCACGGCGCGCAGGCCGGCGAACTCGACGCCGGGGTGCAGGTCCTGCGCGAGCACGAAATGGAGGAGGCCCATGAAGCATGAGCTGATCGAGCCCCTCGTCAGCGGCGCCGCCGTCGGCCTCGGCTGGTTTGTGCTCGGCTTTGCGATCCTGCAGAGCCTGCTGTACACGCTGCACACGGTGCTGGCGGCCCTCGAGCTCCGCGCGGCCGGGCAGCGCCGGCGCCGCACCCAGGAGGACTGGCTCCTCGGCGCCCGGTCCATCCCCGGCATCTCGCTGCTCGTGCCCGCGTACAACGAGGAGCGGACGGTGGTGGAGAATCTCCAATCCCTCCTGACCTCGCGCTACCCGCGCTTCGAGGTCATCGTCGTGAACGACGGCTCCTCCGACGGCACGCTCGCGGCGGTCATCGCGGCCTTTCACCTCGAGCGCGTCGAGCTCCAGCGGCCCGCGCTGGCGCCCTGCGCCCCCATCCGCGGCGTCTACCGCCACCGTGACTTCCCCAACCTGCTGCTCATCGACAAGGAGAACGGCGGCAAGTCGGATGCGCTCAATGCCGCCCTCAACTACGCCCGCCATCCGCTGGTCTGCGGCGTCGACGCGGACTCGCTCCTCGACCATCAGGCGCTGCTCCGGGCCGTGCGGCCGTTCGCCGAGCAACCCGCGACGCTCATCGCGGTGGGCGGCACCATCCGCATTGCGAACGGCAGCGAGGTGCGGAACGGGCAGATCGTCCGCGAGGGCATGCCCCGCCGGCCCGTGCTGCTTTTCCAGGTGGTGGAGTACCTGCGCGCCTTCCTCATCTCGCGCCTCTCGCTGAGCCGCCTGGGGTCGGTGGCCATCATCTCGGGCGCCTTCGGCCTGTTCCAGCGCCGCGCCGTGCTGGAGGTCGGCGGCTACACCCATGGCACCGTGGGCGAGGACATGGAGCTGATCGTGAAGCTCCACCGCCATTTCCTCGAGTCGGGCCGCCCCTACTCGATCCAGTTCGTGCCCGACCCGGTGTGCTGGACCGAGGCGCCGGAGACCCTGGCGGGGCTGCGCCGCCAGCGCACGCGCTGGCAGCGCGGCCTCTGCGAGGTGCTGTGGCTGCACCGCGACATGGTGCTGCGCCCGCGCTACGGCCGCATCGGCCTCATCGGCCTGCCCGTGTACGTGCTGTTCGACGTGATCGGGCCGTTTCTCGACCTCGCCGGCCTGCTGCTCCTGCCGTTCTGCTGGTACTACGAGCTCATCAGCTATCCCTTCCTGCTGGCCTATTTCGGGGTCGTCGCCCTCTACGGCGTGTTCCTGAGCATGTCGGCGCTCGTCATGGGCGAGCTGGCGCTCTTCCATACGGCGCAGAAACGCGACATGGTCGCCCTCGCCTTCGCCGCGGTGGCGGAGAACTTCGGCTACCGCCAGCTCAACCTCTGGTGGCGCATCGAGGGACTGTGGCAGTTCCTGCGGGGACGCCAGGGCTGGGGCGAGAGCACCCGCGTGGGTTTTGGCCGGCCGCGCGGGACGGCGAAGCCGCGCTGACCGGGCCTACTTCCGCGCCAGCTGCGCGAGCACGTCGCGGAATTCCTGGTTGGCCGGCGCCAGCTCGACGGCGCGCCGGAGGAGCCGGGCGGCCTCGGCCGATTCGCCCGCGCGGTACCGCACGAGCCCGAGTCCGCCGACCGCGTCGGCATTGTCCGGGGCGAGGCGCAAGGCCGCGTTGAATTCCGTTTCCGCCTGCTGGTTCTGCCCGGTGCGGAGGGCGCAGTAGCCCGCGCCGACCGCCGCGGCCGCCAGCGTCGGCGCCGTCGTGCGCAGCGTGGCGAACTGCGTCGCCGCGGCCTCGTAGTGCCCGAGCTGGTAGTCGCACCAGCTGCGCAGCAGGCGCGCATCGTTGGACAACTCCCCGGGCGGGATCTGCGCCAGCTGGGCCAGCGCCTCGTCATAGCGCCGGGCCTGAAAGGCCGCGTCGGCCGCGTCGAGCAGGCTCCGGCTCTGCTCGCGCTCGGCCTGGCGCAGGGCGTAGCGCTCCGCGCCAATCCCCTTCGCCGCGAGGAGGTCGCGGACCACCTGGATGCGATGGAGCCCGAGGTAGCAGTGGAGATAGACCTTGTCGCTCGTCCCGGCGATGGCGGCGGCCGCGTCGGCCGCGCTGGTCTGATAGTAGCCGCCGAACTTCCGGCCGAGGATGCTCGCCATGGGAAAATTCCGCAGGCGCATGCCATAGCCGGCCGCCAGGCGCCTCTCCTTCTCGAGCAGCGAGCGCTCATACGGGATGGCGGGGTCGAGCAACGAGACGATCAGGCCGACGTGGGCCGCGGCGAGCTTCTGGAAATCCCGCTCCACCGGGTAGGGGCCGATGACGATCCGCGAGTCGATGTCCGTGATGCGCCGCTGAAACGCCCGCGTGAGCGGATTGTCCGGGTTGATCAGGATGAGGTAGCCGGCCACGCCCGCGGCCAGCACGATGGCCAAGCCCCGCAGCATCAGTTTCTTGTTCATGGGAAGGGTGCGGCGCCCCGGCACGGGGCAGAAATGGCGGAGAGGGTGGGATTCGAACCCACGGTACCCTTTCGGGTACGCCTGATTTCGAGTCAGGTACGATAGACCACTCTGCCACCTCTCCGGTCAGGAAGGGCGAAACGTAGGGTGAACGCCCAAAAACGGAAGCGAAAATTTGGCGGTAAATTAGACCTCGATCTTGAGCGGGTTGTTTGGACGTATGCCAAACAGATTTGCGAGCTTGGCTGATTGGAGCGGGTCGTCACGGTCACACGTCGAAGACGACGAATCACGTTCCATCCGACATCCTCAATGGAGGGGCTATTTGCGCGATTTGGGCGGTTTCAACTCCTCAGGAAAGTCCGGCAGCGTCACGTAATATCTCCCGTCATCCTGCACGACCAATACACGCAAACGCAGCTGTCCCACCCCTTCCTCCTTGTAGGTAAACCAATATGCATCCATCGGCAGCGTATTTCCTAAAATTGCTCGTGCCTCCGCCCATTCCTTTTGGGTGTAGTCGTCTCTTGGCGCGGGCTCCACTCCCACATTCTCCGGTCGAAAATCAGCGGGGTTCCTGCTCATCCGAGACATGTCGCCATTGAGCACCGCCTTAAAGAAACCCGGCCATTTACGCTCATAGTAATTGACGGCGTTCGGGTGCAACAGGGTCACATATTTGACTGCGTCTAAGGTCACGGTGTACAGCACGAACCCCCGCGCTAGTTCGTTGACTGAAGAGGCCCCGCTCGCCGGATGTGAATTGTTGCATCCTCCGAACAACAGGAGCCCCATTATCGCACAGCTGGCTGTCAGTCGGGAACGCATGGGATGAGGTAATGCCCCCCCACGTCTAACCACAAACCTCAAAACTAAGCAGCTCTCAGCTCTCCCCCACAAATTTTTTGGCGTGAAATTAGCCCTCGATCGTGAGCGGGTTGTTTGGACGTATGCCAAACAGATCTGCGGACTTGGCCGATAGGAGTAGGTTGTCACGACCACACGACGAAGACGACGAATTACGCTCCATCCAACATCCTCAACGGAGGACTGAGGACGTGTCGTTCAATTCCCCACCCCTCACGTTCATCTGTCAGCCGGTTTGGAATGACAGCAGCGACCTGCCCCACCGACATTCGCCGGCACGTTCCGTATATACCAAGTTCCCATGTGCAAACCTCGTCGTCACGGGGATGAAGGGGATGTCGGGTTGAGGAAGCGAAGTTCTCCTACTCAGAAGATGCGAAGGCAATCAACCTCGCCAAGCCGCGGTGGTTCACCGTAAGGTTGGGCAAACGTATGACCATAAAAGTTACTTGTGCCGTCATCGCGCTTCTTCTCGCCGGCTGTATTTCACACCCGACACAACCGCCTCAGTTTGTTACCGCGAGTTTCAACGGTCTTGAGGCTTTTTCAGGATTCTATAGCAATCGCTCGACGGATTCCGAGATTACTAATACTGGCGCTCTCGGGTTGTACGGGCTAGTTGATCTCTATTCCGAGCACGATAAAGAAACCGACACAGTTAGAGTTGCCACCCATGCAGATAGCTTGGTTTTCGAGGCGCTCAAAGGTGGTCGAGTCATTGCACTAAAGGAGTTGAAGAAAGGACGAGATTACGAAATTCGCCCCGACGGTTTGAGTTTGAAAGCGAATCCCCATCATGACGGGTATGAAAGCAAGGAGGGAATCCCGAGCTATTCGCACGAGGTGTCGGAGAAGCTTCTCGGTATCGGGCAAAAGGGCGAAATCGTGATCACATGGCGGGGAACAAATCTGGCGCTCGTGCTACTAGTGATTCCTGCAAAATCAGATTTTCTCTATCAGGCAGCGTTCAGGAAATTGAAGGAACTGCCCAACCACCCACCACCGCCAACCTCGCCAAGCCGCGGTGGTTCATCGTAACGTTGGGCAAATGTAACATGCGTAACCCTCCGCTAATGTTTTGTTTGGCATTTCTGAGTCTGTGCACGATCGCCTATGCTGGTGACCGAGACAAGGGCAGCACCGGAGTACCCGATATTCGGAAGGAAGCGGCCGCATTACGCGGGAAGTGGAATCAGACGCTCAAATCAAAGATTGCGGGCTGTGATTCGGTGCAAGTGATTGCGAAGTGGTATTCGAAAGATGAGCAGGTGGTCACAACCATCACAGATCGCACGGTGGTGGACGAGCTGATCGGGGCGATAGAGGTTGTTGAAGACTCGTACGGAGCATCCAATACTGGCATCGGATATTACCAGTATCGCTTTACCGCTCGCGGAGCCGTTGTAGCCACGATCTCCGAAATGTGTGGTTGCCTCGCTTGGGACGATGGATCGTGGGTTGGTACACCTAGGCTTACAGATCGCTCTTCGAAGGCGTTAGCTCAGTGGATCACCAAATACATTCGGCAATAGCAAGTCGGATGAAAGACCTGCTAACCAAGCAACGTCGTGGCTTCTTGCGCTTGGTGAGCCATCCTGCACTCCGTCTTGCGACCGCGATCCTGGCGCTGACCGTCGCCTCGGCGCCCGGAATTTGCCGGGCGGAGGACAAATCGGCCGGGCTCCAGGCCGAAATCGACCAGGTCGAACGCCTGATCCCGGCCGCGAGCGAACTGTTGGTGAAGCTGCAGAACGACCCGCTGCGGCCCAAGTATCACTTTACCGCGCCCTGGGGCTGGATCAACGACCCCAACGGGCTCATCTTCTGGAAGGGCCGGTATCATCTTTTTTATCAGTTCAATCCCAACGCGGCCTACTGGAAGAGCATCCAATGGGGCCACGCCTCCAGCACGGATCTGTGCCACTGGACCCATCATCCCATCGCCATGGCCCCGGAGCCGGGCAAGCCCGATTGGAACGGTTGCTACAGCGGCTGCGCGGTCGTCCAGAACGGCGTGCCCACGCTCGTTTACCTGGGCGTGCCCGGGGGCATCTGCACCGCGACCAGCACCGACGACGAGCTGATCCACTGGACCAAGCACCCGCAGAATCCGGTGATCGCCTGGCCCCGGCCCGGGGAGAAGAAGGAGTACAAGACCTTTGACCCGAGCGTGTGGCAGCACGGCGGCAGCTGGTACGCCCTGAGCGGCTGGGGTCGCTGCTTTGCGCGTCCCGACGAACCGGAGGGCGACACCGCCTTCCTGTTCAAGTCGTCCGACCTGGTGCACTGGGAGTACCTGCATCCGTTCTACCAATCGGAACGCCGCTGGACCGACGCCGACGAGGACTGCGCCGTGCCCAATTTCTTCCCGCTGGGCGGCAAGCACGTGCTGCTCTTTGCCAGCCATAAGCGGGGCGCCCAATACTACGTGGGCAGCTATCACGACGACCGATTTGAAATCGAGCAACACGGGCGGCTCAATTGGACGGCCGGACAGGTGATCGCGCCCAATACGATGCTCGATGACCAAGGTCGCCGCCTGCTCTTCGCCTGGGTCAACGAGGGGCGGGACGAGGCCACGCACCGCGCCGCCGGCTGGGCCGGGGTGATGACGATCCCACGGGTGCTGACCCTGGCGACGGACGGCAAGGAGCCGCGGCTGCGCATGGCGCCGGTGCCCGAGCTCGAAAGCTTGCGCCTCAACCATCGCCGCGAGGCGGGCATCGTGCTGGATGCAGACTCGCCCAAGGACATCGCGAGCATCCGCGGCGACTGCCTGGAAATCCAATGCGAGATGACCGCGGCGACCGCCGGGCAGTTCGGCCTGATCGTGCGGGCCTCGCCCGACGGGGCGGAACAGACCCGGATCTTCTACGACCCGGCCGCAAAACAATTCAAGATCGACGGCTCCAAGTCGGGGCTCGTCCTGGACGCGCGGCCCCGGGTCCCCTTCCTCCCCGAGGAGGAAAAGAAGATCCACGTCCAAGCCGCGCCGTTCGAGTTGTCCGCGGGCGAACCGCTTCGCCTGCGGGTCTTTCTCGACCGTTCGATCGTGGAGGTATTCGTCAACGGCCGCCAGTCCCTCACGCAGCGGATCTACCCCACCCGCCCGGACAGCCTGCACGTTGGCGTATTCTGTGACGGCGGCCGCGCGAAGGTGAATTTCATCGAGGCCTGGGACATGGCCGCCACGGGATCGTTCTGAATCTGGGAACGTCCGCCGGACCGGCAGCCGCGCGCGTCTCGAAGCACAGCGCAGGGCTGGCCCCGGCCCAGGATACCAAGCCCACGCCGCACACAATCACCAGTCTCCTGCAGGAGTTGCTCACGCAGCACGGCGAGTCCGCCAATTCTCGTCCCGCGTTCAGCTTCCCTCCACCGAGACGCTCGGGGCATTATCCGGCGCCCAGAAGCAACGGCAGGGCACAATGCTTGGTTGAAATCCGAAGTGAATGAGATAAGCCCACCGGCCAACCACCATGGTCGTGATCCGTTTTACAAGATTTGTCCTGCCCTTGCTGTTAACCTGCTTCGTGGGCCCACTTCGAGGCCAGGCTGGCGGCCTCGTCGCCGACCGTCCGACGTTGAATGCGCTCCTGGGCGGTTCCGGATTCACGGAAACCTTCGGGGGTTACATCCTGGCCCCGGGCACGGCATATAATACGGGGGTTAGTACGCTCGATTCCACGTCGATTGTGAACTCGCAGGGCCCCAACCTGGTCAGCCCGGGCCTGACTTTCACCGGCACGAATTTCCAATTTGACGGAGTGGGTTACTACAACGCGGTCTCCCGTGAGGTCCTCTTCAATGGGAATACCATGACCATCAATTTTGCCTCGCCCACGACCGCCTTCGGCGTGGATGTGCGGGATTTCGCGGGCTACAGCAGCACCATGACCGTCACGATTTACGCCCCCAATGACACGACCGTGCTCAATACTTTCTCGGGCATCAGCATCGCCGATCCGGCCATATTTTTCGGCTATCAGGATCCCGGCGGCATCGGTATGGTGACATTGTCGGACACCGGATCGTGGAGTCCGATCATCACCAATCTGACCTTTGTTCCCGTTCCCGAGCCGGCGACCGACGGGTTGACGGCCTGCGGTCTGGCCATCATGCTTGCGCGTTCAATGCGGCGGCGGAAGTCGGCGGCTTGACTGGTTGGGCGCGTTGCTTGTCCGCCGAAGCCTTGGCGAAGGAGGGCCCTCAACGCGCACGGATCGGCCCTCTCCCAAGCGGGCGCGTTAGGGGAAAAGTGTTTCTCCCTCAGCCGCCTGCCGGCCCGTCCGGTTGGCAGGCAGTTGTCCACCCCTGCAGCATTCTCGCGGGTTTCAACGGATTCACATCTTCGCCGGGGCCGGCGCCACCGGCGCCTTGTAGTCCGGGTCCCACGGCAACGGCAGCTGTTTGGAGCTGAACAAGAAACTGGCCCAGACGCCGTTGGTGCCGCGGTGGACCCAGGACTGGCCGGCGTCATGGTACTCGTAATGCACGGATTTTCCCTGGATGCCCTTCCCGAGATAAGGAACCACCTGCACGTCGTAAGGGAAAGGTACCGGCTTACCCTGGGCGTCCGTCACCTGCACAATCTGGGCGTCGAGGATCTTGGGAATTCTGATGGAAAACGTGCCGCCCTGCAGTGACACCTCCATTCTGACCTGGCGCACGGCATGGGTCTTGCTGGTCGAAAGTGGCATGAACGTCATGCGCCCGAAGATCTTTTCGGCCGCCACCGCCACCTCGGGAGCAATGTCCGAGGGAAGGTAGAGGGTGTTGACCTTGAAATCCTGGTCCTGCGAGCTCTGGTCCATCGTCTTGCCGCTGCCGGAGACGGCCATCTGGACCACGTTCACCCCGTCCAGTCTGGTGGCGCCATAGTGCCCCTTCGTGACGTGGAAGAAGAGCATGTCACCGCAATCGGAATGGGTCGGCATCGTCGGCGTTGCCTGCCAGCAGGGACAAGGGATCGCGCAGTTGCAGGTTTCCACCCACTGCCCCTCCACCGCCCACTCGACCTCTGCCCGCAAAGGCACCGCCGCAAAACCCAGGCTGGCACCCGTCACGGCCAGCATCGCCCGCGCCACTGGCAACCGTGACGCAATCCCCTTCCAGCCAATATTTTTCATCGGGCCGATTTTCGTGCCGCTTTCCCCAAGGCTTGCAACCCTTTTCGTTTCTGGGAGACGGTTGCGATCTGGATGAGGGCAAACTCTCATCTTCGCGCCCGCTCCCACCCAAAACCTGCGAGGCCGCAGCGCCGCAGTTCAACTTGCGGCCATACCCGGCTCCGGCACTGCCGCGCAACCCCCGGATCAGATGTTCTCGTCCGCATCCGCCTCCCGGCCGGTCCGGTTGGCCGGCAGCTGGTGCGGGAAGAAGATATAGTAATTCATCAGCCACCAGCTGCGCGACGAGCGGTAGAACAGCGCCGGGAAGGCGACCGAGCCCACCGCCGCCAGCACGATGGCGGTCGTCGTGCCGATGACGCCGTAGACCGCCAGCAGCATGACGGGCGTCAGGTAGCACACCAGGGTCACCCCGTAGTTGAGCGACAGGGAACCGAGATAAAACCCCTCGCCGCGCTCGATCTGCAGCCCGCACGCCGGGCAGGCCGGGTTCACCTGGAACAGCGTGCCCGGCTTGAACAGCGTGCGTCCGCCACAGTTGGGGCAGCGGTTGGCGAGGCCCCGGGCGACAATCTGGAGGCGGGTGACTTGCATGGCGCCCACTGGACCACGGATGGCGCGGAGGGGCACGGCAAAAATGGCCACAAAAAAGGCGCTCCGTGGCGGGAGCGCCTGGGCAATCAGTCCGGTTCGGCTCAGGCGCCGAGCTGGTAGCGCGTGAAGCGGCGCAGCTGGATGTTCTCGCCGGTCTTCGCGATCCGCTCGGTGAGCATCTCCTTCATCGTCTTCTCGGGCTGCTTCACGAACGGCTGGTCGAGCAGGCAGATCGTGGAGTAAAATTTCTCGAGCTTGCCCTCGACGATCTTCTGCACGGCCGCGGGCGGTTTGCCCAGGACCTGGGCACGGGCGATCTCGCGCTCCTTGGCGAGGTCGGCCTCCGGCACCTGCTCGCGGGAAACGTAGAGCGGGCTCGCGGCGGCGATCTGCAGGCAGACATCGCGGCAGAACGCCTTGAACTCGTCGTTGCGCGCGACGAAGTCCGTCTCGCAGTTGACCTCGAGCATGACGCCGACCTTGCCGCCGACGTGGATGTAGCTCTCGATCAGGCCTTCCTTCGTGACGCGGTCGGCCTTCTTGGCGGCCGACGCCGCGCCCTTCTTGCGCAGGATCGTGGTGGCGGCCTCGACGTTGCCGTCGGCCTCGGTGAGGGCCTTCTTGCAGTCAAGCAGCCCCGCACCGGTGGCGATGCGGAGGTCGTTGACCATTTTGGCTGAGATGATGGTGCTCATCAATGGAATGGGATGGGAATGGCGGGTGAACTTACTCGGCCTTGACCGGGGCCTTCTTGACCCGGGCGACCTTCTTGGTCGGGACGACCACCTCGGCGTCGCCCTCGACGACTGCCACGACATCGGCGGGCAGGTCGATCTTCGAGAGGTCGACCTCGCCGGCGGCGACGGGGGCCGGGACGCCGGCGGTGACACCCTTGAGATCGGCGGCGCCGCGGGCGGCGCGACGCTGGTCGCGCTGGGCCAGGCCGCTCTGGATGGCGGCGACGATGGCGTCGACGATGATGCGGATGGACTTCACCGCGTCGTCATTGCCGGGAATCGGGTGGCTCAGCGTGGTCGGGTCGGAATTGGTGTCGCACAGGCCGACGCACGGAATGCCGCAGCGCTTGGCCTCGGCGACGGCGATCTTCTCGTGGTTCACGTCGACGACGAACATCGCGGAGGGCAGGCCGACCATGTCGGCGATGCCGCTGAAATTGCGCTGCATGCGGACCATCTCGCGCTTGATGGCGGCTTCCTCCTTGGAGGAAAACTTGGCCAACTCGCCCGCGGTTTCCATGGCCTGGTACTTCTTGTACTTGGCGATGGATTTCTTGACGGTCTCGTGGTTGGTCAGCGTGCCGCCGAGCCAGCGGTCCACGCACACCGGCATGCCGGTCAGGCTCGCGGCCTCGCGGACGATTTCCTTCGCCTGGCGCTTGGTGCCGACGAAGAGGATGTTGCCGCCGTTGCCGACGGTGTCCTCGACGAACGTGCAGGCCTTCTCGAGGGCCACGTGGGTCTTGCCGAGGTCGATGATGGAGATGCCCTGGCGGTGATCGAAGACGAAGGGCTTCGAGCGGGGATTCCAACGCTTGGTCTGGTGCCCGAAATGCACGCCGGCATCGAGCAGGTCTTTGGGAGTGACGTTCATGTGATCTATGTTTCTCGAAACACAGGCCGGCCAATGGGCCGCCTTGCGATCGTGACTGAGGTTATGGTTGATGGTTGCTAACTGGCAGAGCGGTCAAAAACAGGGATCGCGCGGGCAACTGGCAAGTGCGAACTGCGCAACAAACCAAAAAGGCGTTGACAGGCAATGGCGTGCGACGCACGTTGCGCCTCCCTTTGTTGCAGGGTGGAGCAGCCTGGTAGCTCGTCAGGCTCATAACCTGAAGGTCGCTGGTTCAAATCCAGCCCCTGCACCCAATTTAACCCCTCGTAATCGCAAGGTTACGGGGGGTTTCGGTTTTATTACGCAACACCTCTGGTCTTGCTTTGACAGGCTCATAATCCCGCATTCGCGGGATCGCTGGTCCCGCCTTGGCGGGATCCAGCCCCTGCACCCAATTTAACTCCCTCCCAGTCCCGCAGGGCGGGATTGCGAGGGAGTTTTGGTTTACTCCCCCCGATGCCCCACGGCCGTAGTGACGAACTGACCCTGTCACCCCGAACCGGCGCTCATCAAGCGGGCCATCCTGCGCCAGCGCCGGTTATTTCTGGTCGCTGGGATAGACCACCGGCAGGACCAAGGCCGAGGGGTGGCCCTCGTCCAGGTAAACACTGTTGGTCGCAACCCGGGGAGGCAGCTGGCTCATGCCGGGGGTCTCGCCGGTGTTCGGATTCACCTCAAAGCGGGGGCTGTTGGACGAGCTGATGTGCAGGGCGATGCGATGGCCGGCTTCAAACGTGATCGCGGTGGACCACAGGTCGATCACCAGTTCCTCCGGGGCATTCGGTGTCATCAATTTCATGTCGTCGGCCATCCGGCCGTGGCGGAAGCGGGCGCGAATGGGCGCATCGAGCACCAGCGCCTCATAGCCATCGGGATAAACATCCACGAGCTTCGCCATGAAGTCGGTGTCTCGGCCGTCCGTGGCGGCGTAGAGTTCGACTATCACCGGTCCCGCAATCGCCACATCCCGGGTGAGGACCGGCGTCTGGAACCGCAGGTAGTCCTCGCGCGCCGGGATCGCCCGCTGGTCCATCGGTCCCCGTTGAAAAGTAAGGTTCGCTCCCCCGACCGTCGGCACCGGCTTGGCGGGATCGAAGCGGTAACTGACCTTCGCATCCTTGTCCGCCGGCGGTTGCGGCGCGAGCGTGCGTTCCGCCGTCAAATAATAGCGCACCTCGCGATGGGCGGGCGGCCAGTTGGCGGAGGTCAGCATCCGGTTTTTCGGCGAAGGGGCCCCCTTCCGCGCGCCCGCCATCATGAAGTAGCTCACCGGCGGCTCGTCCATGATCCCGTTCGCGACTCCCTTCAGCCAGTAGTCGAACCAGCGGAGCTCCTGCGCGCGATCGAAGTTGCGCGCCTCGTAGCCGGGATAGGCGAGATCGCCCGAGAGGGCGCCGTGGCCGATCGGTTCCATCAGCAGTTTCTGGTTTCCGCGCGCCCCCTTGGCGCCTTGGTTCTGCAGGTACTCGAAGTTCGCGATGCTGCCGTCGCTGAAGATGTCGTACCAACCGCCGACGTTATAGATTGGAATGTGGATGTACCGGCGATGCTCGCTCATGGCGGTCCGGTTCCAAAAGACATCGTCGACGACCCGGCGATGGATCTGGTTGAGCTCCTCGGCCGGCTCCCCGCGCCCCTTCAGCCAGTCCAGCGTGTCCTTCTCCTTCAACACCCCGCCCATGTAGGTATTGCGGAGCAGGTCGGAGGGCGCGACCACCACAAAGGCAGCCTTGAGGTGCGGCGGGGCGGCAATGGCGGCGGCGTTGCCGGTGATCCCCAGCGCCGATCCGCCGGTGATGCCGATGTTGCCGTTGCACCACGGCTGCTTCGCCGCCCATTCGACGCTGTCATACCCGTCCTCGAAGTCGTTGAGAAAAGCGGAATAAAAACCCTCGCTGCGCCCTTTGCCCCGGACGTCCTGCAGGACGAAGACATAGCCGGCATCGGTATAGCGCTTCGCCTGCTGCGCCAGCGAGTCGCCGGGGTTGGGATTCTGCTTGGAGGGCTTGCCATCCTTCAGGTAGGGCGTGCGGCTGAGGATCACCGGCCAGGGCCCCGGCCCAGCCGGTAGGTAGACGTTGGCCGCCAGCCGGACGCCGTCCCGCATGGGGGCGAAGGCTTCCGTGGCGCCAGCGGGCAGTCGGACCGGGGTCGGGTCGGTTGCGTCCGGCCGCACCGGCGCAACCAAGCCGGCTGCGCCAAGGATGAAACAAAGGCAGGCAACGCGCGCGTTCATGGGAAAGTCAGCTCGGCTAAATACCGTGCAGCTTCGTTTGGGCCAAGATGAAACTCTCCCGGCGGGAAAGTGACGGGCGGCTTGCCTGACCCGAGCCGGTTTGGTTGATTCACCTCACCGTGGAATCCAGGCCAAAGCCATCGCGGCGTATACTTCTGGCCGGTGCCTGGCTGCTGGCCGCCGGGTTGCTCACCGCGCCGACCGCCGCCGGTGTGGATCTGGCTCCCGCCCAGAGTCCCGAAGGCTATGTCGCCCGGCTGCTCATCAACGAGGTTCCCTTCCCCGGCGAGCGCGGCTGGGAGAGCGAGGCCGACAGCAAGGACGCCATGCGCCAGGTGCTGCTCGTGCTCGACGCGCGGTTGAAGCACATCCCCGCCCGCTACACCCAGCGCCAGATTGCGAGCATCCAGACCGACGACATCATCGACCTGATGACCGCCGGCGGCATCCACGGGCAGATCGACGGCTTTTATCGCGATGATCGCGGCCGGCCGGTCACCGTGCCGCGCGTCAACACCCGCCTCGAGTACCTCGTCGGCATCGCCAGCAAGGGCAAACCCGGCACCTTCGCCCGGCTGCTCAACCACGCGCAGTTTCTCGCCTCATCCTACGTCCTCCGGAAGGAGACCGCGCCCGATCTGTTTGCACCCTTGAAAGTCGTTTCCGGCACCCCGGTCACGGGCCGGGCCTATTCCTGGATGACGGATGTCGGCGATTTTCATCCCGGCGGCCGCTTCGTGCGCATCCCTGACGACGAGCAGGGCGGCCTCGGCGGCAACCGCTTTTTCACCCTGCAGAATCTTGTCCCATGAAACGCCTCCTCTCCACTGCCTGCCTCGGTTTGCTGCTGCTCGCCCGCCCGGTCCTCGCCGCCCCGCCCGCGCTGGATGCCCAGCTGAAAGACACGGCCTTCCAATACGAGGTGCTGCGCTATGTGTACCTTTGGTATATCGATGACCGGTTCTTCATCGAGACGGCCAAGGCGACCAGCTTCGAACTCTGGATCCGCCCGGTCGAGCCGCGCACGCGGGACCCGGGGGACGAGAGCCGCCATGCGGAGATCTGGATCCCCGCGGCCCAAATCCAGCTGCGCCTCAAGCTCGCGAACTACCCTGTCCCCGAGTTGTCGCGCCAGATCAAGAGCCCCGGCTACCGCATCACGCGGGCCGCGCCGCTCGCCGCCGCACCGGGCCCGCGGGAGAATTACGCCGTGATCACCCTGGACCGGGACAAGATCCGCGCGTACCTCACCGACAACCGCTTTCGCCCGCAGCTCCCGGACGCGGCGCTGCGCCAGCGCCTGCTCGGCGCCATGCGCGAAGTGGCCAAGCTCCATCCAAACTTTAATCCCGACGTGCCGCAGGTATTCTTCCTGTCGACCGTCTCACCCGTGAGCGGCGACCTGTGGGTCATCTGGGTGAATGAGAAGACCGCCATCCGTTTCGGAGGCGAGTTCGGGGCCGACGAGCCCGACCTGCTCGCCCTGCTGCCCCTGCACACGCAGCTCTACGACCTGAAGACCCACGTGGTCGCCTCCCTGCTCGAGACAGAGGGCAGCACCGGGTTCATCACCAAGGACTGGACGGGGCGCATCCTTTACCAGTGCTTTGTCCTGGGCGAACGTGTGGATGTGCCGGGGTCGAAGCTCCTGCCCGGCGTTCCGCCCCCGCCCCCGCCCGACCCCGGCCACTAGCGGAGCAACCGCGGGGTGGTGCCGGGATCCGGACGGTATGCCACGCCCTTCTCCTTGAGGATGAGGTCGAGTTCCGCTTGCCGCAAGTAGAGGCGTTCCGTCGGCTTCTGGTACGACTCCACCATCTCGAACCATATTTCGCCATCATGGCTGAAGGTCTTGGTGAGCACTACCTCGTGCGCCCCCCGGCCGGCCGAGGGAATGACATTGATCATGATCGGACGGCCGCCCTGCAACGTCTTGGCAAAGTGCATACTGTACACGACCTCGGCCTGCCCAAAGCTCTCCGCCAGCATGATGACCTCGCCGCCGTTCAGCCCGAGTCGCTCGATGGCTTGCTGGGGGTTGGCGCGGTCGGCGTCGCTCCGCCACGTCCCATCCGCCAGAAGCTTGGTCGCCACCGCCGCCACGTAGCCGTAGGGCCGGCCGGTGGCGTTGGCCAAGGCAAAGATCGCACAGTCCGCGGAGTTGGTCTGCACGCCCGCACTGGCCCACGCCGGGCCCTCGCCCCCGCTGGCAGCCTCCGCCAGCGCCGGGTCCTGACGGCGTCCCAGAATATCCGCCCACGCGTGCCGGACGTCCTCCATCGGCGGCGGTGCATTTTGATAGCCGAGCCGGTATAACGCCGCCCTTACTCGCGCCTGTTTCTCGGCGCTCCAGCCCTGTTCCTTGGCCAACGCCAGCATGCCGTCGATAATGCGCTGGAAATTCGGATCCAGGTTCCGCGGCGGAACGAACGCCCGCTGCCGCGCAATCTGGGCCACCCGCTCATTGAAACGGTCCGCGTCGTCCACGATGTCATCCGCATGGTGTTTGAGCTCCGCCTTGCGCGCGGCGGCGGCCGCGGCCTGCGGCGTGCCCGCGAGGGTGCCGGCATAAGCGCTCACAAACGCGGCCTGGTCGGCGAGAAACCCATCCCAGTCGGCCTGGATTTGCTTCCGCTGGGTCGTCAGTTCCGCCTGCAAGTCCGCCGGCCAGTCCGCGGGCACGGCCGCCAGTTCCAAGTCCTGCGCCCGGAGCACCGGGGCGACGAGACCCAGGCCAAGCACGAGCAATGCGGCGACAACAACACGGTGACTCACGGCTGCTTGGCTTCGGGTTGAGGGGACGGCGGGGGCGGCAGCGTCAGGTCGGAAACCTTGCGCTGGGACTTGGGCACGATTGTGAGGTCAGCGAGCTGGGAGCCTTCCCTTAGTTTCAGGCCGACGCTCGCCATGTTCACCACCGCCTGGTTCTGGGAGATTTCCTTCACCACCTGCGTCCACGCCTCGGGAGTCGCCTGCGTTCCCTGCTGCATGAGCTCACGGCGCCGCTGGTAAAGCTGGTTGAGCTTGGAGAATCCCTCCGCTTGTGCCTGCGCGAATTTCTGGAGCGTCGGACTATTCTTCACCGCCGGGGGCGCGTTCTCCTGCGCGGCTGGCGCAGGCGGTACCACCAGTGGGACCGCCTCCACCGGCGTGCTGGCCGGGGTGTTCACGCCGGGTAAATCGGCCATGCCCGTCCCCTGCCCGGTATCAAAAACGTAGCTGCTCTCGTGCTTGGCCACGGGCTCGGCCGGCGGATTCACCACCCGGCCCTGCTCATCCACGCCGGCGGCATCGCGCGAGGAGTCGGTCACCACCCGCAGCTGGTCGAGGGCGTGGGTGTTGTTGCCGGGACCGATCGGCGCCTTGGTGAGCGCAACCGTGCCAGCCTCGCCCATGGGCACGTCATTGGAAAAAGGAGTCAGCGGCACGACGGCCGCCGGGGCCGGCTCGTTGTCCAAGGCCTCCAGCTCAGCCACCACTCCGCCGCGTGAACTCGCATATTGTTCGGCCTGGGACTGGAACCGCTGCGCCGCCTGCTCCCGCTTGGTCGCGGTTTCGCTGAACTCCTGCTGCACCTTCGTGTAGACTTGGATGGCCGCGTCGAGCTGCTCGCGGAGCTCGCGGTTTCTCGATTCATACCGTGCCTTGAGCGCATCATCGCGAGCATTCAGTGCCTGCCACTCGGCGTACTTGGCCAAATAGGCCGCGTGTTCCTCCGCGGAGAATCTCAGCTGGCCACTCTGGTACGCGGCCCAGGCCTGCTTCAGGGAACTGTACTCCCGGGAGATCTCCTCCTGCCACGCGTCGTAGTTGCGCCGCACCTGCTCGACCGCCCGTTCCTTGGGCCCCAGTTCCATCGTCTTCAGGTATTCCAGCTTGCGATCCTTGTCGCCCACCGCCCCGGCCTCCTCCTTGAGCTGCGCGATCATTGATTTCAATTGCGCGACCCCCGTCTCCATCGTGGAAAGCCGCTGCGCGCCTTCCGGCGACCCCTTCAGCCGGTACCGGTATTGGGCGATCTTGCTGGCAAGAAAACCCACGTCCTTCTCGTAGGGCTCGACCGGGGGCGCTTCGCCCCGCACCGCAGCAGCGAATATCAGCAGAGTCAGCATCGACCCGGCCCGGCGCAGCCCGGCCGCATGTGAACGCCAATGGATCCGGGTTTTCATTTTCCCTCCACTCCCGCGGTACCCGCCTGCTTGAGGAATTCCGTTACCATCATCGGCCGGGGGGCACCCGCAATGTTCTGGGCCACCGCCGCCACGATCGCGTCACGTTGCTCCGCGTTGTTTACGATGTCCTCGGCCTTCACGCCTTCGTCGCTCACCGTGTTGCCGCCGACCGCATACTCGAGGACGACCTTTCCCTCGGCGCCTTTCTTGAGCACGGCGGACTGGGCGTCGGTGCGCATCGTCTGCAGATACTGGCCGACCGCCTGTCCTTCGTCGGATGCCGGCCAGTTGGCGTCGGCCTGGCTCTTTTCGGCATACAGCGTGCTGACCGTCAGGTACTCGGGCAGCGACCGGACCTTGGCGAGAACCTCGTCACCGAGCGGAACGTCGCCTGATGTGGTTTCCGCGGGTTCGCCCGGCGGATTGTCTCCCGGCGGCATCACCTCCGGTGCGGTCGCCACCGTCTCCTCGGGCAACGGATCAGGCTTCCCGTTCTCCAGCCGCCCAAAGACCTGCCCGGTCACCGCCTCAAGATCCTCGGCGGGCACCGTGGCCCAAACATGCTGCAGCAACCCCCCAACCGTCTCGACGCCATGGCGGCGGGCGGTTTCGAGCCAGTAAAGTCCGCGAATCAGGTTTTCCTGCCCGTCCCCCTCGGCCCGTTTCGCCAGGCACGCGGAGCCCAGCAGGGACTCGGCCCATGGGTCGCCGGCCGCCGCCGCCTGTTCCCAGAGCGTGGAGGCCATGGGGTTGGCGGGTTCCTCGGTCGCGTACCAAAGCCCGAGCAGCGTCATCGCCGGGGCGTAGTTTTGCTGGACCGCGGCCTCCAGCAGCGGACGGGCCTTCGCCGGATCGGCCGGCACGCCCAGCCCGTAGAAATAGAGGACCGCGAGGTCGTATTGCGCCGACGCGACCCCCTTGTCCGCCGCCCGCTCAAACCACCGCGCCGCCTTGGCAAAGTCCTGCGACACTCCCCGCCCGACGCGATAGCGCCAGGCCAGCGCCTGGCACTCGGCCGGCGAGCCGAGTGTGGCCCGCAGCCAGGACCGGCGCGTCGCCCAGTCGGCCCCCGGTGAAGCGAAAAAGAATCCGGCCCCGCCGAGCACGACCAGCGCGAGGAGGCCCAGCGCCGCAGTCAGCATTCGTCGCGGCCACTTGGAGGGTTTCCCCGCCGGCACCGGTGTTTCCAACCGGGGTGGCTCGCCTGGGGCCGGGGCAGCGGGAGCCGCCGGTACACCCGCCGGCGCCGCCGGTGTCACCGGTGCCGCCCCCTTCACATCGAAGCGGTTCGGGCCGGGTTTGCCCTTCAGAAACCCGAGGGAGATTACGCAAATGAAGAAACCCAGCACGGGGATGAAGTTCAGCAGCACCATCCAGCCCGAGCGGTCCAGGTCGTGCCAGCGCTTGATCTGCGTCGCGAGCGACCACCAGACGGCCCCGACCACACCCACGATCGTGATGATCCCGCCAAGAATCGCGCCTGCGGTTCCAGCCGGAGACAACGCCCCCGCCAGGAGCACGGTCAGCACCAGCAGCAGGATGGCTCCCAGCCAATTCTGCCAGAAAAGCTTTCGCCCGAAACGTCCTTGAAACGAAAGGCGCGCGCGCAGTTGCACACCACCCAGCCTGTGAACCGGTCCGCTCGTGGCAATAGCGATGAACATACCGGGTAATTTCCGCATTCCGCCCGGCTCGCGGGAACGTCCATCGATCCGACCTGGCGGGACAAATGGTCTTGCGCTCGGGAACGGCGGAAGCGTTTCCTCCGTTCCCATGGCAAACCCCGCGAGCAGGCCCGGCAGACCCGACTGGCTGGCGTGGGTCGCGCTGGCGGTGTGCGCCGCGGCGGTCTGGGCCGTGTTCGGCGGCGTGCGCGACTTCAGCTTCGTGCTGTGGGACGACGACCACAACCTCCAGCAGAACCCCCACCTCGGGGTCACGTGGGAGAACCTCCGCTGGATGTTCACCGACACCGGCTACGTGCGCCGCTACATTCCGCTGGCCTGGCTGGGGTGGAGCCTCGACCACGATCTCTTCGGGCTCACTCCCCGCTCCGCGCACCTCGGCAACCTGCTGTTTCACCTGCTCAACACCGCGCTCGTCTTCCTCGTGATCAGGTCGGTGGCGCGGATCTGGCCCGCCCGCGAAACCGGGTCGGACCCATGGCCCGCGAACGTGGCGGCGGCGCTCGGCGCGCTCCTCTGGGCGCTGCACCCGCTGCGGGCCGAGGTCGTGGCCTGGTCCTCGGCTCGCATCTACGCCCAGTCTGCCTGCTTCATCCTGCTCTCGTTGCTGTGCTATCTGCGCTCGGTCGAATCGACGCCCGGCTCGGTGCGCGCCCGCAACCTCCGCTGGGCGTCCGTCGTGGCGCTCGCCCTGTCGCTGCTGACCTACCCGCTCGCGCTGAGTTACGTGGGCATCCTGCTGGTGCTGGACTGGTATCGCCCGGGCCGCCCGGCGGCGCCGGAAATCTCTTGGGGCGCACGGCTCCGGACAGTGCTCGTGGACAAAATTCCCTTCTTCGCCGTCACCGCCGTGCTTCTCGGCGTCACGCTCTGTGCACGCACCAACGTGCAGGCGGTCGGCTGGAAACCGCCGGTCACGCTCGAGCAGTTCGGCGCGGTCCCGCGTTTCCTGCAGGCTTGTTACGTCTGGGCCTATTACCTCTGGAAACCGCTGCTGCCGTTCCATCTCTCGCCCTACTACACCCGGCTGGTTTCGTTTTCACCCGGCGATTGGGAATTCATCGTCAGCCTGGCGTTGGTCGGCCTCGTCACGGGGGCCTTGTTCTGGCGGCGCCAGCGCTGGCCCGGGGTGTGGCTGCTCTGGCTGTGCCATCTGCTCGTGCTCCTGCCCGTGCTGGGCCTGACCGAGCATCCGCATTTCACCAACGACCGGTACAGCTACGTCGCCGCCGTGCCGTGGGCCGTGGCGATTGCGGTGCTGATCCTGCGACTCTGGCCCCGGCGCGCCCTGCGCTTCACGGCCCTCCTGGTCGCTGGCGCGGTGATCGTAACCGCCAGTGCCCTCAGCCTGCAGCAGGCGGCGATCTGGTGGAACACCGAGGCGCTCGGGCTCCACATGGTGGCGGAACTGGGCGACCATCCGCGCCGCTTTGAAATCTACAGCCGCATGGCGACCTCGCTGCGCGCGGAGGGCCGCCTCGCCGAGTCCAACGCCTATTACCTGAAATCCCTCGCCGGCGATCCCGCGGCCGCCGACCGGGCGCTCCAGCAGGCGCGGAAACTCGAGGCGGCGGGCCAGCTCCGCGAGGCCTTCCCGCAGTACCTCCTCGCATCCCAGCTGCGACCCGACCTCGCCGAGCCAAAATTCCGGCTGGGCACGATCCTGATGCAGCAGGACCGCGCGGCGGAGGCCTTGCCGTTCCTGCAGGACGCCGTGCGCCTCGAGCCGGGTTCCGCCGATATCCAGATTTCGCTGGGTTGGGCCCTCAATTGGACCAATCAGTCTCCGGCGGCCATTCCCCACCTCGAGGCGGGATTGCGCCTGCAGCCGGATGATGTCGCCGGGCACAGCGGCCTGGGGACAGCCCTGCTCGCGATCGGCCAGCCCCGGGAGGCCCTGGCCCATTTCGAGGAGATCATCCGGCTAAATCCCAACGCCGCCGTCGCGCACATGCAGCGCGGCCTCGCGCTGCTGGACGGACTCGGCCGCAAGGCCGACGCCGCCGCGGAGTTTGAAACCGTGCTGCGGCTGCAGCCCGATTTTCCCGGCGCCCGCGCGGCGCTCGACCGGGCCCGGCGCTGACGGCCGCGCGGCCTGCGACCGGCCTACGCCTCCCGCACCCACTTTTTCCCGTAGATCGAATTGACCGCGATCACCGGATAATCCGGCGCGCGAATGACGAGTTCGTTGCCGACCATCCGCACCTTGACCTCGGGCAGGAATGGGATCTCCGGCCGCTTCGGGTTGCCCCAGGCCGGCACCGCCACCGCCGCCTCGTCGCCGAATTTGTCGCCCGAGTAGCTGAACCCGTATGACCACGGCCGGCCCAGCGCCCACTGCTTCGCGCTTTCCATCCAGAGGTCGTGCCAGCCGATCACGATGCCCAGGTCCGGCGCGGACGATCCCGCGGCGGCCGCGAAGGCCGCGGCATCCGCCACGCGTGCGCCCAGATAGGCCAGGTCGTGCGCCTCCCAGACCGTCCCGCAGATGAGATCGTAGTCATCGTGCCATTCGGTCGCGGCCACGATGAAGCCGAAGTCGTTTTGATAAAAACCCAGCGTCGCCTCCATCTCCGCCAGGAACGGCGCGGCCTCGGGCAGCGACGTAAGCGCGGCGAGCTCGCGCAGCGCCCGCAGAAACAGCCCGCCGCCCGCCACCAGCATCGGCGACTGGCTGACGCGCCAGACGCCGCCCACGCGGTCGCAGGTGCGGTGCAGCCGCAGGCAGCCGTGCCGGTCCCGCCAGGCGTTGCGCATGACGTGCCGCGCCATCGCCACCGCCGCGGCCAGCAGTTCCGCCCCGCCGCCCAGCCGGTGACCGTGGAGGTAGGCGGGCAGGATGACGCCGTAATATTCCGCGGGCTCGATGTAGTCCGGCAGGTTGGTCGCGCGCAGCATGCCGCCACAGTCGGCCCCGGGCAGGCCCGTCACGAAATGCTGGCGCAGGTGCGCCTGCAGCCCGCGCAGCAGGAGGTCGCGCCAGCGCGCATCCTCCCCGTAGGTCTGCATCCACTCGGCCATCGCCCAGAGGCCGGCGCAGTCCTGGTTCACCGTGCCGGTGAGCAAATGCCCGTCGGCTTCCGGCCGGCCGGCGGCGCGCAGGTAGGTCTCGAGGTTGCGCCGCACGCGGTCGCCGATCGCCGCGCGCTCCGCCGCGGACAGCGTGTCCGCGGCCACGCGGGCATAGTAGCAGAGGCTCAGGTCCTGCAGGAAATTATCCACCGCCGCCTCGTTGAAGCGCCGGCCCAGTTCCGCCCCGCAGTGGTCCCAGCGCTCGTTTCCCATGAACGTCGTCAGGACGTAGCGCACCCAGCCCTGGCCCGCGGCGACCGCGGCGGGCAGGCGCGTGGCCGCGGCGAGGTCCGCCAGCCCGAGCAAGCCGGGTGCGCCCCACGCCGAGTAGCCGGTGTAGTGATCCTCCAGCACCGCCGGGTGAATCCGCCAGACCGGGTGCGTGTGCACGCCATGCAGCGCCCCGTCCGGCGCCTGCCAGGTGCGCAGGTAGCGCAGCAATTTGCCCGCCGCGGCTTCCGGTGAAAACGCGCTCATGGGCTCCGCTCCAGCCCGAGCGCCTTCGCCGCGTTCAGCCCGAGAAGCTTGCGCTTGGCCGCCGCCGGGATCTGCGCGAAGAGCACGCGGCCCAGTTGCGACGCCTGGTCGAGAAACACCGCGTCGCTGCCCCACACGACCTTGTCCTCCAGCCCCGCGGCCACGAGGTGCTCCACCAGCCCGCGCGGGCAGGACGACAAGCACAATTCCACGTAAGCCGTCGGATACTCGCGCGCGAACCGCAGGTATTTCTCCAGCTCCGCCGACCCGATGTGCGCGAGCAGCCAGCGGATCCGCGGGTAGCGCTTGATGTGGTCCTCGAGTTCGTCGAGCTCCGGGCCAAACACGTGCGCGAGGACGGGCATTGCGTGCTCGTTGGCGTAGGCGAACACCGGCTCGTAGTTCGGGTGGTTGTACGGCAGCCCCGGCCGCGCGCCGTAGGACCAGACCTTCACGCCGCGAAATCCCGCCGCGCGCCCGCCCGCGAGCTGCGCGGCGACTTTCTCCGGGTAGCCGACGTCCACCACGAGGTAGCCGAAGATGCGGTCCGGATACGCGCGGATGCCGTCCGCCACGAGCGCGTTGCCGTGCTCCGCGTCGCCAAAGATCGCCGGGATCGAGCTCACGCAGGTCATTTTGACGCCGAGCCGGTCCATCGACGCTACCAGCGCCGCCGCCGTCGGCCGGATGATCGGGAAATCCGGGCCGTGCCCGAAGTGCGCATGCGCATCGATTAGGAGCTCGCCCGTGATCGGCCGGCCGGCGCGGCCGGCGGCTTGGAAAACATCCGGCGCGTTCACGGTTTCACCTCCGCCAGCAGCCGCTCGATGTTCCCGTGCGCGATGGCCGCGCGCGCCGCGTCGCTCAGCGCGGCGTACATCAGCAGCGCGACCGACGCCCCGCCCTCGGCCTCGGGATACGAGGTGCCCCAGACGAAGCGCGTGTGGCCAAATTTCTCCACGAGATCGGTCAGCCCCTCATGCACCGAGTAGGCGCTGCTCAGGCACAGGTGCAGGCCGGGATGCCGCTCCAGCAGCGCGTACAGCGAGCGGTGGCGGCCGAACCGCGGCACCTGCGTCACGATCAGCCGCAGTTGCGGAAACGCGGTCATGATCTCCTCGACGTCATCGAGCGTGAGGCTGCGGTAATCCACCAGCAGCGGCAGCCGCGCCGCCACGCACGCGGCGTAAAGTTTCCCGCTGCACCACGGCCGCGGCGAAAACATGTGCTCCTTCGGGCTGATCCACGCGATCCGCATGCCGCTCGCGAACGCGCGCACCATTGTCGCCGCCAGCGAATAATCGTCGGGTGCGCCGTCGGGCGTCAGGCACACGGCGGGAATCCAATTGGCCCGCCCCGCCGCCTCGCGCGCCAGCACGTCGTTGCCCCAGTGCGGGAAATTCTCGACGCACTGCCGGTGCCGCACCACCGCGGCCGAGATCTCCAGCCGCGCCAGCTCGTGGTCCAGGTCGTCCGCGTCCGGGCGGAACATCGCGAACGGCTTGCGCGGCAGGCCGACGAGCGCGTCGCAGGTGATGAGCTTCAGCGGGGTCATGCGCGGTCAGACCTCGGTTTCGAGCCACTTGAGGACCACCGCCTCGTTGGCCGGGGAAAAACGCTCCGGCACGACGGTGATCTTGCCTCCGCGGAAAACCCGCCGCGCCCGCGCCCCGAGCGGCCGGCCGGCCGCGTCGCGCGCGCCGACCACCAGCACCGGCGCCGGCTGCAGCCGGAGGGCCTCCGGTAAATCCGCCGCGCCGAGGATGCCGGGGAAATACGCGTCGTGCAGCCAGACGGACTTCGGGGCGGACGCGAGCGAGGCGAACTCCGCCAGCGGGTCCAGCAGCAGCACGCCGCCGAGATGCCCGTGCAGGCACGCCGCCAGCCCGGCGACCGTCGCGCCGAGGCCGAACCCGCCGACTGTGATCCGCGACGCCGGCGTTTTCCAGGCCCGCTGCACGTAATTCACCACGCGCACCGCGTCGCGCAGCCGCATCGCCATCACCGACTCGCCCGTCGCCGCGCTGAGGTAACCGGTCCAGCGGTCCACCCCGCCCCACCCGACCACGTCGTACGGCGACGGCAGCGGGCGTGTGTCGCCCCACCCCGGCAGATCCACCGTCAGTACGGAGCGCGGCCGGCCCTCGCGGCGGAACATGCCCGCCGCGCGGTTGAGCCAACCCCACTTCTCCAGCGCCGCCCAGCGTCCGCGCTCGTCGAAGAAAATCAGCACGCCCGCCCCGCGCTTCGGCGGACGCAGCATCGTCGCGGGCAATTCCCACGCCGAGCCGTCGCCCAGGCTCAGCTCCTGGAACGTGTGCACCCAGAGCTGCATCTTCGACCCCGGGGTCGCGTGGGCGCGCAGCCCGTGGCTCCGCACCGCCGTCCAGTTCGGGATCAGCTTCGCCAGCTGGCGGCGCGCCACCGCCGCGCTCCGGACCCGCCGGCGCTTCCGCACTGCCTTCGCCGCCGCCGTTGCCATGCACAGGCCGAACGGCGGGTTGCCCTGCAGGTCCGCCTGATCCAGCAGCTGCAGCTTGCGCGGCGTCACCACGCGAGCGTGCGGCACGTGCGGCGTCTGCCAGCGGCGCATCCACGCCACGAACGCCCGCGCCTGGGCCACCGAGTATTCGTGCCCGCAGTCGTCGATCAGCACGCTGAACTTGCGCGGCTGCCCGACCGCCGCGTACGCCTTGCGGACCGGCGCGGTGAGTTGCCCGAGAAATTTCGCCGTCAGCACCGTGTCGTGCCGGCCCGCCATCAGCAGCAGCGGCACGAAGCGCCCGGCGAGCAGCAGGTCGTCCAACGCCAGCCCGTCCGCGAACCGGCGCCACCACTGCGTTTCCGGGCAGCCCGCGTAGCCGTTCCGGACCGGGTGCACCTCGTCCGGCAGCCCGAAGCACGAGGGCCCGAGCACCGTCAGGCGCGGATCGAGCAGCCCGCAGCACACCGTGGAAAAACCCCCGCCCGACACGCCCGTCATCGCCACGCCGGGCCGGGGATCCACGTCCGGCCGCGACAGCACGTAGTCCACCGCGCGCCGCGCGTCGGCCAGAAAAAACGCCAACGGGTTCTGGCCCGTGACGTAGCCGCGCACGCCGTCCACGAAATGATCGTTGCCGCGCGCCTTCTCGCCGAACCCGGGCGGGTCGAACGACACGGCCAGGTAGCCGTTCGCGGCGAACACCTGCGGCGGGTACTGCTCGTTCGAGCTGTATTTGCCGTTGTGGCCGATCGGCGTGACCACCGCGGGCCACGGCGCCGGCCAGCGCTTCGGATCGGGCTTCCACACCGTGACATTCATCCAGCAGCCGGGCAGCGACTCGACCAGCAGGTTCTCGATGCTGAAGCCGTCGCACTTTTTCCGGTTCAGCGGCCGCTCGCGCCACTTGGGCCGCAGCCGCAGGTCCGGATGGTCCACCGCCGCCGCGAACCGCCGCCGGATGCGTGCGGCGTACGCGCGCCACTGCGACGCCTTCCGCAACCGCCCCCGCTCCGCCGCGTGCGCCGCGATCTGGTGCAGCGCGGTGGCGACGATCCGCCGCCGCAGCATGGTGCGCAGGTCGCCGGCCGGCGACGGCGGCTGGTAAAACGGCTCGATGTCCAGGATATCGTGCTTGGCCATGGTTATTTTGTCATCGCGAGCGCGAGCAGCTTGTCTGCAGTAGCCTTTGGCGAAGGCGGACGGCGATCCTTCCCCTCGACAGGCTCGGGGCCTGGAGCTTGTCGAAACGGCCGGATGGATTGCTTCGTCGTCCCGCCTCGGCGGGTCTCCTCGCAATGACAAGCGGATAGGAAAACCATGACGCCCAAGACAATTGGCTTGGTGCATCACCCGAGCCAAGGCTAGTTTTGCTGCACCCCACCCGCATGAATCCGGATCGCATCGCGCTCACCGTGGCCGCCGACCAGCCGGGCCCGAAGATCAGCCGCCATATTTTTGGGCAGTTCGCCGAGCACCTCGGCCGCTGCGTGTACGAAGGCATCTGGGTCGGCGAGGACTCGCCCATCCCCAACGTCCGCGGCATCCGCTCGGACGTCGTCGCCGCGCTGCGCGCCATCCAGGTGCCGAACCTCCGCTGGCCGGGCGGGTGCTTCGCCGACGCCTACCACTGGCGCAACGGCATCGGCCCGCGGGCCAAACGCCCGCTGATGCGCAACGACACCTGGGGCCAGCTCGAGACCAACGCCTTTGGCACGCACGAGTTCCTCGACCTCTGCGCGCAGGTCGGCTGCGAGCCCGTGATCTGCGGCAACCTCGGCAGCGGCACCGTGCAGGAGATGCACGACTGGGTGGAGTATCTCAACGCGCCCGTCGGCACCGTCCTCGCGAACGAGCGCGCCGCCAACGGCCATCCCGCGCCCTACGGCGTGCGTTTCTGGGGCGTCGGCAACGAGAGCTGGGGCTGCGGCGGCGTGATGACCGCCGAGTACTACGCCAACGAGTTCCGCCGCTACAGCGGCTTTTTGGGCAACTACGAGAAGACCCGCCTCTTCCGCATCGCCACCGGCCCGGGCGTGGACGACTACCACTGGACCGACGTCATCATGCGCGAGTGCACCAACCCGCGCTACAACGGCGCCGTGATGGACGGGCTCTCGCTGCACTACTACATGAACGGCGGCATCCCGCCGGGGAAGGTCAGCACGCCCCTCGCCGCCACGCGCTTCGACCACGACGGCTGGCGCACGGTCATGGCCCACGGCTGGTTCCTCGACGAGCTGCTCACGAAGCACACCGCCATCATGGACCGCCACGATCCCGCCCGGCGCGTCGCGCTCTGCGTGGACGAGTGGGGCTCATGGTATGTCAACGACGCCGGCCGGCCGGCCAACGAGCTCTACCAGCAGCAGACCGTGCGCGACGCCGTCCTCGCCGCGCTGACCTTCAACCTCTTCATCGCCCACGCCGAGCGCGTGCAAATGGCCAACATCGCCCAGGTCATCAACGTGCTCCAGGCGATGATCCTCACGTTCGGGGAAAAGATGGTCTGCACGCCGACCTGGCACGCGTTTGGACTCTACACGCCGCACCACGACGCCGCGCGACTGCCTGTCACGAGCGACGCCGCCATGCTCACGCACGACGGCCTGCCCTACCCCCGTGTCTCCGCGACCGCGTCGCTCGCCGCCGACAAGTCCGTCACGGTCACACTCGCGCACACCGACCCGGCCAAGCCCGTCACCGTCGAGCTCACGCTGGAGGGCCTGCCCGCCGTAGGCTCGGCGAAGGCGGGACGAATCCTCACCGCCCCGGCGCTGACCGACATCAACACGCCCGACGCCCCTCACCGCGTCGCCACCAAACCCTGGACCGACTTCCGTTTCGACGGCTCCAAACTCACCGCGACGCTACCACCCGGATGTGTGGCGGTCTTAAGTTTTGCGAAATAATCTAAACATGAAGCTTCTCACCCTATTTCTCGTTCTTTGTCTCAGTCTCTCTGCCAGGGCTGTCGATGAGGTAAAAGGGATCCCTTCTCGAGATCCAGACATCGCGCTACCACTATTGAAGAAACTCGTTGGCCAACCCGAAGTGAAGCAAGTCGAAGCGATTCTAGGCGCGCATGACCGCATCGTGGGAAGTGGTCGTTGTATCTTGGTTTTTGCTCTGCGCGACGGTTCCGAAGTCTGGGTGAACACGGAAGATTGTGTCCACCTCGGCTGGATCACGAGACGGCAGAACGGCAAAGCGGACGAAACAATTTTCGAACGATTCAAGAAATCAAACTAGACGCGCCTATCGACGTTCTCAGGCCGGCACTCGCAGCAAATCCAGATACACCGTCGAGGCCTGGTTGAGCTGATCGAGCGCGACGAACTCGTCCTTCGTGTGCGCCTGGGCGAGGTCGCCGGG
This sequence comes from uncultured Opitutia bacterium, assembly GCA_903872505.1. Taxonomy (GTDB): domain Bacteria; phylum Verrucomicrobiota; class Verrucomicrobiia; order Opitutales; family Opitutaceae; genus Opi-474. The sequence goes on from CAIQKV010000009.1 coordinate 43,830, forward strand.
GCCAAAGACGATGCTCGGTGCGCCGGCTGCGGCGTAGTGGCTCGCATCGGTCACATAGGGCGCGCCGCGCCCCGTCGCGTCGCAGCCATGGCGCGTCAGCACCGGGCTGATCCACTGGTGAAAATCCTTGCCCAGCGCGGCGTCCATCGCCGGCACAACGTAGAGTGAATCGTGCTCGACGGCATGCCCGGCCAGCACGGCATCGCGTTCCCGCAGCACCTGCTCCGCCGTCTCGCCTGGCACCGTGCGGCGGTCACACTCAATTTCGCATTGCGCGGGAATGATGTTCACCGCCGTGCCGCCGCGGATCGTGTTCACGCTCGCCGCCGCGCGGCCGGTCAGCGGGTGCGTCCGCGTCACCGACGGCACATATTTCGACTCCAAAGTCTCTACCACCTTCAGCATCGCGGAGATCGCGGACACACCCTTGCTCGGGTCCGAAGAGTGCACCGCGCGGCCGCAGGTGATCGTCCGCCAGCGGATCACGCCGTTGTGCGCCACCACCGGCCGCAGCAGCGTCGGCTCGCCCACGATCACCCCGCGCACCTTGGGCAGAAACTCCTTCAGCTCCTTCTTGGCGAACGCCTGCGCGCCGGTCATCCGCGCCTCCTCGTCCACCACAAAGACCAGCGCCGCGTTCCGGGGACGCCGCGCATCGCGCGCGTACTCGCGCAGCGCCCAGAGCATCGCCGCGCCCGAGCCCTTCGTGTCGCACGCGCCGCGGCCGTACAGCTTGCCGCCCTCGATCTGGGCGCCCAGCGGCGCCACGGTCATGCCCGCGGTGCTCACGGTGTCCAGGTGACTCTCGAACAGCAGCCACTCCCCGCCCGGCACCGGCTCGCAGGTCACAATCAGGTTGCTCGCCGGGTTGCCCTCCACCCCGCCGCGCCGCGTGCTGAGTCCCCAGCCCCGCGCGAGTTTTTCCAAGTGCGCCGCCAGCGCCTCCTCGCCGCCGAGTTTCCCGCCAAAGAGCGGGTTGACGGTGTCAAACGAGACCATCTGCGCCAGCAGTTCCTCGAGTGTTGCCGGCGCGTTCATGGCGAACTCAGGCCAGCCACTTGTCACGGTTCGACGCGACAAACGCATCGTCCGTCAGCTCGGGATAAAACTTCGCCACGCGCGTGAGCTCCTCGGCCTGGCCGGGTGAGAGCACCTCGTGCGGATTCAGGCAGTTGATCGACGGCACCAGCCCGCCGCGGCGCAGCACTTCCAAAATCCCCGGGATGCAGCCGCGGTAGCCGTTGGCCGAGTCAAACAGCGCCGCGTTCATGTCGGTCACGGCGATGGCGCGCTCGAGCCAGCGCGCGTCGAGCGTCGCCGACGTGCGCACCGACTTGATCTCCTCGAGCAGCTGCACCGCGCTGCGCGTCCACACGCCCCAGTGGCCCAGCAGCCCGCCGACGATCCGGCGCGTGACCTTCCGGCCGTTGCGCTCGAAGGTGAACGGCGTGAGCAGGTCCACCACGATGCTGTCGTCGTTGCCGGTGTAGAGCGCGATGTCGGTGCGGCCCGACTCGGCCAGCGCGCGCATCACGTCGATCGTCTGGTACCGGTTGAACGGCGCCATCTTGATCGCGATCACGTTCGGGATCTCGGCGAATTTCTTCCAGAACGAATAGCCCAGCAGCCGGCCGCCCGCCGAGGGCTGCAGGTAGAAGCCCACGATCGGGAAAATCTCCGCCACGCTGCGGCAGTGCGCGATCATCGCCTCCTCCGGGTCATTCTTGAACGCCGCCATGCTCAGCAGGCCGGCCTGGTAGCCGAGCGAGCGCGCCAGCTCCGCCTCCTTCACCGCCTGCTCGGTGCGGCCGCAGACGCCGGAAATCTTGATGAACGGCCGGGGCGTCTTTTTCAGCTCCTCGTCAATCGTGCGCGCGGCCATCTCGAGGACCGGCTTGAACAGCCCGTGGTGCGGCTCGCGGATCTCGAACTGCGTCGAGTGCACGCCGACGGCGAGCCCGCCCACCCCCGCCGCCACGTAGTAGCGGGTGATGGCGCGCTGGTGGCGCTCGGAGAACTTGCGGTTGGCGTCGAGCGCGAGCGGTTGCGCGGGGATGACGTGGCCGGCGAGGAGGTGGGCGCGGAGGTCCATGGTCAGAATTTGCCATCGCGGGTCTCGAAGTGCGTGGGCTTGCCCAGCAGCTTGCCGCCGGCGCGCAGGTGGTCGGCGACCATCGCGATCATCTCGTCGAGCGACTTGGTGGTCGGCCCGAACAGCCGGATGGACTCGCTGGCGTCGGAATGCCACGCGGCCTCCGCCGGCGTGCCGGTCAGCACGGGCGCGCGGCCGAAGAGCTTGCCGAACCGCTCGGCAGTGTCGCGGAGGGTGATTTGTTCCGCGCCCGTGACGTTGAGGAGCTTCGGCGGGTTCGCGACGTGCTGCAGACACTGGATGGCACGCGCGCAGGCGTCGCCCTGCCAGATGAGGTTGAACACGCCCATCGTGATGTCCACCGGCTGGCCGGCGAGCACGCGCTGGCCGATGTCCACCAGCACGCCGTAGCGCAGCTCGACCGAGTAGTTGAGCCGGAACATCAGCTGCTTCGTGCCGAACTTGCGCGCGTAGTGGGTGAACACGCGCTCGCGGCCCACGCAGGTGCTGGCGTACTCGCCCAGGAACGCGAGCGGCGTCGCCTCCGTGGCGCCGCGGCCGGCCACCGGGGTGAACGGATACACGCAGCCGGTCGAGAACACCACGATGCGCGAGGCGCGGAACTTCTGCGCCACCAGCGCGGGGACGTAGGTGTTTTGGATCCAGGTCTCGTCCGGGGCCGAGTCGGTGCCGAACTTCTGGCCTGCCAGGTATTCCACGTTGGCGACCTCGGGCAGCTTCGCCACCTGGGCCGCGTCGGCCAGGTCGCACGAGAGTGCGGTAACGCCGCATTGCTCCAGCTCACGCTTGGCCTCGGGGCGGCTGAAGCGGGAGACGCCGTAGACCTTCGCCGACTTGCCCGCGGCCTCGAGCGCGCGCCGCAGCATCACCGCGGTGCTCGTGCCCATCTTGCCGCCCACGCCCAGCACCATGAAGTCGCCGTCGAGCGCTTTCACCGCCGCCACCGCCCCGGGCGTGGGCGTCGAAAGCAGCTGTTCGATATCGTGGTCGTTGAGCGGGGTGGTGGGCATAAAAATCAGGCCGGACTGTGCGAGCCGCGAACGGTCTTGTCACTCCGTTTTCTCTCCCGCACCCTCCCTCTCTTGGCCCGGCCGGGCCGACCTCCCATGCGCATCATCGACGTCCACACCCATCCGGTTTTCAGCAAACGCGGCCGCACCCCCGCCGAACTCCGGCGCTGGATCGCCCACGGCCGCCGCTTCGACATCGTGCACATGATCGTGCTCGGCGACGTGCTGCTCTTCGGCCCCACGCCCAACGCCGCGCAGCTGCGCCACATCAACGACGACACCGCCCGGGTCGCACGCCTCTTCCCCGACTATTTCACGGCGTTTTGCTACCTCAACCCGCTCCTCGGCGAGCGCGCCGTGATGCGCGAGGTGGAGCGCTGCGTCGCGCAACCCGGCTTCCGCGGGATCAAGCTCGAGATCGCCAACAACGCCGCCCACCCCAGCATGCGCCACGTCGCCAAGGCCGCGCGCACCTTCCACCTGCCCGTGCTGCAGCACAGCTGGAGCGTCGTTAACATCAAGAACAGCCGGCACCAGAGCGACCCGAGCACCACCGCGCTGTTCGCCCGCCGCAATCCCGACGTGCAGGTCATCATGGCCCACCTCACCGGCATCGGCTTCCGCGGCGTGCTCGAGGCCAAGGGCCTGCCCAACCTCTACGTCGACACCTCCGGCGGCTATCCCGAGGAGGGCCTGATCGAGTACGCCGCCGAGCACCTCGGCGCCGACCACGTGCTCTACGGCTCCGACCTCCCCATCCGGGAGAACAGCGCCACCATCGGCCGCATCCTCGGCGCCAGGATTTCCGCCGCCGACAAGCAGCGGATGCTGTTCGGCAACACCGCCCGCCTGCTTAAGCTCAACCTCAACTGAGCCCCGCGCCATGCTCATCGATACCAACGTCAACCTCGGCCCCTGGCCGTTCACCCCCGTCCCGGAATACTCCGGCCCCGCGCTCGTCGCGCATCTCGCGCAGAGCGGCATCCGCCGCGCGCTTGTGTCGCATTTCGGCGCCGTCTTCCTGCCCGACCCGATGCCGGCCAACCGGAAGCTGTTCGCCGCCGTCCGGCGCACGCCCGCGCTGCTGCCCGTGCCGATCCTCAACCCGGCGCTGCCCACCTGGCCCGAGCAGCTCGCCGAATGCCGCGCCGCCGCCGACCTCCGCGCCGTCAAGATCCTCCCCAACTACCACAACTACACGCTGCGGGCCGGCCACCTCACGGGCTTCATGGCCGCGCTGGCCAAGGCGAAGCTCCGGCTGATCCTCAACGTCCGCCTCGAGGACGAGCGCCACAAGTATTTCGCCCTGCGGATGACGGGCGTGCCGGTGCCGCAGCTCGCGCACTTCCTCGGGCGCTTCCCCTCCCACCACGTCCTCTTCACCGGCATCGGCATGGGCGAGGTCGAGCAGCTCGCAAAGGACCACGCCAACTTCTCCGCCGAGATCTCCTTCTGCGAGACGACCAACACCCTCGAGCACCTGCTGCCGAAGTTGCCCGCCCGGCGGATCATGCTCGGCACGTGCACGCCCCTCTTCTCCACCCGCGGCGAAGCCGACAAGCTCCGGCGCGCCCACCTTCCCGCCCGGACCAAGGCCCTCATCGGCACCGCCAACGCCCGCCGGTTCTTCAAAATTTGAACTTTTCCGGCCGCCGGGTTAGCTTGTGCCACCATGAGCACTCCCGCCGCCTCGCCCGTCCCTTCGCCGATCGTCGATGAGCCGCTTCCGCTCCCGCAGCGCTGGGGCGACGCGGAACTCACCCGGCTCACCGCCATGGTGCGGCAGCCGTCGCTCTTCTACTGGAAGGGCCCGCAGACCACCGCGCTCGTCGAGGAATTCCGCCGCCACTACCCGCTGAAGTACTGCCACCCGTGCTCCTCCGGCACGGCCTCCCTCCACATCGCCGTCTCCGCCCTCCGCCTGCGCCCGGGCGACGAGGTCATCGTCGCCCCGATCACCGACATGGGCTCGGTCATCGGCATCCTCTTCCAGCAGGGCGTGCCGGTGTTCGCCGACCTCGACCCGCGCACCTACCAGCTGGACCCCGCCGCCGTGCGCCGCGCCATCACTGCCAAGACCCGCGCCATCATGGCGGTCCACCTCGCCGGCAATGCCTGCGACCTCACCGCGCTCTCCGCGATCGCCAAGGAGCACTCGCTCATCCTCATCGAGGATTGCGCGCAGTCGTGGGGCGCGAAGCACCGGGGCACGCCGGTCGGCCTGGTCGGCGATTTCGCCTGCTTCTCGTTCAACGATTTCAAGCACATCGCCTGCGGGGACGGCGGCATGGTCGCCACCAACAGCGAGGTGTACGGCCCCGGCCTCTCGAAATGGGGCGACAAGTCCTACGACCGCGTCACCGGCGGCCGCGACCCCGAGGAGCTGGCGCCCAACTACCGCATCAGCGAGCCGCAGTCCGCGGTCGCCACCGCCCAACTCACCAAGCTCAACGCCATCGTCGCCCGGCGCAACCGCACCGGCGAGCTGCTCACGTCGCTGCTGGCCGGCGCGCCCGGCGTGCTCCTGCCCGTCGTCGCCAAGGGCGACACGCACAGCTACTGGTTCTACATGCTCCGCCTTGAGCTGGCGCGCTTCCGCGTGCCACGCGCCGATCTCGCCGCCGCGCTCACCGCTGAGGGCGTGGCCTGCGGCGCCGGCTACATCCCGCGGCCGGTTTACCAGTACCCGGTGTTCCGGAACCACAACTTCTTCGGCGGCGCCTGGCCCGTGCGCGACGCCGGCCTGACCAAGATGGACTACCGCGCCGTCTCCTGCCCCGTCGCCGAGGCCATCCTCACCGACTGCCTGACCCTGCGGATCACCGAGGCCATGACCGACGCCTACGTGGAAAAAGTCGGCCGCGCCTTCACCACCGTGGTCAAGCGCCTGGCGAAGTAAGAAGGAGGACGGACGGATACAAACGTCCAATTTCGCTCCATGTTTCTTGGCGCGACATTGGGCGCGGAATGACTTTAGATGGCTATTGGCAAGCCAGCCTCGATACCCCTCCCTCGTTTCCTGAGCATCCCTTATGCGACTCCCGAAGAAGAAGGCGAAGATAGTACTGGAGGCGGTGAGCTCATTGGAACGGGAGGAAGTTCTCGACGCCGGGACTGCGGCGAGGATTCGCGCCCAGATCGAGCCGATCCCGTTCGATTGGCGGAGGCTTGCCCGATACTCGTTCGTCGTCGCGATCATCTGCATCGTGATCTCCGTGTCTGCTGCACTTTTCGATGAGGCCATTATGCGGTTGTTTGACCGCCTCGTCCTGATCCTGGCGCGCTTTTTCAAGGCGCCACCGGCGGTGCGCTGCGGGGCGCTCGCCGCGTTGTCCGGCGTAATCATTTGGCTGGGTCTCAAGCGCCGAGAGAGGTTCCCCGACCGGATCTATAGCACCGAGGCTATCTTCACATTTGCGGTCATGGGAATCGCTGGTGCGGTGTATTGCCTCTCGTTCGCGCTGCCTTCCTTGGCTCATAGCGCCTACCTGCTGGCCCTAGCGGGTCTGACCTACGTCATCCTCGGCGCTTGGCTGGAGTCAAAGCTCGTCTGGTGCTACGGGCTCTTTACGCTTTCTTCGGCCATCGGCTCCGGCACCGACTACATGATGGGCGGGTATTACCTGTGGGAGGACACCCCGGTGCTGTCGCTGGCTTACGGCCTGGGACTCGTGGCCGGCGCCGAATGGCTAGGTGCAGCACGAAGCCAGCCGGTTTCGGGGCTGATCCAAAAGCTGCAATTTGTGAACGGCGTCACCCGCGTTGTCGGACTGCTGCATGTGTTCATTTCACTGTGGATCCTCTCTATCTGGGGCAGCAGCGCCCACCATTTCAATGTGAGTGATTTCAAGTGGGACTGCCTCATCTGGGCCATTCTCTTCGGTGCCGTTGCCGCGGTCGCGGTCGCCCGGGCGCTGGAGAAAGACGACGCCGTGCTGCGGGGCTTCGGGCTGACCTTCTTCTTCATCAACCTCTACACTGCGTTCTTCCAGTATTTCTGGGACGGCCTGCACAAGGCCATTTTCTTTGCGATCCTTGGCGTCAGTTTCTGGCTGCTCGGCAGAAAAGCCGAGATGCTTTGGAAGCTAAAGAAGCCCCGCAGGTCTGAATAGAACGCTCGATTGGCGTCTTCACTGCGAATCATAGAACGCCCCACCCTAAGACTGAGCGCGTCATCGCCCCTGTCCGCCATAGCCTTGGCGAAGGCGGACGCATGCGGCTTGCGGTCGGCCTCCCGGTTCTGCCAAGAGATGGCCCGCCCCGTCCCGTTGTCCCGCGACCTTTTTCCCCTCCCCATGCGCACCGTCCATATCGTCTTCAACGCCCACATCGATCCCGTCTGGCTCTGGCCCTGGACGGCCGGCGTCGATGAGGCCCTCAACACGTGTTACACGATGTGCCGCACGCTCGACCGCCACCCCGACATCATCTTCACGCGGGGCGAGGCGTGGGTCTACGAGCAGGTGCGCCGCCACGATCCCGCGCTCTTCAAACGCATCAAGGCCCACATCCGCGCCGGCCGCTGGTCCGTCGTTGGCGGCTGGTGGATCCAGCCGGACTGCAACCTCCCCGGCCTCGAGAACATGCACCGCCAGATCGCGCTCGGCCGCTTGTGGTTTGAGCAGCACCTCGGGCTCTTCCCGAAGATCGGCTACAACGTCGACTCCTTCGGCCACACCGCCGCGCTGCCCGACGTCCTCGCCGCGCACGGCCAGCAGCACTACGTGATGATGCGCCCCATGGCCCACGAAACGAAGCTCCCCGCCAACATCTTCCGCTGGCGCGGCCGCCCCGGCGGCAAGACCGTCAACACCTTCCGCATCTCCCACGGCTACGCCACGATCTTCCCGCCCAACCTCGAGTGGGTCGAGGGCTCCCTCGCCCCGCTGCCCAACGGCGTCACGCACACCATGTGCTTCCTCGGCGTCGGCGACCACGGCGGCGGCCCCAACGAGCACATGATCGAGTGGGTGCGTGCCAACCGCGACGCCATCCCCGGCGCCCGCCTGGAGTTCTCCTCGCCCGAGCGCTTCTTCCGCGCGCTGCAGCCCCAGCTGCGGCATCTCCCGCTCGTCACCGGCGAGCTCCAGATGCACGCCATCGGCTGCTACACCGGCCACCGCCCGGTGAAGCTCGGCGTGCGCCGCGCCGAGAACATGCTCGCCCTCGCCCAGCGCGCCCTCGCCAAGGCCCCGCCGGCCGCGCGCGCCGCCGCCGCGCCCGGGCTCGGCGAGTCGTGGCGGACGCTCTGTTTCAACTCGTTCCACGACACGCTCGGCGGCAGCTGCACGCCCGGCGCCGCGCGCGCCGCCGACGACCAGCTCGCCGGCGTCAAGGCCGCGGCCGAGACCGTGCTCAGCGAGGCGTTCCGGAAAAAGGCGCACGCCCTGCCCGCGGACCCGCGCCAGCGCATCGTCCTCGCCAATTTCTCCGGCGAGAAGTTCTCCGACTTCATCGAGCACGAGCCGTGGCTCGAGTGGACGCACTGGAAGCCGGACTGGTGCCTGCTCGACGAGCGCAACCGGCTCGTCCCTCACCAGGTCATCGAGCCCGAGACGCTGATGCCGGACACGATCCGGATCCTGTTTCCGGCAACAATCGCCGCCGGCGCGTTCCACACGCTGCGCATCGCGCGCCACCCGGCCGGCAAAACCGCCGCGCTCCGGGGCGCCAGCCCCGAGTTCACGCTCTTCACCGCCCCCAACGGCAGCGGCACCCTGCAGCCCGCCGCCGTCGACCACGTCTGCGAGTTGCCCGAGCTGAAGCTCATCGAGGACAAGTCCGACACGTGGTCGCACAACCTCGACCGGTTCGCCGGCCCGCAGGTCGACCACGCGCACTGGAGCGAGCCCGTGCAGGTCGAGGCCGGCCCGGTCCGCCATGCCTGGCGGATGGACGGCACCATCGGCGAGAGCCGCATCTGCGCCGACTGGCGCCGCTACCTCGGCGAGGATTTCTACGAGCTGCGCCTGCGCGTCACCTGGCACGAGCACCACAAGCTGCTCCGGCTCTCGTGGGTGCCGGGCGCCGCCATCGCCAGCCGCGAGGACGGCATTCCCGGCGGCGGGCTGGAGCGCGCCAGCGACGGCCGGGAACTCCCGCTCCGCGACCGTTCGCTGCTCAAGCTCCCGGGCGGCGAGCGCGCCGGCCTCGTCGCCCCGGAGGTTTTTGCCATCAGCGGCGACCCGACCGCCGTGCACCTCACGCTGTTGCGCTCGTGCCCGTTCGCCCACCACGACCCGAAGATCCTGCCCGAGAAGCTCGAGCACTACGCCTGGCAGGACCAGGGCGAGCATACCTTCACGTTCCGCTATTTCCCCGCGGGAAAAGTCACCGCCAAGGAACTCGACCGCCACGCCCTCCTGCTGCAGCAGCGTCCCGCCATCGCCGACCTCACCCGCGGCATGCCCGAGCGCCCGTACAAGGACGAACCCACCTGGCCCGCCTGAAAACCTCACCCCCATGGACCTCACCCAAATCAGCGGAAAATTCAGCCTTACTCAGTCGAACATCCCCGATGCCGAGTTCAGGAATGTGAATCTGGCGAATGCGCGGTTCACTGACATCAACCTCGCCGGCAGCCGGTTCGATGACATCAACTTCACCGGCACGAAAATCACCAACGTCAACTTGACCAACGTCGACATCAGCGACTGCAACATTGACGGCCTCCGCATCGACGGCCACCTCGTCACCGACCTGCTCAAGTCCCGCGGCAAGTAAGACCCGTTTCTCCTTTCTTCTTTCATCTTTTTCCCATGAGCGTTGTCGTCCCCACTCCCGAACTCCTCGCCCAGTTCAACCGCGACGGCTTCCTCGTGCTGCCCGACATGCTCACGCCCGCCGAGGTCACCACGCTGCGCACCGGGCTCGAGCGCGTCTTCAACCAGTTCTCCCCGGAAGCCGAGATCTACCACATGCAGGACATCTGGCGCCCGAAAATGTTTGAGCATGGCGAGGAATTCGAGGCGCTGATCGACCATCCCGGCATCGCGCAGTTCGCCGAGGCCGTGCTCGGCGACGACTGCCACATGATCGCCGAGACCGGCCTGCGGACCTCTCCCGGCAAGACGATCTCCTTCTGGCACCTCGATGACGCCTGCCGGTTTCCCCTGCCCGAGGGCATGAAGCTCGACCCGCAGATCCCGATGCCGACGTTCGTCATCAACATGAATTACTACCTCTGCGACGTGGACGAGGAGCTCGGCCCGACGCAGTTCATCCCCGGCAGCCACCGCGCCGGCCGTTCGATGCGGCCCGAGGACAACGACGCGAGCGGCAACCCGACCTGGGAGGGCCGCGGCATGGTGAGCTCGGTCGGCAAGGCCGGCACGCTCGTGCTCTGGAACGACCAGACCTGGCACCGCGGCGGCCCGAACCTTTCCCAGGGCCGCACCCGCTGGGTGATCCAGACGCCGTTCGCCCGCCGCTGGGTCTCGCTGCGCTACTGGCCGCACGTGAATTACCACATGCCCGAGGACGTCATCGCGCGCGCCAATCCGCGCCGCAAGCGCCTGCTCGGCTTCCATCCCATCGGGGCCTACGGGTGAGTCGGCATGCGGTTGATCATCCCGACACCGGAGGAATTGCGCCAGGCCCTGGCCACCGGCGCGGGCGTCTGGCGCGCACCCGGCCGGGACTGCGACGACGATGCCGCGCCGCCCCCGATCGTGCTGGAGCGCGCGCTGGAAAGCATCGCCGCCCACCCTGCCGCCGCGGCCTGGTTTGTCCCGCGGCTTTTCTGGGCGGAGGAAACCGGCGCCATCGTCGGCTCCGCGCGGTTCAAGACGACGCCCGACGATCCCCGGGGCGTCGAGGTCGGCTACGGCATCGGCACCCGCCACCAGGGCCACGGCTACGCCACCGCCGGCGTTTGCCTCATGGTCGCCGAGGCGTTCGCCCGGCCAACCGTGAAGACAATCTTCGCGATGGTCCGCCCCGACAACCTGCCGTCGATCCGCGTCCTGAAGAAATGCGGCTTCCGCCTCGAGGTCACCGTCCCCGATCCCAAGGACGGCCAGCTCCACCGCTTCCGCCTGTCCCGCGCTTGAGCTAAGTTGGGCGTCGAGCCACCGGCTGAATGGTAGCTGCGAGCGTGAGCGAGTGGCCGTCTCACC
>CAIQKV010000010.1 GCA_903872505.1 uncultured Opitutia bacterium
CTCCACTCGCTCACGCTCGTAGCTACCTCTGCAGACACTCCCTAGTCCATTTCCCTCCCCATGAAAACCATCCCCATCAACAGCGCCGAGGCCGTCATCGAGCCCTTTCACGATCCCCAGCTCAGCGAACTCAGCCAGTGGACCGTGACCGGCGAAGGCGTCACGGGCTTCAAGTTCTGGCAGAACTGGCTCTGGGTCCAGTGCGCCTGGGAAAAGCCGGCGGCCGACGGCCGCGTGGTGCGGTTCTTCCGCGCCCGCGAGCTCGATTGCTCCGGCTACGACCGCATCATCGTCAACGCGGCCATTCCCGAGGGCGGTTATTTCACGCTGCACGCCGAGACCGACGCCGGGCCCCGCACCCGCCGCGGCGAACCCTACGGGGCCTTCAAGCGCGAGGAGTGGCTGCCGCTCGAGGGCGCCACGCGCGTGATGTCGCTGACGATCGAGGCGCACTATCCGAAGGCCGCCGCCGGTGACGCCTGGATCTACTGGATGGTGCTGCAGAGCACCACCCGCCTGCCGATCCACCTCGCGCAATGGCAGGGTTACGACGAGCGCTGGGAGAAATACCTGCAGCCGGAGGACTTCACCCCCACCTTCCAACCCGCCTACGGCCTGCTCCTGAACGCCGACGAACTCGAGGCAGTGCGCCGTGAGTTTGCCGACTCGCCCGCCGCCGACGCCATGCGGGAGGCGGCGGTCGATGCCCGGGCCGTCCCGCCCGAGCGCCTGATCGGCCAGCACGTCAGCTTCTGGAACTCCAACACGCTCCGTCGCGAGCGCGACCACGGCAAGGTCCTCACGATCCACGGCCCCAACGCCGCCCAGGCCGGCGTGCTCTTCAAGGACAAGGCCCTCTGCCGGCTCGCCGCGCGTTTCGCCCTCAGCATCGCCCACTGCGAGCGCTGGGACGACAGCTTCGTGTGCTACATGCCCGGCAGCACGTGGGAGCAGCGCAGCTTCGTCCAATCCATCTGCGTGTTCGAGACCGCCCTGATCCTCGACCTGTGCGGCGAGTGGTTCACCGACCTCGGCCGCCAGCTGGTCCTGCGGCGCATCGCCGAGGAGGGCATCGGGCACCTGAACTTCAACACCTGGTGGTGGGAGTACCTGTTCCACTGCAACCAGCTCGCCTGGTTCGCCCCCGGGCGCATCCTCGGCTACCTCCTCCTCGAGCGCACCATGCCCGTGCGCTGCGAGGCCCACCCGCGGCCGGTGCCGTCGCGCGTCACGCCCTACACCGACCTGGCCGCCAAGGACCTGCTGGAAAATCTCCACCGCGTCCTGCTGCCCGACGGCGGCTACGTGGAAGGCCCCACCTACTTCACCTGGGTCGCACGGCAGGCGTTTGTCGCCCTGCACCTCTATGCCCGCGCCCGCGGCAAATCGCTTCAGGAGCTGATGCCGGTTCAAATGAAAAAAACCGCGCTGATGGCGGAGGTCCTCTACTCGACCGACGACCGCCAGGACACGATCCTGATCTGTGACGCGATGTATTCGTTCCCCGAGGCGCTCGCCTACCTCGCGGCCTACCTGCCCGACAGTCATTGGGTCACCATGTATCGCAAACAGCTCAAGCGGGCCGGCGCCGCGCCCTCGCTTCTCGCCATGGGCATGTCCCGCGACATTCCCGCCGAGGGCCCGCCGCTGCGTCCGTTCGTGGACATGCCCGACACCGGCATGACCTGCTCCGTGCGCCGCCTGGGTGGCGAACTGGTGAAGCTTTTCCTCATGGGCAACAAGGCCGGCGCGAGCCACACGCACGAGGACAAGGGCAGCTTTGTCCTCGAGTTCGCCGGCGACACCTTTGCGCAGGATTTCGGCGTCGTCGACTACAGCAACCCGCTCGTCGAGCAGCTCAAGACCGCCCAGCGCCACAACATGCTCACTCCGTGGTCGCTCGGGTTGCGCGCCCGGCCGAGCAATCCAATCAACGCCAATATCAACGCGATCGGCCGCGGCGACGAGACCGCCTTCCGCGCGACCATGGACGTCACCGCCGGCTGGGAAGGCTGGTTCACGAAATGGCAGCGCACCTGGGAATCCCCCACCCCGGACCAGATTGTCATCACGGACGATTGGGCCGTCGCACAGGGCGAGGGCGCAGTGTTCAACTGGACGACGACGCTCCCGATGCGGCGCGAGGGCGACAAGGTCATCATCGAGGGCCGGCGCGGCCGGGCCGAGATCACCATTCCGCCCGGCACCGAGGCAGTCATCGAACACCTGCCGCTCATGGATCCGGCCCGGCGCGCCATCGACGAACTCCGCCGCGAGCTCGTGCGCTTCGGCCTTCGGCATGACGAAACCCAGCCCCGCCTCTCGATCCGCCAGCGCGGCAAGAGCGGCACCCTGCGGGTTGCCGTGAAGCTTATTCTCAAGCCGGTCAAGTGACCTGCCTGGTTTGCGTCCAGACCTCCATCCCGCGCCACGCCTCCGGCTGAACGATCCTTGCCGCCGAACCTCCCCACCATGCTTTCGCCTGCCTTCCCCGAGCTCCAGTCACCCTATTCACTCACGCCTGCCCAGGTGGCTCAATTCCGCCGCGACGGCTTCATCAAGCTGAAGCAGGTGCTCAGCCCCGCACTGCTGGCCGACTACGGCCGCGAGATCACCAACCAGGTCGGCCGCCTCAGCCGGGAAACCCGGCCGCTCGCCGAGCGCACCGCCTACGGCAAGGCGTTCCTCCAGGTGATGAACCTGTGGACCAAGAGCGAGGTCGTCCGCGAGTTCTGCTTCAGCCGGCGGCTCGCCCGACTCGCCGCCGAACTCATGGGCGTGCGTGGTGTCCGGCTGTACCACGACCAGGCCCTCTACAAGGAACCGGGCGGCGGCCTCACCCCAATGCACGTGGACCAATACTACTGGCCGCTCTCGAGCGAGCAGACCTGCACGGTCTGGGTGCCGCTGCAGGCGACGCCGATGGAACTCGGGCCGCTTTCCTTCCGCGCCGGCAGCCACCGCTTCAAGTTCGGCCGCGATCTCGCGATCAGCGAGGACAGCGAAGCCAAGCTGCAGGACGCCTTCAAGGTCTCCAATTATGCGCTGGTGGAGGAGCCGTTCGACCTGGGCGAAGTCAGCTACCACTACGGCTGGACGTTTCATCGCGCCGGGCCCAACCAGTCCAACGCGCCGCGCGCCGTCATGACCGTGATCTACATGGACGCCGACATGCGCGTGGTTCCGCCGGAAAACAAGCACCAGGAAGTCGACCTCGCCACCTGGCTGCCGGGACTGAAACCGGGTGACCTCGCCGCCTCGCCGCTCAATCCCGTGGTCTACGAGGCTGGACCAGGGAAGTAGCCGCGGCGCGTAACCCGCCCGCCCGCCGGCTTGGCGCCAGGCGGTTGTCCTCAGAATCCGATGCTCGCGCCGCCGTCCACGGTGAGGATCGTGCCGGTGACAAACTTCGCCGCGGGTGAGCACAGGTAGGCGACCGCCCAGCCGATGTCCGCCGGCTCGCCCATCCGGCCGAGCGCCGTGCGGTCGATGATCTTCTGCTTGCGCGGCTGGTCATGCGCAAACGCCCGGCGCGTCATCTCGGTGTCGATCCAGCCGGGTGCGACGGCGTTGACCCGGATGTTGTGCTCGCCCAGCTCGACCGCCAGCGAGCGCACCGCGCCGGTCAGCGCCGATTTGGAGATGGAATACGCCGTGACCTTTGGCAGGCCGAAAAGCGCCGCCATCGAGCTGATGAACACGACCGAGCCCCGCCCACTCTCGCGCAACTGCGGCAGCAATGCATGGGTCAGGGAATTGGCGCCCACCACGTTGGTCTGCAGGAGCCGGAGCAACTCCGCGTCGTTGGTCTCGGCGAACGGCTTCTTCAGGTTGATGCCGGCGTTGTTGACCAGGATCCCGATCGGCCCGTGCGACGCGCGCAGGCCCTTCACGATGGCGGGGATCGCCGCGAGCTCGGCCACATCCAGCACCTGAGCGGACGCCGACGGCCCGATTTCGCGCACCGCGTCGGCCAGCTCCTTCTCGCGCCGGCCGGCGACGATCACGCGGGCCCCGAGGGCGGCCAGGCTCTGGGCGGCGGCGAAACCGATGCCGGTGCCGCCCCCGGTGATCAGCGCGGTCTGGCCCGTCAGGGAAAATGGCTGGGAGTTGCTTGGGACCATGAAATTGTCCGCGAACACTGGGTGCCCGGCTCCGCGCTCGCAATGGGTTTTTCGGGTGGTAGCGGCAAGGTGATTGCCTCGGCCGCCGGACTCCCCCAGATTGCACGCAGTCCCGGCTCAATTTCCCGTCCCTATTCCCATGAGCATGTTCAGCACGGTTGGTGGCAAGGTGGAGACTCTCGCGCGCAAGGAAAACACCCTGCGCAAGCTCGAGCGCCTGAACAAGGCGCTGCGGCATGAGGAGCCCGACCGGGTGCCCATCAGCGATTTCTTCTGGGGCAACTTCACCCGGCGCTGGCGGCAGGACCTGGGGCTGCCCCCCGATGCCAACCCCTACTACTATTACGACTTGGATTGGATCGTCACGCTGCCGAACATGGACCCGTGGATCCGGCCGTTCGAGACGCTCAGCGAGACGCCGCAGGAGGTGACGGTGCGGACGGGCTTCGGCGCGATCATGCGCAAGGACTTCGCCCTGCCGATGCCGGAGACGAGCGCGTGGGACCTCGATACCTTTGAGAAACTCCAGCGCGCCAAGTTTGACGCCCCCGATGACCCGCGGCGCTTCCACAGCGGCGGGGACAACCAGATCGCCGGCGTCGGCGACGGGTTTGAGCGCAATTCACCGCCGTGGCTCGACACGGTCAAATCCCTGCGGCCGGATTTCCCCGTCTACGGCAGCATCATCGAGGTCAGCGAGTGCCTCACGCGGCTGATCGGCCAGGAAAACACGATGATGTGGATGGGGGAGTTTCCCGACGAGATGGGCGAGGTCATCAACCGCCTGGGCGCCTATTATCTCGCCATGACGAAGGCGGAGATTGAGGCGGGGGCGGGACTGCTCGACGGCCTCGTGATCTGGGGCGACGTGGCCTACAAGCAGGGCATGTTTTTCTCGCCGGCGTACTGGCGGAAATATTTCAAGCCCTGGGTCGGGCAGATGGTCGCGGCCGCCCACGCCGCCGGCCTGCCGGTGATCTACCACGGCTGCGGCAACGTGCAGGCCATCTTCCAGGACTACATCGACATCAAGGTCGACGCCTACAATCCGCTCGAGGCGAAGGCGGGCATGGATGCGCTGGAACTGCGCCGCCGCTACGGCCAGCGCATGGGCTTCTGCGGCAACAGCAACGTGCAGGTCTGGGAGAGCGGCGACCGGGCCGCGATTCGCCGCGAGGTCCTGCGCAAGCTCAACGCGGCCAAGGGCGGCGGCTTGATCTTCCAGAGCGACCACTCCGTGAGCAGCGGCGTTTCCGGCCAGACCTACGACTACATCGTCAAACTGGTCCGCGAGTACGGGAACTATCCGCTGAAACTCGCGGAGTACGACGAGGCCGTCTGAGCCCCCCCCCGCCCCTTTTTCCCATGAAACGCTACGGCAGTGTCCTGAAACTCCGGCCTGAGAAGGTCGCGGAATACAAGCAACTCCACGCCGCCGCCTGGCCCGACGTGCTCAAGATGATCCGGGAGTGCCACATTCGGAACTACTCGATCTACCTGCGCACGCTCGACGACGGACAGCCCTGCCTCTTCAGCTACTTCGAGTACACCGGCAGCGACTTCGAGGCCGACATGGCGCGGATGGCGGCCGACCCCACCACGCAGCGCTGGTGGGAGTGCTGCAAGCCCTGCCAGCTGCCCCTGGCCAGTCGCGCCCCCGGCGAATGGTGGAGCAACATGGAAGAGGTCTTCCACACCGACTGACCAGCGGCCCCCGGCCGTCCCCCGTGACCTCCCGCGAACGCGTTCTTGCCGCCATTGCGCACCGTGCGCCCGACCGGGTGCCGGTCGATCTTGGCGCCACGCCGAGTTCCGGCATCTCGGCCATCGCGTACGGGCGCCTGAAGCAGCATCTCGGCCTCACGGGCGGCCCCACGCGCGTCTACGATGTCGTGCAGCAACTGGCCCAGCCGGAGGAGATGATCCTCGACCGCTTCGGGATTGATGCCGTCGACCTCGGCCGGACGTTCAACACCGAGGCCGCCGCGTGGTATGATTTCCGCCTGGGCGACGGCCAGTCGGCACAATACCCGGCGTGGTTTCACCCGGAGCGCCAGCCCGACGGCTCGTTCATCGCGCGGCTGCCCGACGGCACGGACATCGCGCACATGCCGGCCGGCGGCACCTTCTTCGACCAGACCTGCTTCCCCTACCTGGACGGCTATCCGCCGGATTTCCGCGATCTCGACCAGGACATGGGCCGGATCCTCTGGTCCGCCCTCGTGCACAGCCCGTGGGACCATGCCCGCGACCCGGGTTTCTGGGACACGCTACGCCAGCGGACCCTGGCCCTCAGGCAATCAACAGACCGGGCCCTGATGCTGGTCTTCGGCTGCAATCTGTTCGAGTGGGGCACTTTTTTACGCCGGGTGGACGGTTTTCTCTACGATCTGGCGGCCGAGCCCGAGACGGTGGAGGCGTTGCTCGACGCCCTGATGGAACGCCACCTCGCCGGACTGGAGAAAGTCTGCCGCGCGGTGGGCGACACCGCCGACATCTGCCGCTTCGGGGACGATCTCGGCACCAATGGCGGGCCCTTCATGTCGCCCGCCATGTACCGGCGCTTCTTCAAGCCGCGGCACACGCAGCTCTGCGCCTACGTGCACCGGCACAGCCGGATGAAGACGTTCCTGCACTCCTGCGGCTCGATCCATGCCCTCCTGCCCGACCTGATCGAGGCCGGCTTCGACGTGATCAATCCCGTGCAGACCAATTGCCGCAACATGGAGCCGGAGCGCCTGAAGCGCGACTTCGGCCGCGACATCTGCTTCTGGGGCGGCGGCTGCGACACGCGGCACGTGCTGCCCTCCGCCACGCCCGCCGAGGTCAAGGCCCACGTGCACCGGCAGCTCGAGGTGTTCGCCCCCGGCGGCGGCTTCGTCTTCAACACCGTGCACAACATCCTGCCCGAGGTTCCGCCGCAGAACATCGTCGCGATGTACGAGGCCGTCGCCGAATTCAACGGCACCGCCCTGCCCCGGGCCGGCTAGCGCCCCCGGCCGCCCGCCGCGCCGATTTTATTCACTCGTGCTCCGCCGGCCGGCCGTGATTCTATCCATGAGTCCTGCTCAACCATGCCAGGCCGCCCGCACTCCATGAAGATCCAAGGCATCTATACGCCGAACATCGTGCCGTTCGCCAGTGATGGCACGATCAACGAGCACGAATTGCGCCGCCTGACCTCGTGGCTCATCGAGAAGGGCATCCACGGCCTCTACCCCAACGGCAGCACCGGGGAATTCATCCGCCTCAGCTTCGAGGAGCGGCTGCGGGTGGTGCGGATCATGGCCAGCGAGAACCGCGGGCGGGTACCCATCCTCGCCGGGGCCGCCGAGGCCAACATCGACCTCGTGCTGAAGGCCTGCCAGGCGTACGCGGACATGGGGTGCGCCGCCGTCAGCCTCACCGGGCCCTACTATTTCAAGGTGAGCCAGGAGAGCATCGAGCACTATTTCCGCGACATCGCCGCGCGCAGCCCGATCGACATCCTCCTCTACAACATTCCGCAGTATTCCAACGAGATCAGCCTGCCGGTGGTGAAACGCCTGGCCCTGGACTGCCCGCGGATCATCGGGATCAAGGACTCCAGCCGGGACTTCCCCCGGTTCTGCACGATGCTGGCCCAGATCAAGCCGCTCCGGCCGGACTTCGTCTGCTTTTCCGGCACCGAGGAGATCCTGTTCCCGAGCCTGATGATGGGCGGGGACGGCGGCACCATCGCGAGCTCCGGCATCATTCCCGAGGTGATCCTGAAGATCTACAATGATTTCAAGGCGGGCAATTACGCCGAGTGCCGGCGGGTGCAGCTGAAAATCCAGGAGCTGATCAGCACCATGTTCGCCGCGGGCAACTTCCCCGAGGGTTTCCGGGCGGCCGTGGCCTTGCGCGGATTCGATCCGGGGCGTCCCCGCTATCCGATGGGTCCGCACGAGCAGGAGGTGCTCGAGGAGGCCAAGGGCCAGCTGGCCTGCATCCTGGGCGAGTGCGGCTATCCCGAGGCCGCGCGCGAGTGCGAATTGCGGCGGCAGCGCGCTCCGGCCAACCCGTCCGTTTCCCGCGAGGGCTTGGAAAAGCTCGTCCGCGCCGCGGTGGCCAAGGTTCAGTCCCAAGGCCGTGTCGGCCGCTGATGGCGCGGCTCCCGCCTCAGCACGGATAGCGCTCGGCCAGCCGCAGCACCTCGTCGCGGGGCGAATCCCGCACGATGACCAGCAGCCGGTCGGCGCCGACATTGCGCACCAGCGCATCCACCTCTTCGGCCCGGGCGTAAACCTGCAGCGCCTTGCCGGCGGCCAGGATTTTCCGCAGCAGGCCGTACCATTGGTCCAGCCGCTCGTGCCCCGCGCCGGGCTGCCATTGGATCGCCTTCAACTCGCCAATCTCCAGCAGCGCATCCACGTGCGGGATCATCCCGGTGCCGTCCACGTGAAAGAAGGGATAGTCCATCGCCGCGATCTGGGCGCGGATGTGCGGAATCAGGAAGGTGCGAAACATCTCCGCCGAAATGCTGTAGGCCACGTCCTCCTGCAGGGGAAACGTGCTGCCGGGTGCCCAGACCCCCACCCAGCCGATCCCGCCGGGATTGCCGCTTTTCCCGATGAGTCCCTGGATCTCGGCGAACGCCTGCAGCCAGAGCGCCTGCAACCGCCCCATCGCCCGTGCCACGTCGCCCGGCCGGTCCACCAGGTCCATCATGAAGTTCTCGCCGCCATACAGCGCCGCCATCAGGTCGCTCATTCCCTCCAGCGCGAACGGGGCCACGAAATGATGCCCCGGGGCGAGCGCCACGCTGCGCCGCGTGATCTCCGTGATGTGCTCATAGATCGCCGAGTGGAGTTCGAGGGACGCCTCCAGCACTTGGTCCAGGGTCTGGAACCGGGGATCCGCCCAGATGGTCTCCCGGTCGACAAACACCAGCGGGCAGCCGAGCACGCCCGCCATCGCGCTGGAGCCATGATCCACATAGTGGTACGGCACGGCCACCCCCAGGTAATCGGTCACGTCGATCTCGCGCATCGTCCGCTCGATGATGAAGTCCCGGTCCAGCCAATGCCGGTTCAGGTCGCCGGTTTCGGGTACTTCCATCCCCGCGCGGCGCACCGTCGCCAGGATCAGCGGATGCTCCTGGTCACCGCCGTCCCACCAATTGCGCAGCCGGTCCTCCACCGCGCGCGGCAGGAGCAATTCCCGGGCGCGGACGGCAGCGGAGCGTGGCGGCTTCATGGGTGGGCGGGCCGGGTCGGCTTCATTTCCCGCCAGCGCAGCCCGGCTGCGCGTGGGCTTCCTCGATAAAGGCCAGCATGTTGGCCAGGGAGACGTCCCCTTCGACGGCATGCGCCGGTGCGAACACGTAGCCTCCCGCCCGGCCCCGGGCCAGCAGGTCCCGCGCCTCGGCGCGAACCTCGGCGACGCCCTTCTTGGGCAGCGTGATCTGCGTGGAGAGTCCGCCCCAGAACGCGAGCCGGCCGCGGTAGCGTTCGAGCAGCGCCCGCACGTCCATGGCCTCCGGTTGGAACGGATTGAACAGGTTTACCCCAATGCCGGCGAGATCGTCGAACAGCTCGTCCACGTCGCCGCACGAGTGGATGACCTGGAATTTTCCCGCCGCCCGCACCGCCCCATACAGCCGCTGGAGCCGCGGATAGATGAACTCCCGCCAGGCGGCATAGCCCATGATCAGGCCGTGCTGCTGCCCCCAGTCGTCGCCGCAATAGACCGCGTCGATGTCGTAACGGAGCGCGTTTTTGATGAGCGCCAAATTTTGGTCCGTGATCGCGTCGAGCAGGTCGTGGACGAACTGCGGGTTCTCGATGAAATCCATCAGGAGATTCTCCATCCCCCGCAGCGACCACGCCCGCTCGAAGAGCGAGAAGTCGATCGGGAACATCCGGAACCGGTCGGGGTGCCGCGCAATGTCGCCCGCGATGGGCCCGAAGATGCGCGGATCGGCCGCGTCCGGAAACCGGTAGCCGGCCAGCGTCGGCTCGGGCAGCAGGCAGCCCTCCACCATCCCGATGTCCTTGTCCTGGGAACGGTCCCACACGACACCGAAGCGGTCGCGGACGCGCCCCTGGCCCAGATCCTCCATCAGTCCCATCTGGCCGCCCACCCCGAGGATGTGGCTGTTCACCCGCTCGTCGAGGTCGCCGGCCGCGATCCCGTAATGGTGGCACAGTTTTTCGGCGGCCTCGGACGTGAACCAGAAGGCCCACGGCACATACGGCGGCTTCTCGCCGCGCAGCACCGCCGACACTACTTCGCGTTTGGTCATGGTGAAACGGGTGGGCGCCGGCCTACCCCGCGAACACCTCGTCGCGGAACGCGAGGTAGTTGGCGAGCGGGACATCGTTCCCGACCTCGGTCGAGCTGCCGATCAGCAGCCGCCCCTCGGACCCGGTCTCGGCGATCATCCGCCGGGTTTCCCGCCGGACCTCCGCGGGGGTCCCGAACGGCAGCAGGTGCGAGACGTCCAGGCCGCCCGCCAGGATGAGCTGCGGGTATTGCCGGCGGATCTCGTAGAGGTCCATGCCGGCCGCCTTCTCGATCGGATTCAACCCGTCGATGCCCGCGGCGACGAGGCCCGGCAGCAGGTCCATGATGTAGCCGTCCGAGTGGAAAATCACCTGCAGCCCGGCTCGGTGGCAGGCGGCACAGATCCGGGCCACGTCGTCATAAAAGCCCCACGCCTGGAAGGTATCGGCGGAAAACATCAGCCGGCCCTTGAACGCGACGTCGCTGTAGATTACGGCGAGGGCCGCCTGGTCGGCGTTGGCGGTGCGTTCGATGTAGCGCTGCTGCGCGCCTTCGATCGCCCGGAACCACCGGAGCACCAGATCCGGCTCATCGGCCCAGAGGTAACTCAGCATCTCCAGCCCGCAATGATACCCGAACATCGCCTCGTTCACCGCCGTCGAGGGCGTGCACGCAATGTAGACCGACCCGCCCAGTCGCCGGTTGAACTTGATCTGCTCCTGCCGCTCGGCTTCGCGCGCGGCCGGCGTGGCCGGGGGCTCCGCCTCGAGCCGCGCGATTTCGCCGGGCAACCACCGCACCCAGTCGTCCACTTCCTTCCGGGCATGATCGGAAACCCAGTTGGTCCAGCGATGATGCGTGAAGGTGTTGCCCCACCGGTCCCGACTCGTCGCCCCTTCCGGACTTGGCGGGATGAGGTACCGCGTGGCATCCAGGCCATTGGCGACCGAGAGGCACAGCGCCCCGAAATCGTCGGTCCCATCGAGCGGCCGGCCCGCGAAGTGGCTGATCACCGCGTCGTTGGCCAGCAGGTCGTAGATCGGCGTCCGCGCGGGCTTCCGCCCGGCGCACGCCTGGCGCACCAGTTCCGCCGACTCCTTCATTTGCGGGCCGCTTTCCCCTTGGCTTTCGCCGGTTTCGCGGCGGTGAGGTCCTCGGTCTTCTCGATCTCGACCCCGCCCACGGCCCGGCGGGCCTCCACCATCGCATCGGCGCGGACCTGGTAGTCCGAGGGATAAAGGATCTTCCGCACCGACTTGATGCTGTCGAGGTTCCGCGCGGTGAGGATCAGCGTCTTCGCCCGTTCGCCCGCGGTTTTTTCCGCGACACTGCCCGAGGCGATCAAGCGCCGGGCCTTCTTCAGGATCAGGTTTTCCTGCAGCCCCAGGATCTCGCGCAGCGTGGCCGCGGGATCGGTCTTGAGCTTGGTGCGGTCCACCCCGCCGGCCAGCAGCTCGGCCCGCAGGAGGTTGTCGAAACAGTAGGCGTAGTTGAACGGGTGCACGATGTGCGGCGCATCCGGCAGCGTCGGCGGCCACTGCCCGTCCGAGTTGTACGAGTTCGTCAGGTGGTACCACGCCAGCTTCAACCGCTCCGCCGGCAGCCGCGAGCGCTGCAGCTTCGCACGCACGAGGTCCTGCCAGGGGCGCAGCAAACGCGCCATCGGCGTCTGCGCCCAGGTCGAGGCGTACGCGCCATGCCAGGCCCGGTCGTCGTCAAAGGTGATGCGCTCCGTCATCGGCGCCAGCTGGCACGCCTCGTCGAAGGTGCAGAACGATCCCATCTGCCGGCACGCCCCGATCAGGTCGATGAGCTTCTGCTTCGAGCCCGGCGTCTCCTCGAACACGTTGTCCGGTTTGTTCTGGTACTTCAGGCGGAACCAGCCGTTGGTGCCGACATACTCGGCGTCGTCCGCAAAGATGATGAGCGCGCCCTCCGATTCACCCGCCGGCTGCTCGGAATACTTGCGCACCAGCGCGAGGTACTTCTCCAGGGTGTAGCCCTCCATGCCCATGAAATACCGGACGCCGAACTGGGCGATCCGGTCCGTGCGCAGGAACATGCGCAGCTTGCCCGGCGGCACCCCGGCAATGTCCGCGAAGGGAAAGTGGATCGCCCGCTCCGTCCCGGGCAGGTCGTAGGCGAAGCCGAAATGATAGAACGCCCGGTCCTTGGTGTGCTCCTTCGCGTAGATCTCCGGCCGGAGCGGGATGCCGTTCGCATCGCAGGAGCGGCTGTAGGCCTCGAAGTCGCCGATGACATTCGTGAAACCGGCGGCGAGCGCCTGCGCCGGCACGGTCGACCGCCAGCCGCACTCGGGATTCCAGAAGCTGCGCGGCGTGAAGCCGAGGTGGCGCTGGAACGCCTCGTTGGCGAACCGCAAGGCCCAGACGCCGTCCTCCGCGGGGAAGTTCGGCAGCATCGGGTGCGCGTACGGCGAGCCCATGAACTCGCAGCGGCCCTCGGCGATGGCCAGCTTCAGCTTCGCCAGCACGTCCGGGCAGCGCTGGGCGATCTCGTCCAGGGTATAGCCCGACGCCTCGAACACGAACTTAACGTCGGGAAACTCCTCCCGCATCGTGTCGAGCAGCATCTCGTAGCTTTTCCGGATGACGAATTCATACCGGTCGGGCGTGAGATACGCGTAGCTGAGGTTCGCGTGGAAGATAACGACGTATTTCATGGCTGGGTTGGCCGCAGGGGCCGGGGGGATACGCTTCCGAATCACCTCAGGGTAAGGGCCCGCGCGAGGGCGTGGCGAACCCTATGCCTGCGCAGAAATTGGCATTTGCTGGGCACGGTTGGAGCGCCCTACTTCCACGGCATAAATGGC